>NZ_JBVVQO010000013.1:67319-159168 GCF_055811215.1 Mesorhizobium sp. WSM4819
GGTCTGGTGGGGGGTGTTTTGGGGGCGTGGCGGCCGGCCCACCCCCCCCCCCCCCCGCCCGCGGGGGCCCCCCCCCCCCCCGCGCGGGGGGGGTGGGGGGCCCCCCCCCCCCCCGGAGAGGGGGCTTTCGTAGGGCGCAGTCCCCCTCTCCGTCTCGGCTTCGCCGAGCCACCTCTCCCCCACTTTCGTGGGGGCGAGGAACCCAAGCTGGAATGAATCTGCGATCCTCCCCCTTCTGCCCCGCCGGGCATCTCCCCTGCAAGGGGAGATCGGCAGCTTCGCCGGCGACACCTACCCCGGAATGTTTGAGAGCCCGGCAGGCGGACGAGGGGCGGCGCCGACTTCAAACGATTGGCCTGACGGCAGGTGCCGCGACCTACAACCCCATCTTGTAGCCGAGATGGCTGGCGGTGAAACCGAGGCCCTCGTAGAAAGCGTGCGCCTTCTGTCGGCTCTTGTCGGTCGTGAGCTGAACGAAGCTGCAGTTGTGCGAGCGGCATTCTTCAACCGCCCATTCGATCATCTGCTTGCCGACGCCGCGAGACCGCCATTGCCGCGCGACGCGAACGCCTTCGATCTGGCCGCGCCAGGCACCTCTCCTGGATATACCCGGAATGAAGCTGAGCTGCAGGGTTCCAATCACTTGCCCGGCTTCGACAGCCACGGCCAGCAGTTGGTTGGGATCGGCATCGATCGCGCTGAAGGCATCGAGATAGGACGGCGCGAGCGGCGTCGACGCGTCTTCGCGACCAGCGCCAAGCGCATCGTCGGCAAGCAGCGCGACGATCGCCGGCAGGTCGGGCGCTTGCGCGCGACGGAATTTGATCTCGCTCATCGAGTGGGAGAATACGGCGCGGGCTTGGTGACGGCAAGTGCGGGTTGAGCGGCGGCGTCCTTGCGCATGACCATCTCGAGGACGGCGAGCTTTGCGCAAGAACTGTCTGTTCTCGGACACGACGGTTCAAATCCAACGGCTTCTGAGCGAGATTCTTAAGAAGAAGAGGCATAGAAGACTGCGCGCATTCGCCAAATGGGGTTGCCTTGGTCAATCGATCCGTCATCGCCAGCGTCGTGCTAACAGCGGCCATTTTAGTGGGGATGCCTGCAACGGCGGCAGCCGGTGCATCGTTGAAACCAAAAGACGGGCAGGCCGGCACCTGGACGGTCGAAGGTGAGTGCAAGCGCCTTGTCGCCCGCAACGAGAAGCTCGCTTGCACTGGTGAGGTCACGCGGACGAAATTCTCCGATGGGACAATTACTTTCAGGTTTTCCGACGGTGAGAACTGGCTGGTCTTTCGCACGAAGGAGGCGACGGCCCGGCTGTGGCAAGGCTACAAAACCATTCTCGACGTCGATGGCGTTGCCTTCGGCCCAGTCGGCAGCGCGCCTGAATTCATTACCAGAATAGCGGGTGCGGGATGCTCGTATGGGGCTCCTTACTTCGGCCAGGCCAATATAGATTGCAGGGCCGTTGTCGATTTCCGGATGTGGGCTGCGGCGGTCAACACGGACGGGCGGCTGCCGGTGCCGGATAGCGAATATATTCCGCCAACGCGATCCGCACCGTAGCTGTCATTCGCAGGTTTCGCCGACTTCCAGCTTACGCCGCCTGCCGTGACCAGAGGCGGTGGCCGTAGCGGCGGAAGAAGCGCGCCAGCAGAAGCTGCTGCCTGGCGCGGGCGAGATCGGCGCCGCGCCTTTCCTGGCGCCAGCGCGGCATGTTGCGATAACAGGCAATGAAGCGGGCGGCGTCCTCGAGCGCCTCCTCCGCCGACTGCCCCGGGCCGATCGCCGCCAGGAACAAGGCCTCGCCGAGCTTCAGCGGGTCGACCAGCGCCTTGCGCTAGCCATGGCCGAGGCGCGCCCGGCCTATGCCGTCGCGGCGGATAGCGGCGAAGGCGGCGAGCATGGCCGGGCTGTCGCCGGTATAGCCGCAATCGCGGGCGAACTGGGCGGAGAGGGCGTCCATCTTCGTCTCCTTGGCTGGCGGCGGCGCGACGGAGACCCGGTCCCGTCGCCCATTCATCTGGGATATCGTATATAAGCATAACTCAAAAAATGGCACAAGTTAAACTTTTGCATGGGTTGAGCGGAACCGACTCGACTCTTCGGGAAAAACCCCTAATGTTGTGAACAAAACAGGAACTGAGGCATCAGGGACGATGGCATTGCCGGGCAAGGAAGCAACGATCGCCGAGGTCGTCTCGATCGCGGTCGAGTGTATCGATTGCGGTCGAAACAGATGGTGGAAGCCGGCCGAGCTGAGGCGTTTCGGGGTGACCGCGCAGACGCCGCTGGCGGCGCTGTCGGGGCGGCTTCGCTGCTCGGCCTGTCGCGCCGATGGCCTGCCGGGCGCGGCGGTCTCGATCCAGGCGGCGTTCATCGATGAGCGGCAGCAGCGCCGCGCCGAGGCGCGGATGCTTGGCGAGCGCGAGGTTCCGCTGGAGAGATCCAGGCGGGCTTGATGGCGCCCGCTTGCGGGCAGGGGAATCGCATGGGAAGCCGAGGCTTCGAGGCTTTCGCTCTACGATGTACCCCCACCCTAGCCCCTCCCACAAGGGGGAGGGAGACTCCGTTGGCGCTGACCTCGGCAGATTGCCTGACTCGGCGCTAAGGGAAGTAAAGGCGCGGCAGCATTCCCTCCCCCTTGTGGGGAGGGTTAGGGTGGGGGTCCTCTTCGCAGAATCCCTATTGCCCCTGCCGGCGATGCCGTTGCGGGGAGAAGGAGCGCTCCGCCGCCGCCGCCCTAGTAACCCAGCAGTTCCTTGAGCGGGATGACGCGCCAGACGTGTTTTATCGCGTAGCGGTTGAAGGTCAGCGACTTCGGCGGATTGTACTGCTCGACGACCAACTCGGCGGCGGTCCGCTTGACCAGCTTTTTGATGAAGGCCTTACCGTTGCGCTCGTTTTCCTCGGGAAACATCTCGATCACCACGTGGTCGCCGGGCACAGCGTCGCGGCCGCCGCAATAGAGCATCTCGCCGGGCTCGTAGCGCGGCACCATCGAGTCGGAGAGCACGTGCAGCGCGAACACCTTGCGCAGATGGGCGATGCCGGGCGGGCGCTGGACATAGCCGGCGACCTCGCCGTTGAAGGTGAAGTCACCGTCGTCGCCGCCGACCGCGGCACCCAGAAGCTCGATGTCCATCGGGCCGGCGGGCAGGGGGGCGGCGTCGGTGACGATCTCGGCGTCGGCGACATTGTCGGCGTCGTCGAGGAAGACGACCTCGCCCTTGCCGAGCGCCACCGGGTCGACGCGCAGGAAGGCGGCGGTCTTCAAAAGGTTCTCGGTTTTCGGCAGGTTGCGGCCGGTTTCCCAATTGCCGACAGCGGCGACGTCGGTGTCGTTGTGCTCGGCAATATGGCGCATCACCAGGCCGCGCTGCTTGCGCGCCTTGCGGATTGCCGCCCCGACCTTGATCGACAATGAGGTTTTCGCCATGGCGCCATCTGAAACATAAGAATCGGTTTCGTCCATGAAAGAATAGCTTGCATAATTTTTTGAGTTATGCTTATATATAGCCATGCACAAGCCACGCTCCATCTCGCTTTCCCATCCGTCCCGGCTGTCCTCCTCCCCGGCCGGGACGAAGCCCGAGGCTCGCGCCTCGGATCCGGTCGCCCTGCCGTCAGCGGCTGCGACCGGAACGGCCGGAGCCGTCCCCTCACGGCTCCGGCCCCGAATTTCGGCGCGTGCAATGCGGGCCTTTCGTGCATCCGCACCGAGGACGGCACGGTCATCGTCTTCGACCGGCGCACGGGCAGGGCGGTTTCCCCTGGGAGAGGTAATCGGCGACGCCGCGCCGCCCCTCACCTGCCTGCCGGCACCCTCTCCCCGTGAACGGGGAGAGGGGGCAGCTTCGGCATCTACGCAACCCTTTCGATCTCGATGGAAGAACATCATGCCCGCCTATACCGACACAAAATTGCAAAGCATCGCCCGCACGCCGGCCAGGCTGGCGCCGCCGGTCTGGCTGCCGCAGCGCCCGTTGGTGCGCGAGATCCACGAGCCCGACGGCGAGGCCCTCAAGCTGCCGTCGCCGCGCCCCGCTGCCGCCGTCGGGCGCCAGCCGCATGTCGCGGCCATGCGCTTCATCGACTGCCTGTTCAACCGCTGCCGCGCACCGCTCGACCTGACGCTGGAGGAGGACCCCGAAAACGACGCGCCCGGCAGCCGGCCGGGACTGGAGATGCTGTGCTGCGGCCTGCGCACGCGCCCGCTGAAAAGCTACTGCGCCTATCACGCGGCGCGGTTCTGCGACCATCGCCGTACGGCTCTCGCGGACGCAGCGTGAGCGGCATCGGTCGAGAGTCTTCTCGCCAAGCACGGCGGCCCGGTTCCTCGCCCCCGCTGCGCGGAGGAGCCCAGGTTCTGCGAAGGCAGCAATGAAACGAGGAGCCACAGATGAGCAAGAAGACCGCCCAAAAGGCCAAGCCGCCCAAATTACCCACTGATGAGGCCGAGCAGGTGCGTATCCGCAAGCAGGTCGGCCATGATTTCGCGCTGAAGGACGATGCCTTCGGCCGCAAGCGGCTGGCGACCGGCACGCTGGAGGCGAGGCGCGTCTATGAGGTGTCCAATAGCGGCCACACCGCGACCGGCGGCATTGTGCGGGTGCGCAATGTCGACCCGCTGACCGGCATCACCTCGCTGTCGCGCCAGCAGCGCGAGGCGGGCATGCGCTACCGCGAGGATTTTCGCGTCTCGGCACAGGACGGCGTCAAGCCGATGGCGCTGACCGAGCGCGTCGACGGCGGACGCATCGGCGGCGGCGTTGCCGACCGCATCCTGTCCGCCGGTCGCGCCTATGCCGACGCCACCAGGGCGCTTGCGCATTGGGAGGTGTCGGTCGTGGTGCAAAAAGTCTGCTGCGCCGGCGAAACGGTGAAGAGCCTCGCCGAGCAGACCGGCGAGCCGCGGGATGTGCTGTCGAAACTGCTCAAAATCGGGCTGGACTTGCTGGCGGTGCATTACGGCATGATGCTGATGCGGCGGCCGCGGTGAAGGGGCAAACGGGGCGTTTGGCAATGCGTTTTGGCCAGCGTCCTCCAATTGAAGGGCGCGGCTTCCCGACGGCCTGTTACGCTGCGCCATTGCTGGTAGATCACAATGCCAAAGATGCCGCAAAACGCTCATTTCGCAGATACGGCGCCGACGTCTTCGGCGCTGACCGCGTATGACGAGCACTGCATACTGACTTACATCCGGCTGCTCGATGCTTCGGCGGACGGCGCCGATTGGCGTGAGGTCGCCCGCACCGTCCTGCACATTGACCCGGAGCAGGAGCCGGAACGGGCATTCCGCGCCTGGGCGACGCATCTGGCGCGTGCCCGCTGGATGACCGAGGTTCGTGTCGATCGGCATGATCGTGGCACGGAATGACGCCGGAGATTTTTTGTGGAACTGCCATCCCAATCTAACCGTTTAGACAGGAGACCAACTGGGAATCGCCCGATGAACTCTTGGCAAATCAACACCTTGGAGGCCTGCTGCCTGCTTGCCGTCCCGCTGTCGATGATCCTTACGGTTCTGGTGGCGGGTTTCATCCTTGGCTGAATCTGCACTGTTCAGTGAGACGGCATGCATCGCGGCACCGGCGTGAGTTGCGCCCTGGCATTCAGCGCGCGCGACACCTTCAGCGACGACAAAAATGATCCTGCCTCTCAGTCCTTGGCGCGCTCCACATAGGCGCCATCGGCCGTCATCACCACCACGCGGGTGCCGGCAGTGATGTGCGGCGGCACCAGCGTGCGCACGCCGTTGGACAGCGTCGCCGGCTTGTAGGACGAGGATGCCGTCTGGCCCTTGGTGACCGGCTCGGTGTCGACCACCTCGAAGGTGGCGCGTTGCGGCAGCATCAGCGAGATGGCGATGCCGTTGTACTGCGAAATCTGCACCGCCATGCCTTCCTTGAGATAGGGCGCCATCTCGCCGACCACGCTTTCCGGCACCGCGACCTGGTCGTAGCTTTCCGGATTCAAGAAATGATAGCCTTCGGCATCGTGGTAGAGGAAGGTATGCTCGCGCTCCTCGACATAGGCGCGCTCGACCTGCTCGGTGGTGCGGTAGCGCTCCGAGACTTTCACCCCGTCGGAGATGCGGCGCATATCGAGCTGGGTCACCGGCGTGCCCTTGCCCGGATGGATGTTTTCGGCAAAGAGGATCACATAGAGCTTGCCGTCCTTTTCGACGACATTGCCTTTGCGTAGGGAACTGGCGATGACCTTCACGGGCTTTATTCCTAACAGCGTTGACTGGCCTGGGAGCGCCGAATGGCGCAAATCGGCTGCGGGAGCCGTTCGGTGCGGCCTAGCGCATCTTGGCGGCAATCGCCAGTCCTCGATGCAAATCCTGTCGTCATGACCGCCGCCTCGCCCTGGTGGACGCCCGATGTTCACGCCGACCGGCGGCCGCGGTTGATCCTGCGCAACGCCATCACCGCGGCCGTGCGCGACTGGTTTGCCCGCCGCGACTTCGTCGAGGTCGAGGCGGCGGCGCTGCAGGTCTCGCCCGGCAACGAGGCGCATCTGTCGGCCTTCGCCACCGAGGCGATCGGCCCGGATGGGCGGCACCAGCCGCTCTATTTGCACACCTCGCCGGAATTCGCCTGCAAGAAGCTGCTCGCCGCCGGCGAGAAACGCATCTTCAGCCTGAGTGCCGTCTATCGCAACCGCGAGCGCGGCCCATTGCACCATCCGTCCTTCACCATGCTCGAATGGTACCGGGCCGATGAGACCTACGACAGCCTGATGCAGGATTGCGCCGGGCTTGTCGCGCTGGCCGCCGAGCGCGCCGGCACGAAACGCTTCGCCTTTCGCGGCCGCGAGGCCGATCCGTTCGCCGAGCCGGAACAGTTGAGCGTCGCCGAGGCTTTTGCGCGCCATCCCGGCATCGATCTGCTGGCCACGGTCGCCGCCGACGGCAGCACCGATCGCGAGGCGCTGCATGCGGCTCTGGTCCAGGCGGGCTTGCGCACCGCGCCCGACGACAATTGGGCCGATCTGTTCAGTCGGGTGATGGTGGAAAAGATCGAGCCGGCGCTGGGGCAGGGGCGCGCCACCATTCTTTACGGCTATCCGATCTCGGAGGCCGCCCTTGCCCGGCCGAGCGCCGATGACCCGAGGACCGCCGAGCGCTTCGAGCTCTATTGCTGCGGCGTCGAGCTGGCCAATGCGTTCGGCGAGCTGACCGACGCCGACGAGCAGCGCCGGCGCTTCATCCTCGAAATGGACGAGAAGCAGCGCATCTACGGCGAACGCTATCCGATCGACGAGGATTTCCTCGCCGCACTGGCCATCATGCCGCAGGCAAGCGGCGCCGCACTCGGCTTCGACCGGCTGGTGATGCTGGCGACGGGGGCGATGCGGGTCGAGGATGTGATGTGGACGCCGGTGACGGGGTGAAAGTCAGCGCCTGTCCGCATCGGCCTCGATGATTATGTGCTGGCAGACATTGTCGATATCGCGAATGACGTCGTCGTTCCAGAAGCGCAGGATGGTCCAGCCGCTGCTCTTCAAATACGCGCTGCGTGCTGCATCGCGCTGCGCGTGTTCAGTGTTCGCGTGCTGGCTGCCATCGACCTCGACGACTAGGCGGTGTGTCGGACAGGCAAAGTCAACAATGTAGGGTCCGATTGGCGCTTGCCGGCGAAAGCTCAGCCCCATCAATCGATGGGCGCGAAGCTCGTTCCATAGTTTCAACTCGGCGTCGGTCACACGACGCATCGATTTTGCGTTCTTGCGCTGATGCGGCGGAACGAGATCGTGACCCATCAGACACCCTCGCTTTGGAGATTAGCGACGTCATGGATGACGGCGGATCTCCCCCGCAAGGGGGGAGATTGGCCGTCATCAACGCCTTCGCCAGCCTTGCTGCGGTTTCCATCCCCCTACCGCCCCATCAGCAAAGCGACGATCAGCCGCTGCAGATTGCCGCGCGGGGCGAATTCTACCCGGTCGAAATCGCGGCTTGCCTTCTGCCGAGCCTGGGAGAGTTCGGCAAGCCGCCTGGTCATTTCGGTCCTGATCTTTTTGCAGCCGGGATCGTCGGGGACGGACAAGCCGATGGTGGCCGCCTCGATCTTGCGCGCCATGTCCGTATACATCTCGCCATGCACCCTTTCATGGGCGGCAAGGCCAGCAGCAAAAACCTCCCAGCTTTTTTGAACGGCGTCCGGTAGCGACCCGGATGGCTTGGGCAAGATGTAGGTGATGATGAGCTTCGGCCGTGCCGACATCAGCACGCAGGCATCGCCTTGCGGCTGGTAGTTTCTGACCCAGGTCAGCTTGTAATCGGTGTATGCCATGACGCGGCGCTTGCTTTTGCCGATGGTTGGCCCCTGCTCGCCCATCGAGGCATGGAGTTCCGGCCCGGTCTGCCCTGAAATGGCGTAGGTTTCGACCTTCTCGATCGGCTTCCACTGCGACTTCGACTGCGCCCCCATCTGCGCCTGCCCCGGCGATGCCAGCAAACAGGCCAGGAGCAGATACTTCAGAACGGCTGTTTTCATGCGAATCCTCCGGGGCGATGCCTTTGGTGTGAAATCATCAACGCATGGCCGGAATGCGGTCAAGGCGCCGTTGCCAAACTCGCCTATCGCATTTCGCGTCGAAAGAACCAATCAACGGCGATGTGCCGCAAACTCAATCCGCTTGGCGGGCTCGTTTTGAAATCTTCTTTCTCATTAAACTCTATAAACTTAGTAGAGTTAACGCACACAAGCGTTTTGCGAGGAGCCCAAATGTCGAAAAATCTGGTGGTGGGGCTGTCGGGCAACCTGACCCGTCCGTCGAAGACCAAGGCGTTCATCAGCCACATCGTTGCGGAGGTGGCGAGCAGCACCGGTGCAGCCTCGACCGTTTTCGACATCGAGGATCTCGGTCGGTCGTTTCCGCTGGCAAGGCGCATCGGCGATCTGGATCCATCGGCCAGGAACATCGTCGAGCGATTACTGGGCGCCGACGTCCTGGTGGTTGGCTCGCCGACTTTCAAGGGCAGCTACACCGGGCTTTTCAAGCATTTCTTCGACCTGCTCGACCCGTCATCCCTGCGGGGAAAGCCGGTCATCCTTGCTGCAACCGGCGGTGGCGATCGTCATTCGCTGATGGTCGAGCATCAGCTGCGGCCGCTGTTCGGCTTCTTCGAGGCGCTGACCCTGCCGACCGCGATCTACGCCTCCGACAAGGACTTCGCCAACGGCGTGCTGGTGTCCGAAGCCATCCATGCTCGCGCCAGCCAAGCGGTGGCCGAAGCATGCCGGGCGGTGCCACGCAGCGTCAGTCTTGCCGCCTGAACATGCCACCGGCCCCCGTGTCCTCAATCCGCTTCCCGCACAGCTCAGAAGGAGCCCGCAATGACCAGACCCAGCAAGTCGAGGCAGATCAAGCTTGGTGCTTTCCTGCCCGGTGGCGGACAGCATATCGCAGCCTGGCGCCATCCTGACGCGCCGGCCGACGGCGCGACGAATTTCGAGTTCCACAGGCAGCTCGCGCTGACCGCCGAGCGCGGCCTGTTCGATGCCTATTTCCTTGCCGACAACCTGACCGTCGGCCTCGGCGCCCGCGAAGGCGGCAATGCCAAGATCGCCGGGTTCGAGCCGGTGACGCTGTTTGCGGCATTGGCGCCGCTCACCACGCATCTGGGCTTCATCGCCACCGCCTCCACTACCTATGAGGAGCCCTATACGCTCGCCCGCAAGTTCGCCTCGCTCGACCTGCTGTCGAACGGCCGGGCCGGCTGGAATGTGGTGACCTCGGCGGGTGACGAGACCGCGCGCAATTTCAATCGCGAGACGCAGCCTGCCCACGCCGAGCGTTATGCCCGCGCGCATGAACATGTCGAGACGGTCAAGGCGCTGTGGGACAGCTGGGAAGACGATGCCTTCATCCGCGACAAGAAGTCGGGGCGCTTCTACGACAAGGACAAGCTTCACGACATCGACCACAAGGGCCGGCATTTCAGCGTCAAAGGCCCGCTCAATGTGCCGCGACCGGTGCAGGGCCATCCGGTGGTGGTTCAGGCCGGGCAGTCGGAGGACGGACGCAAGCTCGCCGCCCAGTCGGCTGAGGTCATCTTCACCGCCCATCAGAACCTGGCCTCGGCGCAAGAATTCTACCGCGACATCAAGGCGCGCGTGGCGGCGGTCGGCCGCGATCCCGGGCAGGTGCTGATCATGCCGGGCGTAGCCCCCTTCGTCGGCCGCACCGAAGAGGAAGCCCGCGCCAAGTACCAGCAGCTGAACGAGCTGATCCTGCCCGAGGATGGCGTGGCCCTGCTCAATGGGCTGGCCGGCCAGACGCTCGACATCCGGGGTTACCCGCTCGACGGACCGCTGCCGCCGAGCCGGGAAACCGAAGGCATGAAGAGCCGCCAGGCGCTGATCCGCCAGATTGCCGACGAGCACAACTTCACCATCCGCCAGCTCTACCAGTGGGTGGCGACGGCCCGCGGCCACTACACCGTGATCGGCAGCGCGGCGCAGGTTGCCGATCAGCTGGAGGAATGGTTCGGCAACGACGCCGCCGACGGCTTCAACATCCTGCCGCCGTGGCTGCCCGGCGCGCTCGACGACTTCGTCGACCTGGTGATCCCCGAGCTGCAGCGTCGCGGCCTGTTCCGCACCGCCTACGAGGGCAGGACGCTGCGCGAGAATCTCGGCCTCAGGCGGCCGGAAAACCCCTGGACCGCCGCCCGCTCCAAGGTGTGGCCGCCGAATAGATTCTCTTGAAGCAAAGGGCAAGACGATGAGTTTGCAACACATCGAGCAGCGGGTGACGATCGATGCACATGACGGCAGAACCGGCCTTGGCGCCGATTTCCCGCGCCTGGCCAACCGCACTGTGATCCGCTTCCTGTCCCGCTACGGCATCCTGATCGGCTTCCTCGCGATCTGGCAGGTGTCGAGCAGCGCGGGATGGGTCAACGCCGCGGTGCTGCCGCCGGTCGACACGATCGTCTCCGCACTGTGGGATGGTCTGGCCGGCGGCACCTTGCTTGGCGACATCGCCATTAGCCTGCAGCGCGCCGGCCTCGCCTTCGCGGCGGCGGTGGCGGTTGCCATCCCGCTTGGTCTGTTCATGGGCCAGGTGCGCGCCGTCGAAACCGCGCTTGACCCGATCCTGCAGGTTTTCCGGCAGACCTCGGCGCTGGCGCTCTATCCGGTGTTCATCCTGCTGCTCGGGCTGGGGGAGGCATCAAAGGTCTTCGTCATCTTCTGGGCGACGCTGTTTCCGCTGCTGCTCAACACCATCAGCGGCGTCAAGCAAGTCGATCCGAAACTGCTCGAGATGGCCCGGGTCTACGGCGCCACGCGGCTCACCGCATTTCGCCGGGTCGTGCTTCCGGGGGCCGTCCCTTCGATCTTCGTCGGCTTGAGGCTGAGTGCGACCACGGCGCTCTTGTTGCTGATCGCATCCGAAATGATCGGCGCCAACAAGGGCATCGGCTTCCAGGTGATGAACGCGCAGTACAACTTCCAGATCCCGCTGATGTTTGCAGCGATCGTCATCCTTGCCGGCCTCGGCCTGATCGCCAACCAGGCGCTGGTCAGCCTGCAGCGGCGGCTCTGCCGCTGGAGCAATCCCATCGACTGACCAGCTTTCAACCATCCTCTCCAACAGGCCCCATCCTCCAACACGAAAGTCCGGACCATGCCAATCACTCGCCGTTCCCTGCTTGCGGGCGCTCCCTTTGCCGCCGGCATCATCGCCACCGGCCTGCCTCGCTTCGCCGTTGCGCAAGTCGCGCCGGTCACGTTACGCTACCTCGCCAGCCGCGGCAGCATCTCGCCGCATGAGCTGGCGGACGCGCTCGGCTATTTCAAGGACGTCGGCGTCAAGCTTGAGAATGTCGGCTACTCCGGCGGCGGCCCGGAATCGCTGTTCGCGCTCGCATCCGGCAGCGTCGATCTCGGCTCGGCCGCAACCGCTGCGGTGATCAATTCGATCTCCGGCGGCAACGACTTCGTCGCTGCCTATCCAAGCAACGGCATCAACGGCCAAGTGCGCAGCGTCTTCTACGTGCTGGAAGACAGTCCGATCAAATCGATTGCCGACATCGCCGGCAAGACCATTGCGGTCAACACGCTCGGCGCCCATCTCGACTATACGGTGCGCGAGGCGCTGCACGGCGTCGGCCTGCCGCCTGATGCCGCCAACCTCGTCGTCGTGCCCGGGCCGCAGCTTGAACAGACCTTGCGGTCACGCCAGGTCGATATCGCGGCACTGGGCTACTGGCAGGCGACGTTTGCCGGCGCGCTGGTCGACAAGGGCGGTGTGCGCGGCGTGTTCAACGACACCGACGTGCTGGGCGAACTGGCCGGCGGCTTCATTGTCCTGCGCCGCGACTTCATCGCAGCGCATCCGGACGGCGCCCGCAATTTCGTCGAACAGTCGACCCGCGCCGCCGACTGGTCGCGCCAGAATCCGAACGAGGCGCGCAAGGTGCTTGCGGAGATTTTCGATAAACGCGGCGAAAATGGCGAGCTGGCGCGCTACTGGACCGGCTTCGGCCTGCGCGAAGGGGCGAAGGTCGACGACCGCGACATAGACTTCTGGGTCGGCGTGCTCGAGCGCGACGGCCGGCTGCCCAAGGGCAGGCTGAAAGCCGCGGATATTCTTTACGGGCGCGGCGAAACGAAAACCAATTGATCGGGAGACGGCCATGGCCAGCACAAGCGGCGGCGAGGTCACGATACGCGACCTCTCCAAATCCTTCACCCTCGGCGGGCGCCCGCTTGCCGTGCTGAGGGCGCTCAACCTCGATATCCGCTCCGGCGAATGTCTCGTCATCGTCGGCGCCAGCGGATCGGGCAAGACCACGCTGCTGCGCATCCTTGCCGGTCTTGAGGCCGCCGACAGCGGCGGTGTCGCGATAGACGGCAGGCCGGTCCATGGCGTCGGCGCCGAGCGCGCGGTCATCTTCCAGGAACCGCGCCTGCTGCCCTGGCTGACGGTGCTCGGCAACGTCGCCTTTGGCCTCGAGGTGCGGGGCGTGCCCAAGGCGGAGGCCGAGGACAAGGCCCGCTTCTATACCGCGCTCGTCGGCCTGGCCGAATTCAGCGATGCCTATCCCAGGCAGCTTTCGGGCGGCATGGCACAGCGCGTCGGCATTGCCCGGGCCTTGACCGTGCAACCTGAAATCCTGCTGCTCGACGAGCCGCTAGGCGCGCTCGACGCCATGACCAAGATCGGCATGCAGGAGGAACTGGCGCGCATCTGGAGCGAGGAGAACGTCACCATGGTCATGGTTACCCATGATCTGGAAGAAGCGATCTATCTCGCCGACAGGGTGCTGATCCTGCCCAAGGAGAAGGGCGGCACAGCGCGGCTGGTCGAGGTTGAACTGCCGCGCCCCCGCGATCGCAGCGAGAGCCGGTTCGTGCGCTACCGCGAAGAACTGCTGCGCGAGTTTGGCTTGCACTGAGACTGGGGGCACTGAGACTGCGAGCACTGAGACTGCACCGAGACGCTGGTGAAAGGCGCGTCTTGCGCGCCTTACTTCCCGGCCGCCCCGGTCGAGAACAGCGCGCGCTCGACCGTCGGCTCCAGCGTTTGCGCAAAGGGCGTCGCCATGTGGTGGCGGTCGCGATAGGCCAGCTTGCCGTCGATGAAGACATGGCAGGTTTTGGCGTCGCAGAACCGGTCGGTCATGTCGATGTAGGTCGCGTTGGGGACGGCGCGCACGATGTCACGCTCCACCGCGGCCATGGCGTCGTTGGCGGCGTCGGTTCGCGGCGCGTCACATACCGATGGCGTCTGTCCACGCCACAGCGCGCGGGCCACGCAGGTGTCGACAAACAGGGTGTTGAACGGCACATCGCGGATGAAAGCGACTTTCAGCCCGGCCTGGCTGAACGCCTCCAGCGTTGCGCGCAGGCCGCCCTGCCAGTCCTGATCGAGGCTTTCGGATTGCCGGGCATCGGGCGACAGTTTGCGCGAACTGGTCAGCGAGATCTCCGAGATCACCACCAGGCTCGGGCGCAGGGCGATGATCTCCTTGATCGATTGCTCGCGCCATTGATCGCACTCGGTGTAGTCGCGCTTCAGCTTCGAGCTCCAGACCGTCAGCCGCGACGCCCGGCAGGCGGCTTTGAGCCAGGTGACGACCTTGTAGTCGTTTCTCTTCGCCGCCTCGATCAGCGGCGTCGACCAGTGATCGGCATGCGAATCGCCGAACAGCGCGATCGAGTGCTCGGCATTCTTGGCGCCGAACTCACAGGCCTTCGGCGTCACGGTCTCGTAGTCGACAACGCAGCCTACCTTGGCGCGCGCGGTGGAGGGCTGCGCGGCAGTTTCGGCAATGATGCGTTGCGAGGGGTCGAGGCCGTCCACGGCAAGGCGCGCATTGGCGTAAGTCGCCACGACGCCGGCGCCGGTCAGCATTGCGGCGGGGATTAGTGCGCGCGCCGCGTTCGCCATCAGCCAGCCATTGCGACGGATCGGGTTTTCGATGAAATTATAGGTGAAGAGCGACAGCGCCAGCGTCAATGCCGCGCAGGCAAGCCGCCCGGGCCAGGACAGGTCGGGCACCATCATCGTCGCATAGACGATGACCGGCCAGTGCCAGAGATAGAGCGAGTAGGAAAGTTTCCCCAGCCATTGCATGGGCGGCAGCGCCAGCATGGCGCTCGGCCCTCTTTGGACATTGCCGGAGCCGCTGAGCAAAAGGAGCACGGTGCCGGCCACCGGCACCACCGCCGCGAAGCCGGGGAAGGGGGTGTCCTGCTCGCTGAAGGTCAGATAGGCACCGGCGATCAGCGCCAGGCCAAGCCATGCCAGTGCTGCGCCCAGTTGCGGGCGCTCTCGCCAGAATTTTGCCGGCGCCATCGTCGCCAGACCGCCGGCGGCGAACTCCCAGGCCCTGAGCGGCGAGAAATAGAAGGCCCAGGGCTGCGCCACAGTGGTGAGCCAGGCGCAGACGGCGAACGACACCGCGCCGGTGAGGCCGATCACCAGGATCGCCGTGCGCTTGCCCGGGCGCAGCCATGCCGCCAGCAGAAGCAGCCCCGGCCATACGAAATAAAACTGCTCCTCGACCGAGAGCGACCAGAAGTGGATGAAGGGGTTGTTCGCCGCGTCGGGGGCGAAATAGTCGAACGACCAGCGTATCAGCCAGAAATTGATCGCATAGGCCGAGGCGAACATGGCGCCTTTCGAATAGAGCGACTGTTCGTCCGGCGACAGGATGAAGTAGCCGGCGACCAGCGTGGCGAAGATAACGAACAGCGAGGCCGGCAGCAGGCGCCGGGCGCGCCTTGCATAGAACCGCCACAGGTCCAGCCTGCCGTCCTCGGCGATTTCCCGCAGCAACTGGCCGGTGATCAGGTAGCCGGAGATGACGAAGAAGATGTCGACGCCAGTGAAGCCGCCGGGCAGGTCCGACAGACCAAAATGGAACGCGACGACGCCGGACACCGCTAACGCACGCAGCCCTTCGATATCAGGCCGAAACGATGCTGACACGGCAAAACCTCGCGAAGTCGTTGAAAAGCCACCCGTGCGAAGACTCGACGCAATGCATTGATATTGCAATGCAACAAATCTAACGCAGTGCAACATAAGTGGAAGTTTGCCGGGTGCAGCGCGGCATGCTCGTCGGCGTGTCCCAAGCGAACGCCGCGCCAGCGCTGCCATCCGCATCCGCGGCGGCGGATTTTGGGCGGCGGGATTTTGGAGCACAAAAAGACAATTTGGCCGGGATACGGCGGGCGGGAGGCGTGCGAAATTGACTGGCGTCCGCTCTGTCTGTTCGTTTTAGCCGCATTTCTGCAACGCCAAATGATTCCACCAGGCTGCAAAAATACTCTAGCGGGCCCGATCTCAGGCTTTAGAAGGAGCCCGCCGCTCGCGCGCCGCGCTCCTCCCCTTAAAGCGCCTCGCCTTCGAAAGGAAATCGACGCGCTTTAAGTCTTTGTTTCTGTGCCTGTCGTTACCCCAAACCGCTACGCGCCCTCGGTCAGGTCCGAGGGCATGCTTTTGGGCGACATGCATCAGTTGTCACCGATCACGCATGCGCTGGCGGATGATGACGGGAGTCCCAGACTGCCCAGGCCGATGCCGCAACCACCAGCACGCCGAGGACAACGTGGGTCGCCATTGCGTTGGCGTTTGCCACGAAGCCGAGCAGCCAGGGCGAGGCGATCAGCCAGAGCCCGACGACAAGGTTCACCCACTCTTCCCATTCGGCGAATACTGAAAGCGCCGCGAGAGCCAGGGCGCCGAGCAAGATCGCGGCAATCCAGGCGTTCCAGGCAGCAGTGGTTTCAGCAGCGAAGCCGACAACCCAAGGTGAGATGAACAGGCATGCCGCTAGGATCAGGTTGATCCAATCCTGAGGCTTCTTTCCTTCCATCAGATCGTTTGCCATGACAACCTCCACAGATGAAGCTTGACCAAAGCACTACGTCGCGTGCAACGCACGCTTAGTCATTGATATATCGCACTTTCGGCGGCTTTCAAGGAGTGGCTCCGGGGCGGCCGGTTACGCACCGAGTGCCGGGCGCGATTACGCCTTTTTCAGGAACTCGGTCTTCAGCACCAAGCCCTTGACCTGCTTAGTGCTGCAATCGATCTCACCGGGATTGCCGGTGAGGCGGATGTTCTTGACCAGCGTGCCGCGCTTGATCGTCTCCGACGTGCCCTTGACCTTCAAATCCTTGATCAGGGTGACGGAATCGCCCTCGTTCAACTGGGTGCCGTTGCTGTCTCTTACGATCGCGTCCGTCATATCAGGGTCTTTCATCGAAGCCGGACAACGGACTATCCGGCGGATGGCGGCAAGGTCAAGCGTGGTGGCAAACTGTGCCATCTCTGGCGCGTGAAGCGGGCAGGGCACCCGCGCTGCTCATGTCAAGTGGCCGCATCGCCCGTCGAAGTCGGCGATGCCTCGTGGTTGAAGCCGACTTCACGGGAACGTGGAGGATTATAGGTTGGCGCGCCGCCGGCTAAGCCTGTCGATCAAGTGGCCTGTCGAACAAGTGACTTGTCGAAAAGGTGACCTGTCGAAATGCGGACCCGTCGATCGCGGACACCGCAAGCGGCGTACGGCCGGTTAAAGATTGAGCCCCACAACGGATGGAGGGACTCTAGAAATTGAAATAGATCGCCGGCGGATACAGACTGGATCCATTGTTGTCGGCTGGCGCCGCCGTCGCATCAGACGACGTGATCCCGCTGGTGGACTTGTTGTCGAGCGGCGGCCGGTTTTTCTCGGCAGTCGCCGCTTTGGTATCGGTGGCAACGGCTTTCGTCTTGGCCTCCACGGCTTGCGACAGCGCGAGCACGGCAAGAAGTGCAGACAGGGCAAGTTTCATGACGAGGTCCCTCCATGGTTAACGTAAGGTTAACCGCGGCCGCCGGCCCGAACACGGCCGCCGTGTGGAAGGACGTGGAATTCTCCGGAATTTCTGGAATATTAGCTTGTGGAAAAGTATAGTGTGAGCAGGTGCCGGCGCGTGCTATCCTCGCGGCGGCATAAGGGGCGGGTAGGATGGCACAGCATATCGCGCAGAAATTGCGGCTGACCGCGGCCGTGCTGGGGACCGTCACCCGCAAGGACCTTGCGGCGGCGTTCCGGGGCGTCAACCCGAAGACGGCGTTCGACCTCGGCCGCGCCGATAAATGGCTGCAGGGGCGCTCCCAGCCACGCGAGTTCAGCGTTTACGACGACTGGACGAAGCTGCTCAAGCTGGAGCAGACCGGCGCCTGGATCGCCGAGAGCGACCTGCCAGGTTTTACCGCGGCGATCTGTGCCCGCCACGGCATCGACAGGGCCGAACTGGAGCGCCGCGCCAATGCGCATTTCGAAACCGCTGCCGGGCATGAGGAGCGAAGCCTTGGATTGGCCCTTGCCGGAACCTACGCCTGTTATTCGCGCGCCTTGTCGCCCTATTATCGCGGCCAGCTGATCAGGGGCATCCTGTCGATTGAGGTCGGGCCGGGGGCGAACGGCCTGACCGCCGCCTATCGCGAGGCCTTGCCGACCGGGCAGCTGCTGCTCGGTGGGCAGATGACGTCGGCAAAACGCGGGCTTTATGCGCATCTGAAGGAAGCCAGCGGCGAAGCGCAATTCTTCTTGTGCCTGTTTCCGCACTCGCGGCCGGGAAGCGTGCTTGGCGGTTATTTGTGCGGCACCACCATCATCGGCCCGGAGCCGCAGCCGTCGCTGACCCGGATCCTGATGGTCCGCTTGCGCAATCCGGCGCCCCGGCCATGGGGCGGATATCTGCCGCCCGACGGATCGATCGCCGCCGATCTGGCATCGCTTGGCCTGTCCGTCGAGCAGACGGAAGCGGTTGACCGGCAGCTGGCGCAATTCCTCGTCGGAGACAGCGACGGCGGCGCCAGCCAGATCCCGCCGGCCGAGTTCCGCGCCATCGTCGACGTGTTCGATCGTCATTGGCTGAGCTATTCCGCCTGACACCGGGCCGTCTGACCCCCGGGCTAAGCGAGAGACGAAGACCGCTTGTCGCTCGCGCGGCGCTCGCTGGCACGAAGGTGGGGACGTTGCATGCCGGCTCAATATGCCTGATCATGGCCATGGCGGGATGGAGGCATCAAGTGGCGGCCAATCGGCGAAACGGCATGCATCCGTCGGAGCCCGGGCTGGTGGGCGTTGTTTCCGCTGCCATGGCCCTGCCGCGCATGTCGCTGCCCACCGTCGCGACCGTCGTGGCGGCGGTTGCGGCCCTGTATTTCGGGCGCGAGGTTTTCCTGCCGATCGCAATCGCTCTGTTGCTGACCTTTGCGCTTGCACCCTTGGTTTCGGCACTCAAACGGGTCGGCATTCCGCGTCTTCCTGCGGTCATCGCCAGTGTGCTGGGCGCATTCACCGTCCTTGCGCTGTTCTCCTTCATTGTCGCCACGCAGGTCAGCGAACTGGCGCAGAACATCCCGCTTTACCAGTCAAATATCCTGACCAAAGTCCGGTCCCTGAAGGAGACCGGCGTCGGCGGCGGCGTCATCGCCAGGCTGAGCGAGGCGATCGAACGCGTTGGCCAGGAACTCGACAGGCAGGAAACCTCACCGCCCGCCGCGGATCAGCCACGGCGCGAGCCGGTGCCAGTCGAGATCATCGCACGCGAAAGGCCGATTCAGGTTCTGCAGAACCTGATCGGCCCGCTGATCAGCCCGCTGGCATCGGCCGGCCTGATCGTCGTCGTCGTCATATTCATGCTGCTTGAGCGCGAGGACCTGCGCGATCGTTTCATACGCCTCGTCGGCTACGGCGACCTTCATCGGACCACCGAGGCGCTCCAGGAAGCGGGCAAGCGGGTCGGCCGATATCTGCTCATGCAATTGGTCGTGAATATCGTCTATGCCATACCGGTTACAGCAGGGCTTTGGGTACTCGGCATACCCAATGCACTGCTGTGGGGATTGCTGGCGCTGGCGCTGCGCTTTGTTCCCTATATCGGCCCGATCATTGGTGCGCTGCTGCCGCTGTTCCTGGCGCTTGCCGTGGCGCCCGGCTGGTCGCTCGTACTGTGGACCGCCGGGCTGTTCGTGGCCATGGAAATGATCACCGGCAACGTCGTCGAACCGTGGCTCTACGGTTCACGAACGGGGCTTTCGCCATTGGCCATCATCGTCGCGGCGATCTTCTGGACCTGGCTGTGGGGCCCGCTGGGCCTGGTCCTGTCGACGCCGCTCACAGTCTGCCTCGTCGTGCTCGGCAGGCACGTGCCGCAGTTCGAATTCCTCGACGTCCTGTTCGGCAACGAACCGGTGCTCGAACCCCACGCCCGGCTCTACCAACGGCTGCTGGCCGGCGATCCAGAGGAAGCCACGGATCACGCCGAGGAGATGCTGGAGGAAAAATACCTGTTCGAATTCTATGACAAGGTCGCCATTGCCGCGCTGCTGCTCGGCGAGCAGGATCGTGTGCGCGGCGTCATGGGCGATGAGCAAAGACGGCGGGTGGCGGCCAGCGCGCTGATGCTGGTGGCGAACCTCGACGACAGCGCACGGGAGGAAGCAGAGGAGGACGATGATCCGGCCACAGTCGAGCCTGCCACGGCGGACAAGTACAAGGACAGGGACAAGCAGGCCCAAGCGGAGGGCGAGGACGACACTGAGCTGCCGGATGGCACGGACATGTCGGTGCTGTGTGCCGGCGGCCGCGGCGAACTCGACGATGCCGCCGCCGCAATGCTGGCGCAGGTGCTCGAAGTGCAAGGGGCAACGGTCTCGAAGGCGAGCTTTGCCGATATGGATCCGACTGGCATTCGCCGGCTCGAGCTCGACGCGGTCGATACCGTTGTGGTCGGATTCCTGAACCGTGACTCAGTCAAGCACGCCCGTTTCCTTGTTCGTCGGCTGAAACGTGCCAAGTCGGCGCTGCGGGTAGGGATCGTGTTCTGGTCGAATGACGGCGACGATAAAGTGGCAGCCGTCGAAATGGCCAATGACCTCAACGCCGATTTTGTGGCGTTTGGCATGGTCGAAGCCGTTCTGGGCGCGTTGTCGACCGATCCGCCGGTGGCGCTGAAACTCGCTGCCAAGCGCCGCATGCGCCGCCGGCCGCGCCCGGCCAGGAAGGCGCCGCTTGCCGCTGCAAAGTAAGAGACCGTTTGGAAACTCTACTCCGGCGGCCATCTGATGGCGTTTTCTGCGCTTCCGGTGCTCACGGACCAGCGCATGACCCCGGAAACCTTCGGTTTCCGGAAAGGATCATGCGCCAACCAAAGTGTTAGAGCGTCCTTTGCGCGTCCAATGGACGCGCGGCGCTCTAATGTCCGCTGCGCCCCGGTTCTCGAAACCACCACCATATGACTCGCCGGAGCGACTTTCGAAACAGCCTCTGAGGTCGTAGCTCGCTCTCACGTCCAGAAATAGCGCACCGTGTGAAAGAAAACCGGGGCGGCGAAGACCAGGCTGTCGGCGCGGTCCATCATGCCGCCATGGCCCTCGATCAGATGGCCCCAGTCCTTTACCCCCTGGTCGCGCTTTATGGCGGAGGCGACCAGCCCGCCGAGGAAGCCCATCAGGCAGGCGATGAAGGCGACACCCGCCGCCTGCAGCGGCGGAAACGGCGTCAGGAACGACAGCAGCGCGCCAAGCAGGCTCGACGTCGCCAGCCCGCCGACCAGCCCTTCCCAGGTCTTCGACGGCGAAACCTTCGGCGACATCAGGTGCCTGCCGAACAGCTTGCCGAAGATGTATTGCAGCACGTCGCTGCCTTGCACGGTGATGATCAGGAAAGCGACCAGCAACAAGTTGCGGCCTTCGAAGCCGGGCACGTCGAGCGTCAGCAGCGCCGGCACGTGGCTGACGCAGTAGACCGAGATCATGACCGCCCATTGCTGCGCCGAGATGCGCTCGAGAAAGCGCTCGGTGTCGCCGTGCAGCGCGGTGATCGCCGGCATCAGCAGGAAACAGTAGACCGGGATGAAGATGGTGAACAGCCCGTACCAGGCAGTCCACACCAGCCAGTACTGGAACGGGATGATGATGCCGAACATGCCGAGCAGCACCCAATGGTCGCTGCGACGGCTGTGCGTCAGCGTCACGAATTCGCGCAGTGCGGCAAACGAGATCAGCGCGAACAGGATGGTCATGCCGGCGCGGCCAAAGAAGAAGGCAACGGTGATCGCCACCACCATCACCCACCAGGCGTTGATGCGCTGGTTGAGATTGACCAGCGTCGAGGACAGCGGCTTCGGCGCGCGCCACGACAGGATGCCGGCGACCAGGCTTGCCGTGGTCAGCACCGCAGTTAGGCCGACAACCATGATAAGGGTCTCGTGCATTGGCATGTTGTTCTAGTCGTCTCTTGGAGCATCGTGACTTGCAGCATCGTGCCGGATACCGGATCCGCCACGATCTCCAGCTCTTTGGGCTCTACGCTGTTTGGGCTCGACGCTGTTTTCGTCGCATGATGTTTTTCGGAAAACCGGATTCCACTTTTCCGCATCATGCGTTGGCGGGCGGGGGTTCAGCGCCAGCAGTGTTTGGCGGGCGCGCTCGAGAAAGGCGCGGCGTTCCTCGCCGGGCGCAATGGCGATCGGCGCGCCGAAGACGACGCGGCAGAGCAGCGGCACCGGCACGAACTGGCCCTTGGGCAGCACCCGCGACATGTTCTCGATCCAGCACGGGATGAGTTCGACGTCGGGCCGCGCCATCGACAGATTGTAGAGGCCGGAGCGGAACGGCAGCAGCGGCTGGTCGGTCATGTTGCGCGTGCCCTCGGGGAAGATGATCAGCGAATGACCCTCGTCGAGCACCGACAGCATGATCGAGATCGGATTCTGCGCTTCATCGGTCCACTGCCGGTGGATGAGCACCGAGGACAGCATGTCCTGCGCGATGAACCGGCGCAGCCGTGATTTTCCCCAATAGTCGGCGGCTGCCACCGCATGGGTGCGGGCGCGCTGCTTCTCGCTGAGGCAGGCCGACAGCAGGATGAAGTCGCCGTGGCTGGCATGATTGGCGAAGTAGATGCGCTGCCCGTTCGACGGCTGGCTGCCGTTCCAGATCGGCCGCACGCCCGTCACCGCCCAGGCCAGCGCCGACAGGCCGACCGAGGTCACGGTCTGCAGCAGGGTGAAGCTCCTTGTGCCGAACGTGCTCATCGTCGGGCTCAGAAAGACAAGGCGACGAGCGACGCCGCCACGAACAGGCCGAGCGCGATGCGCTGCTTCATCAGCAGGCGTTGCGTGCCCGCGATGCGCCGGTCGAGCGAGCGGATGCCGGCTGCGGCCGGTTTTACGCGCATGCGCGCCAGCACGTCGTCGACCGAGGCACCGCCGGCGGCCTCGCTGATGTGGCTGGCCATCAGCCAGAACAGCAGTGCGTCGAAGCCAAGCAGGGCCGAGACGGCGAGAGTGACCACGCCGCTCGCTGCCGCGACCAGCCAGGCCGCTGCCGCCAGCGTGGTCGCCTGCGGCTGCGCCGCCACGGCAATGACCGGCGCGGCCGCCAACGCGGCCAGCACAAAAAACAGCGGCCACACCGCCTGCGTCATCAGCCCGGCGGCGAACGCTTCGGCCTTGTCTCGATGGGCCCTCATGCCGGCTGGTCCACGTGAAGATGCACCGGCCGGCCCGCGGTGGCGAGCTTGGTTCGCGCTTGCGCCAGCGTGTCGGCGCGGCCGGTGGCAACCAGCCAGGCGGCGACGGCGCCGGCGCTGCGCTGGAAGCCGAGCGCACAGCAGACAAGCACAGTGCCGTGGCGGCGCGCGTCCTCGATCGCCGCCACCGCCTGCGCCTGCGCCTCGGGCGAGGGCGGCAAAAGATCGACCATGGCGACAGCCGTCCAGCGGCAGGCGACGCCGCGCGGCCGCTCCAACTCGCCGGCAAGGTCGATCACCGTGCCGAATGCGCCAGCCTCGGCGACGGTGGGAAAGCGGCCGAGGAAGACACCGTCGCCAATGGCGACATGCGGCGGCAGCTTGCGCGTCCATATCCATGCATTGATCCTGGCGCCAAGCCGGTGGGGCAGCAGCAAGACACGGCTGGCCAGCGAGACGCTGCCGTCGGCCGTTTTCTGGAACACTTTGGCGCCGGCTCCGGCATAGGCGAAGGCAACGATGGCCAGCGCCAGCGCCGGCCACAGCAGGATGAGCCACAGCGCCGAAACGAAGGCGCCGGCAGCGGCGCCGGCCAGCGCCAGCGCTGCGACCAGCGCGTAGAACAGCGCCAGCCGCCGCGCGCCGGCGTCAGCGGTCAGCCGGAAGCCGGCGAACGGCAATTCGCCGTGGCGCGGAAACAGCCACAAGGCGAAAAAGCCGAGCAAAGCGCCGGTAGGGATATCGATGACATGGTGCTGCCACGTCGTCAGCACCGAGGCGCCGATCAGCAGACACCAGGCATGCCAGACGACGCCGGCCATGCTTTTCAGCCGATCGCGCCAATGATCCCAGATGATGACCAGCAGCGCGATGTGCAGCGACGGCGCCTGGTTGAACGGCTTGTCGAAGCCGCCGAGCACCGCGAACATGAAGCCTGGCAGGCCCGATGTCTGCGGCCGCACAAAGGTCGCCGTCAGCGGGAACAGGATGAAACAGGCGACGGCGACGATCTGCGCCGTGAGATAGCGGCCGGCGAGACGATCGACGCCGCGCTTGGTATCGTTGAGCAGCAGCGACAGGCCGTAGAACAGGTTGATCGACCAGTAGGGCACGATCGTCCAGGCGATGAACGGGATGTCGCGCTCCCAGGTGAAGACGATGCTGCCGACATCGTCGCGCTGCGATGCCAGCCAGTTGGCGAAGCCGTAGCTCGCGTAGAAGAACGGCGCCAGGAATGCGAGCCACAACGCCGCGCGCAGCACGATGCCGGCGTACGGCTCGCGCGCAGGGGCAGAAAGGGCGGCAGGGCCAAGGACAGGCAAGACCATGCTCAGACGCGCCGCGCGACCGATACGGTGAAGATGCCCCACAGGTCGATGCGCTGGTCGAGCTTCTCGAAGCCGGCCGCCGCCACCAGCTGGTCCATCTCGCCTTGCGTGCGCCGGCGCATTACCCAGGCCTGGCCGCCGCGATGCGAGGTCAGGCTGCGCGCGATCATTTCGAGCTGCGGATGCCAGGGCTGGTTGGTGTAGACAAGCAGGCTGCCGGGCTGCATCGCCCTGGCCAGCCCGCCGAGCGAGCGGATGATCATGGCGTTGTCGGCAAACAATTCGTAAAGCCCGGAGACGATGGCGAGGTCCGGCGCCGGATCGAGCCCGGCAAGCATCTCGGCGTCGAAGGCGTCGGCCTGGTGGAACGATACGCTGGTTGGCAGGTGCCGCTCGGCGATCAGCTTGTAGCCGAGCGAAACGTTGAGCTCGGAGAAATCCTGCAGCCGCACGCTGGCCGGCGGCTCGGCGCATTTGGCAACGGCATCGAGCACGTAGCGGCCGTGGCCGGCAGCGATATCGACGATATGGACCGTGCGGCCGGCAGCCTTCAGCGTCCCGGTGGCGCTGCCGATCAGCTCTTCGAGATGCAGCTTGCGCTGGCGGATGCCGCGCCAGCCGATGGCGTCGAGAAAGGTGCGATCGATCATGCGGCCGAGCGGACAGGCGCCCCGCGCCTGGTTCTCGTAGACATAGTCGAGGGTCGAGCCGGAATCGAAGCCGGTGGCTATCCCGGTCTTCATGCCTGACGACAGCCAGGCGCCCGCGCGGATCGAGGCGCGGCTCATTGCCCAGTAGAGGCCTTTCGGTGACAGCAAAGCGAGCGGCGAGGCCAGCCGGTCGGCCTCGTCGCGTGTGTAGCCAGCGCGGTCGGCCGCGGTCAGGTCGACCGGCTTCTGTGGCGTCGAGAACTGTCTTTCGAGGAACGGCTTGATCAGGTCGAGTGCCTTGCGGCGGTCGCGCTCGCCCAGCGTGTCGTGGAAGAAGCCCGGCAGCACATGCCGCTGCTTGGCCGGGCTGGCGAGATTGACGAAGAATTCGTGCTGCGGTCCATGCCGCACAACCCAGTCGCTGCCGGAGATCAGCAATTGCGTCGGCACGGTGATGGCGCGGGCATCCGAGACGATGCGCGCCGCGTGGTCGTAGAGCTCGACCAGGATGTTGGAAGCGATCGGCCGCGTGATCAGCGGATCGGCCTCGAAGGAGGCGATGCGCTCGGGGTCATGCGTCAGGAACTTGGCCTTGACGTAGGAATTGACGAAGAAGCGGCCCTTGATCTTCTGCCACAGCGCAATGCCTTGCTTGGCGAGAGGCACGTAGAGCTTGACCGAGAAGGCCGGCGAAGCCAGTACCAAGGCGCGAATCTGCGGTGCATAATCATGCACCCAGGCGGCGGCGAGCACCGCGCCGAAAGATTGCGCGATCAGCGCGATGTCGCGCTGGGAAAAACCGTCTCTGCCGATCTCGCGCACCACACAATCCATGTCGCGCACAAGTGCGGCAAAAGACGGCGCATAGCCGCGCTCGCCGGCCGAGCGGCCATTGCCGCGCGCGTCCCAGGCGTAGAAGGCATGGCCGGGCATATCGAGTTCGTCGACCAGATGCGCCATGCGGCCGCCATGCTCGTGGCCGCGGTGGAACAGCACAATCGCGCCCCTGGCGGGTTGCCCGACCGCCGGCCAGTAGCGGTAGAAGATCTCGGTGCCGTCATGGCTGCGGAAGCTGCGCTCCTGCGCCACCCGCTGCTCAACTGCGGAAGCAGCAATCGTCGGTTCGTGAAGCATTTTTTTTCCCCAGGCGGATGCGACCGCAATTTCAGTCGCCGCTCCCGTTAAGGCCGCTGCGTATCCGGTTGATGGCGGTCACCAGCGAGAGTGTAGCCATCGCCGGAAACACGAACGGCGTGATGGCTTCCACCCAGAGGCCGCAGGCGACGAGGACGGCGACGATGCCGAGCGCCAGCGCCCGGTCGCTCTTGCCGAACGGCCCGGCATAATTGCGCCCGGTGCCTGCCGCGATGCCGAGCACGCCGGCGAACTCCACAAGCATTGCTGTGACGGCAAAGGCGACGACCCCCCAGGCAGGGAAGAGAGCGGCAAAGGCCAGGATCAGCGCCAGGTCGGAGACGGCGTCGCAGAGTTCGTTGAGATACATGCCGAGTTTTGAAGCCTGGCCATGTTCGCGCGCAAGCATGCCGTCGATGGCGTTGAGCGCCATGCGCGTAAACAGCACCACCGGCATCAGCAGCAAGACCGCGCGATGGCCGGCAAGGGCTGCGACCACAACGCCGGTGGCAACCGACAGGGCGGCAGCCAGCAGCGTGATTTGGTTGGCGGTGACGCCGGCCGCGGCCAGCCGGTCGGCGAGCGGCCGCAGCCTGGCCTGGAAGGCCGGTTTCAGCGCATAAAGCGTCGGCATGTGCGAACCCCCCGGCCGCGGTGCAACTGCGGCGAGGATGATCAATTGGCGCGCAAGACGCAAGGGCGGCCAGCGGTTGTACAGGGTTACGATCAGCAGCGCCCGCCCGGAACCTTTATGCGCAGGCCCTACGGCTTCGGTGCGGCCGCCACGTCTTCAAGGTGGAATTCGCTAGGATCTCTTTCCAGCTTTCGAATAGCGCGGGCCAGCGCCGGCAGGACGGTTTCGCGCGTGCCGTGGTCAATCTGGGACAGTGTCTGGCGTATGGCTTCCTTCCAGGCCGCACCGCGGCCATATGCCTCCATGAAAGCATCGGCCAGATCTTCCGACTGCCGTTGTTCGATCATGGCTTCCATGATGGTTGCAGCCTGCATCTTGTCCTTGCGGCTCTTGGCGGTGCCGTCGTTGTCCGTCCGGCGGCGGCTGGCGATGATGAGCTTATGGATCGCGTACCGTTCGGGCGAAGGCACGTTCACCGGCACGCCGGCGCCGTGCAGGAGAACGGCCCGGATCGGTTCGTATATCAGGAAATCGAGAAAGCGCAGGGGCTGCGCCGACGCGCCACCAAGCGCGGGCATGGTTGTAGGATGACCCTCGTAGTCGGCCGAACCGGTGTTCGGAGTCAGGAATTCGACCCTGTATCCGGAGCGAGACGAGTATTGCGTCGTGAAGCGGCCATCAGCCTGGTGCGGAATCTCTCGGAATGTCGGGTCGACTTGCCTCAGCGTATCGAGCACGGGTGGCATTTTGTCATCGACGGCTGTCGAGATCGAATGAAACTGCGCAAAATCGGCATCGCCGGTGACCATTGACGTGCTAGGTAGGCGAACGCCAAGGACGGCTGGATAGCATTGGTAGGCGACGGTACCGACCAGGACGCCACGAAGTCTGAAGAAGCCAGCTTCGGCGAGTGCCTGGACAATGTCGCCGGTCTTCCTTTCCGGCCGTGGCAGGTAGGCTTCGCGAACGAGTGTCGAAACCAGTTTTCGCCGCTCTTTGATGTCGGCTTTCAGGTCTTTGAAGTTTTCGACCCTCCTGGTGATTTCAGGATCGTCGACGGGGCCGACATATCTGCGTGTTTTGCCGCCGTCAGGGCTAGGTAGGTCGAGATACCAGTAGCGGCGGCCTTTCACCTCGGCTGTGACAAAGCGGCCGCCGATGTTGAATTCCGTCGAAAACGCGGCGTCCAGCGACCGCTGCGCCAACTCGGAATAGAGCGTCTGGTATGTGTGGGGTATTTGCTGCATGGGCGTTGTTACCGTTTTTGCGAAAAGGGTAATAACACAACTTCGCTGCCACGGCCATCATTGAGTTGTTACCGTTTTTGCGAAAACGGTAACAACTGCGCTTAAAGCATCATGAACGCGGATCAAATCGTGCGTCAGCAGTTCGTCTCTTCGTGGCCGCCTGCTCCTCTCTATGTACGCTGTACCGTCGCCCAGTCTTGAATCAAACGGCACATCCTACTTTACAAATAAACTATAGTATGTGAAGTTATGTCCAAGAAAGGGTCATCCATGACACCCAATCGTTTCGCCACACGCCTGAATTCCTTTGCCTCGCGGCCACAGGCCGAATGGCCGGATCTTGTTGGCAAGCCGTCCATGCTGCAGATGGCGGCGCGTGCGGCGAAAGTTGCGGGGCTGACCGACCTTGACCTCAACTTTCCCGATCATGTCGAGGAAAAACCTGCGGAAATGGCACAAAAACTCGGCGATCTCGGGCTTTCCATCAATGGTTTCGCCATGCGCTACTACTCCAATCCGGCCTTCAAGCTCGGCGCCTTCACCAATCCGGATCCGGCAGTTCGCCGCGAAGCCATCGACCTGACCAAGGCCGGCATCGACGCCGCGCGTGAGGCCGGCGCCAATCTGATGACGCTGTGGCTCGGCCAGGATGGCTTCGACTATGCTTTCCAGGCCGATTATGCGACGCTATGGCAACACGAAATTGATGGTATTCGTGAAGTGTCAGCGCATGATCCCGACTGCCTGATCAGCCTGGAGTACAAGCCCAACGAACCGCGTTCCTACAGCCTGATGCCCGACGCGGCGACGACATTGCTAGCGATCCGCGAGATCGGCCTGCCCAATCTCGGCGTGACGCTCGATTTCGCCCATGTGCTCTATGCCGACGAGCAGCCGGCCTTTGCCGCAGCACTTGTGGCGCGCCACAGCAAGCTCTTGGGCGTGCATCTCAACGACGGCTACGCCAAGCGCGACGACGGCCTGATGGTCGGCGCGGTGCATACGCTGCAGACGATCGAGCTGCTTAGGCAGATCCGCCGCGACGGCTACGCCGGCGCCATCTACTTCGACACATTTCCCGACATGACCGGGCTCGATCCGATCCACGAATGCGAAGTCAACATCGCCACCGTCAAGCGCATGCTGCGCGTCGTCGAGCGGCTGGAGAAGGACAATCGCCTGTCCACCGCCATCGACCGCCAGGACGCGGTCGCGTCGCAAGCCATCATCCAGGAAGCCATGCTCGGGCCGGAGAACTGAGGCTCGGCCTCAAAATCGTTCAACAAGGGAGGAAAGACCATGAAATTTCTGCTTGCCACCGCCACCGCTGCGTTGATGGCGCTGTCCATCGGCTCCGCCTATTCCACCGACCTCGCGCCGCTCAATTCCGACACCGAAAAGGACCGCATCGACTGGTCGCAACTCGAGGCCAAGTTCGGCGCGTTGCCCAAGCTGCCCGACGGCACCAGGGCGGGCGCCGTCTCCAAGACGCTGACCAACGAATACTGGCGCTCGCTGGGTGAGGGCTACAAGTCGTTGGGCGATCGCGTCGGCGTGCCGGTCGTCTACCAGGCGGCGCAGAGCGAGGGCGACCAGCTCGGCCAGCTGACAATCGCCGAAGGCCTGGTCACGCAAGGCTACAACGTGCTGCTCGTCTCACCGCAGACCGACTCCAACCTGCAGCCGATCATGGAACAGGCCAAGGCCGCCAACGTGCCGGTGGTCAATGTCAATGACGCGGTCATCCCGCAGGCCGAGCACTATGTCGGCAATGTCCAGCGCGACAATGGCGTGCGCGTCGCCAAATGGTTCACCAAGAACCGGCCGGACGGCGGCAAGGTCGCCATCGTCGAAGGCCAGGCCGGCGTCTATGCCGCAGTCCAGCGCACGGATGGCTTCAAGGCCACGATCACCGAGACCGGCAAGTTCGAGGTCGTCGCCAGCGTGCCCGGCAATTGGGATCGCCAGACCTCCTACGACGCTGCCAGCAACATCCTGCAGCAGCACCCCGACCTGATCGGCTTCTATGCCAACAATGACGGCATGGCACTGGGCATCGTCGAGGCGGTCAAGGCCGCCGGCCTGCAGGACAAGGTCGCCGTCTTCGGCACCGACGGCATCTCCGACGCCTATGCCTCGATCCGCGCCGGCGAACTGACCGGCACCGTCGACAGCTTCCCGGTGCTGACCGGCGAGGTGGCGCTGGAATCGGCGCTGCGGCTGGTGGCCGGGCAGAAGCTGCCGCGCGTCGTCGCCACGCCGCAGGCGCTGATCACCAAGGACAATGCCGACCGCTATTCCGGCGCCGGCGACGCCGTGCGCAAGGCGCTGCTCGAGGACGCGGCAGCGGGCAATTAAGGGCAGGACTGCGGGTGCCGGCCGGGCTGGCGCCCTTTGCCTGGAGAATAGAACCAATGTCTGTCCCGCGGCTGCAATTCGAGGGCATTTCCAAGGTGTTTCCGGCGGTGCGGGCGCTGAGCGATGTGTCCTTTTCCGTCGGCGCCGGCGAAATCCATGGCCTGCTCGGTGAGAACGGCGCCGGCAAATCGACGCTGCTGCGCATCCTGTCGGGGGTCTACAGGCCGACCGCCGGAAGCGTGCTGATCGACGGCAGGCCGGTGGCGCTGAACAATCCGGTCGCGGCGCGCGCCGTGGGCGTCGCCATGATCCATCAGGAATTGCAGCAGGTGCCGCATCTCAGCGTCGCCCAGAACATGTTCCTCGGCCATCCGCTGACGCGCGGCGGCATCTTCGTCGCCCGGCGCGAGCAGGAGCGCCGCGCTGCGGAAGCCCTTGCCGCCCTCGATCCGACCATCGATTCGGCAGTCCCGCTCGGCAGCCTGAAGGTCGTGCAGCGGCAGATCGTCGAGATCGCCCGGGCGCTGCTCGATCGGGCACGCGTCGTGGCGATGGACGAGCCGACATCGAGCCTGACGCCGAGCGAGTTCGAGCGGCTGGCCGAAGTCATTGCCGGGCTGGCGCGAGACGGCGTCGCGGTCGTCTATGTCTCGCACAAGCTGGACGAGGTGTTCGGCATCTGCCAGCGCGCCACAATCATGCGCGACGGCGTCGTGGTCGGATCCGTCGATCTGGCGCAAATGTCGGAAAAAGCCGTCGTTTCGATGATGGTCGGCCGCGAGCTTGCCCAGGAACAGCACCGTTCGCACATCTCGAGCGAGGTCAGGCTGAGCGTGCGTGGCCTCGCCTCGGCGACAAAAATCCGTAACGTCTCGTTCGACCTGCACCGCGGCGAGGTGCTGGGCATTGCCGGCCTGGTCGGCTCGGGCCGTACCGAACTGCTGCGGCTGCTGGCCGGCGCCGACCGCGCCTCGTCGGGCAGGGTCGAGATCGACGGCAAGGCCATAAAACTCGCCAATCCGCGCGACGCCATCGCCGCCGGCATCGGCCTGGTGCCGGAGGAGCGCAAGCGCGAAGGCATCGTGCCGTTGCGGTCGATCTCCAGCAATATGGCGCTGGCCTCGATGGGCGTGTTCGCACCGCGCGGCGTCATCGATCACACCAGGCTGAAACGGGTCGCGGCCGAGAAGATGAAGCGGGTCAATTTGCGCCCGTTCCTGCTCGACCGGCCGATCCGGCTGTTCAGCGGCGGCAACCAGCAGAAGGCGATCATCGGCCGCTGGCTGGCGGCGGCAACGCGCATCCTTTTGTTCGATGAGCCGACCCGCGGCATCGATATCGGCGCCAAGGCGGAGATCTACCATTTGATCGAGGAGCTTGCCGCCGAAGGCCATTCGGTCGTCGTCGTGTCGTCCGAGCTTCCCGAGGTGATCCGGCTCGCCGACCGCGTGCTGGTCATGCGCGATGGCACGGTCGCCGCCGAGCTCGACCGGGCTGATCTCAGCGAACAGGCGATCGCGGCGCACGCCATACCCCAATCGGAGACGCAAGGCCGGCAAGGCGCAAGGCCATCGAGCCGGCAAGGCATAACGGACAGGACCAGCGGATGACTGATGTAACCGAACACACAGCAGCGCGCCCACGGGCTGAATTCCTGCACCGGTTTTCGCTGCGCGACGCCGGCACGCTGATCGGCCTGGTGGTGATCCTCGCCGTCTTCGGCGCGCTGGTCCCGGGCTTCTTTGCCGAGCGCAATTTGATCAACATCCTGCAGCAGTCGAGCATCAACGCCTGCCTGGCGTTGGGCATGACGCTGGTGATCATCTCGGGCGGCATCGATCTGTCGGTCGGGCCGACGGCAGCCCTTTCGGCCGTCATCTCGGCCTCGATGCTGGTTGCCGGCGTGCCGTTCCCGCTGGCCATCGCCGCCGGCTTCGCCATCGGCCTCGTCTGCGGCCTGCTCAATGGCGTGCTGGTCGCCTATGTCGGGCTGCAGCCTTTCATCGTCACACTGGGAACGCTCAGCACCTACCGGGCGCTGGCGCTGATCTATACCGGCGGCAATCCGGTGCTCGGCCTGCCAGCCGGCTTCCGCGCCATCTTCAACGGCTCGCTGTTGGGATTGCCACTGGCGGTCATCATCGTGGCCGTGGTCGCGCTGATCGCCTGGATCATCCTCAAGAAGACGCCTTTCGGCGAATATCTGCTCGCCGTCGGCGGCAATGAGGAGGCGGCCTACATAGCCGGCGTGCCGATCGCTCGCACCAGAATCGCCGCCTACATGATCTCGGGCCTGCTGGCGGCCCTTGCCGCGCAGATCCTGATCGGACGGCTGGGTGCCGCTGAGCCCATTCTCGGCAATCTCTGGGAGCTCGATGCCATTGCCGCGGCGGCCATCGGCGGCGCCTCGCTGATGGGCGGCAAGGGCAGCGTCGTCGGCACCATCCTGGGCGCCGTCATCCTCGGCACCATGCGCAACGGCCTGACGCTGATGAATGTCCAGTCCTTCTATCAGCTCTTGGCAACTGGCCTTATAATCCTCGCCGCGATGCTCATCGATCGCGTGACGAGGGGACGTGGATGACCTTGACCAGCCTGGATCTGAAAGCAGTAGGACCGCGGATCCGCATGATGATGCCGCATTTGACACCGCTCGAGGCGAAGGTGGTGGAAACCGTGTTCGGACGGCGCGGCTTCGACGAGACCATTCCGCTCAAGCAGATCGCCGAAGAAGCCGGCGTGTCGGAGGCGATGGTGGTGAAGATCGCCAAGAAACTTGGCTTTTCCGGCTATCGCGACTTCCGCACCGCGGTTTATGAATACAGCCGCCTGCCGACCGCCGAAATGCACCAGGAACTCTCGGTCGACGACAGCTCGGCCGAGATCGTCCAAAAAGTGTTCCGCACCTCGATCCAGGCGCTGGAGGAAACGCTGGCGATCCTCGACATGGACGATTTCGACCGCGCCGCCGATCTTTTGTACCGCGCCAGGAACCGCGATTTCTATGGCGTCGGCGGTTCGGCGCAGATCGCGCGCGACGTCTCGCACAAATTCCTGCGCATCGGCATCCGCGCATCCGTCTACGACGATTCGCACATGATGCTGATGTCGGCCTCGCTGCTCGGCGCCGACGACATCGCGGTCGGCTTCTCGCATTCCGGCAACACCAGCGCCGTCATCGATGCCATCCATCTCGCCCGCAAGAGCGGTGCGCGGACGCTGGCGATCACCAATTACGACAACTCGCCGCTGGCCGCCGTCGCCGACATCGTGCTGTGCTCGACCGCGCAGGGCTCGCCATTGATGGGCGAGAACGCGGCGGCGCGCATCGCCCAGCTCAACATTCTCGACGCGCTGTTCGTCGCGGTGGCACAGCGCGACTACCAGGCGGCGGAGCGCAATCTCGGCCGCACGATGTCGGCGGTGACGTCGAAACGCCGGGACAAGGGCGGTTCATGAAAGATTGGGGCGGCTCATGAAAGATCGGGGCACATGACGGCTCCGCTGGTCACCGTGTTCGGCAGCCTGCATTACGACATCATGGTCGAAGCGCCTGACCGTCCGCGCAAGGGCGAAACCGTAACCGGCCATGCCTGGCAGCCGAAATGCGGCGGCAAGGGCGGCAACCAGGCGGTCTCGGCGGCGCGGGCCGGCGTGCGCTCGGCAATAATCGGCGCCGTCGGCGATGACGATTTCGGCCGCGCGCTTGTCGGCAATCTCGCACGCCGCGGCGTCGACAGCCGCTTCGTGCGGGTCGCACCTGGCGCCGGCTCGGGCATGAGCGTGGCGATCTTCGACGCCGGCGGCGATTATGGCGCGGTGATCGTCTCGGGCAGCAATCTCACCTTGGGCGAGAAGGACATCGTGGCCGCGACCGAGATGGTTGCGCAAACGGCGGTACTGCTGCTGCAGAACGAGGTGCCGGAAGCCGCCAACATTGCCGCAGCGCGGGCGGTGAAGGCGCATGGCGGCCGCGTCGTGCTCAACGCCGCCCCCGCGCGAAAACTGTCCGGCGAATTGATCGCACTCACCGATATCGTCATCGTCAACGCCATCGAGGCGGAATTTTTGGCCGGCGTTGCGGTCGTCGATACGCTCGAGGGTGCTGCCGAGGCGGCACGCATGCTGATCGATTTCTACCCGGCGGCGATCGTCACGGCCGGCGGGGAGGGCGTTGCCTATTGCGGCCGCGACGGCCAGGCGTTCGCGCGGGCCGCCCTTCCGGTGAAGGTGGTCAGCACCCATGGCGCCGGCGACGAATTCGTCGGCGCGTTCGCGGCAGGCCTTGCCCGCGGCCATCGGGTCGAGGCCGCACTTGCTGCCGCCAACGCCGCCGCGGCCTTGCTGGTCGCCACGCCGGAACGGCAGCGCGAGGCGATCTGAGACGGGTGGCTGCCTCCGCCCGCGATCGTGACACGAAGCGGATGGCGAGGACATTTCACAGGCCGATAAAGCCGACAATTGATACGAAAGCCCGCCACCCCCAACGGATGACGGGCTCCGTAGCCTGTGCGCCAGGAACGCCACGGTAGCGACGCTGCTACTCAATGCTCCGTAGATACTCACTATGTGGCCTTCGCGCCGTCAGGCGCATCGGCCGAACAAATGAAGCCCGTGCCTTTGGGCGGAGCGCGCGGGCCGATCGGGATGCAGCACGATCTGCAGCCGAACGCGGCTGGCGCGTCCGGCTGCCGATGTCGTCAGTGCTTGATCTTGCCGGGGCTGGCGGCACTGCCACTGATGGCGATGCGCTTGGCTTTCGTCCGTGCGCGCTCCGTCTTGGGCAGCGTCACGGTGAGCACGCCGTTATGGAAGGCGGCGTTCACCTTGTCCTCCTCGACCTCGTAGCCGAGCGGGATGCGGCGCTCGAAGCGGCCGTAGAACCGCTCGGAGAACTGCCTGTCCTTGTCTTCGGTCTCGGAGCGCTTCTCGCCACGCAGCGTCAGCACGCCGTCGTCGAGCATCACCTCGACGTCCTTTTCGTCCATGCCGGGAATTTCCGCGGTCACGCGGATCTCCTTCTCGCCGTCGGCGATTTCGACGCTCGGCCAGCTGCCGCGCGCCGACGAAAATCCGCTGAGCATCGGCATGCGCGTTTCGAAGCCGCGGAAGGCGTCGTCGATCAGGCGGTTCATCTCGCGATGCAACGCCATGAACGGGTCGCGGTCCTCGTCACGATAGAAGCTGGGAACCGGACTGTTCTCCCGGCCCCAGGGTATGAGATCACGAATAGCCATTGCTGTTCTCCTTTCTCGACTGGTTGTGTCAAAGGCGAACGCCAGAGATCGACTTCGCTCAGGCGGCCTGCTTCGGCTTCTCGACCTGTCCGGCCTTCGGCGCGCCGTCTTGCTTGGCGATCGTGATGCGACGCGGCTTCATCTCTTCGGGCACTTGGCGCACGAGGTCGATCGTCAGCAGGCCGTTATTGAGCGAGGCGCCGGTGACCGTCATGTGATCGGCAAGCTCGAAGCGCCGTGTGAACGGTCGCACCGGAAGGCCGCGATGGAGATATTCCACCTCGTCCTGTTCCTTGCGCTCGCCAGAGACGATGAGAAGGTTCGGCTCGTGGCTGATGTCGAGGTCGTTCTCGGAAAAGCCGGCGACGGCGATCCTCACCCGATAGGTGTTCTCGTCGCTTCGCTCGATGTCATAGGGCGGCCAGGTTTCAACTGCCTGAGGCGCGTTTTCCAGCAGGTTGAAGATGCGGTCGAAACCGATGCTCGACCGATAGAGCGGGGAAAAGTCGAATGCGGTTCTCATAGCTACATCCTCCGTGGAGCAACATAGTACGAGGGACGCCAAAGAGCTTGGCGCTCCCTGGGTTCTGCCGGTCCCATTCGGCGACCGGCAATTTTCATTTGGTTATTGTCAGGCCGAAATCAAGACCCAGATTCTGTCCCGCTGCCAGAATTTTGGTTGCCGGATTGTACTGGTAATGCCGGTTTCAACCGACGTTTGAGGGTCGCGCCCGGCACGCCGCATGGAGGACATCATGACCATGACACGCGACGACATCATTTCGGTGCTGGGCCCGGTCGACAACGCCTTCATCGCCGACATCGCCTCGACCGGCGCGACGATCGAAGAGTTGCGCGAGGCCTTTGCCTGGGTCGGCGCCGATGAGGCGCTGGTCAACGAGGGCCGCCCGCTGCCGTCGGCAAGGGTGGCGACGCTGATCGGGCTTCTCGAACCGCCGGACGACGACATATAGCGCCGGGTTTCGGCAAGCAGACTGGGAGACGGGGGAGGTCTTGAAGCGTGCAGCCATACGAACCATCTCGTCAGTCGGGCGCCGATCGGGCCGCCTTCCTGGTTATTCTCAAAAAGAAAAGGAGGAAGTGATGAACGACGTCCCATTTTCCGAGCCGATCACGCTCGAGCTCCAATCCGTCGGAGAGCGCAAGGTCGCCAGCAGCTGGGAAGCCATCGAATGCATGCAGCAATGGCCGGACCGGGCGCGCGGCCGCAACTGGCGCGCAGCCTATCGCGCCTGCCGCGACGCGCTCGACGGTTGGCGCACCGCCCGCGAGGCGCGCACCGCCTTCGTCAAGGCGGCACGCACCGCCGGACTGCTGGTCACGGGACGTTAATCCACCTGAACATCAATCCACCTGAACGCCAATGAACCTGAAGCCGGGGAACCTGAAGCCGAGGCGGACGCGCTGTGCTGCAGAGGCGGCGCCTTTCATGAAAAGCGCCACCTTTTCTCTATTTCACTGCAGCGTAATGACGCCGTCCACCGCCCGCCATTCGGAGGGCTGGATCAGACGGTGATGGGCGACGCGCACAGAATGCAGCGGGCCCTCGATCTCACGTTCCCAAAATTCGAGGAAATGCTTCAGCGTCGGGAAATCCGGGGCGATGTCGTATTGCTGCCAGATGAAGAGCTGCAGCAGGTCCCGATAGTCGGGAAGACGATAATGGATCTCTGCCGTCGTCAGGCCAAAACCCTGCATCTGGAGCCGGAATTCGTTGCTGACCTGGAACTCATTGCCGACCATGGCCGTCTCCTTTCCGAACGATCAGGCGTCCATCCTCCGCATGCAAAAACGCCTCCGCTTCCTCATCGGTTCCGGCCGCCGGCAGACGGTGCCGGGATCGACGACGATGTCGGAAGGTTGCGCCCCGGTTTCAAGTCGCATCCGTCGTTTCAAATCCTGGAATAGCGCCATTATTACAGTGCGTTATTACGGTGCGTTGGCACTCGACAACGGCGAGTGCTAAAATTTTTTCGGCGTCCTCTTGAAAGGCTGGATAGGCAGACTAATTCGATAGGCGCGTGATGCCTGAGCAGGGGTCGCGCACCGTCGCACCGACCCACTGGTCGGCTGCGAAGGGAGGTCCAAGAAAATCTGTTTGTCCCATGAGGAGAACGAAATGGCGTTCCGTCCATTGCATGACCGTATCCTGGTCCGCCGCATCGAGGTCGACGAGAAGACCGCTGGCGGCATCATCATTCCTGACACAGCCAAGGAAAAGCCGCAGGAAGGCGAGGTCATCGCCGCCGGCCCCGGCGCGCGCGACGATAGCGGACAGTTGCAGCCGCTCGACGTCAAGGTCGGCGACCGCATCCTGTTCGGCAAATGGTCGGGCACCGAGATCAAGCTCAACGGCGAGGACCTGCTCATCATGAAGGAAAGCGATGTGCTGGGCGTGATTGAAATGACCGACCAGATAAAAAAGAAGGCCGCCTGAGCGGGGCCTGAACAAGCCATCAGTCAACGAAAAGCTGCCTATTTGAAGGAGTTATCCAATGGCTGCCAAGGATGTGAAATTCCATACCGAAGCCCGCGAGAAGATGTTGCGCGGTGTCAACATCCTCGCCGACGCGGTGAAGGTGACGCTCGGTCCAAAGGGCCGCAATGTCATCCTCGACAAGTCGTTCGGCGCCCCGCGCATCACCAAGGACGGCGTTACCGTCGCCAAGGAAATCGAACTCGAGGACAAGTTCGAGAACATGGGTGCGCAGATGGTGCGCGAGGTCGCCTCGAAGACCAGCGACGTCGCCGGCGACGGCACGACGACCGCTACCGTTCTGGCGCAGTCGATCGTCCAGGAAGGCGCCAAGGCGGTTGCCGCCGGCATGAACCCGATGGACCTGAAGCGCGGCATCGACAAGGCGGTCGACGCCATCGTCGCCGAACTCAAGGCCAATGCCCGCAAGGTGACAAGGAACGACGAGATCGCCCAGGTCGGCGCCATCTCGGCCAATGGCGATGCCGAGATCGGCCGCTTCCTCGCCGAAGCGATGGAAAAGGTCGGCAACGAGGGCGTCATCACGGTCGAGGAGGCCAAGACCGCCGAGACCGAGCTCGAAGTGGTCGAGGGCATGCAATTCGATCGCGGCTATCTCAGCCCTTATTTCATCACCAACCAGGACAAGATGCGCGTCGAGCTCGAAGAGCCCTATGTGCTGATCCACGAGAAGAAGCTGTCCAACCTGCAGGCCATGCTGCCGGTGCTCGAAGCCGCGGTGCAATCGAGCAAGCCGCTGCTGATCATCGCCGAGGATGTCGAAGGCGAGGCGCTGGCGACGCTGGTCGTCAACAAGCTGCGCGGTGGACTGAAGGTTGCCGCCGTCAAGGCGCCGGGTTTTGGTGACCGCCGCAAGGCGATGCTGGAAGACATCGCCATACTGACCGGCGGCACGGCAATCAGCGAGGATCTCGGCATCAAGCTCGAAAACGTCACACTGGAGATGCTCGGCCGCGCCAAGAAGGTGCTGATCGAGAAGGAGAACACCACCATCGTCGACGGTGCCGGCCGCAAGGACGAGATCCAGGCACGCATTAGCCAGATCAAGGCGCAGATCGAGGAGACCACCTCCGACTACGACCGCGAGAAGCTGCAGGAACGGCTGGCCAAGCTCGCCGGCGGCGTCGCCGTCATCCGCGTCGGCGGCTCGACCGAGGTCGAGGTCAAGGAGCGCAAGGACCGCGTCGACGACGCCATGCACGCCACCCGCGCTGCGGTCGAGGAAGGCATACTGCCTGGCGGCGGCGTGGCGCTGCTCAGGGCAGCGAAGGCGCTCGACAATGTCGCCGTCGACAACCCCGACCAGAGGACAGGCGTCGAGATCGTGCGTCGGGCTATCGAGCAGCCGGTGCGCCAGATCGCCGAGAATGCCGGTGCGGAAGGTTCGATCATCGTCGGCAAGCTGCGCGAGAAGACGGAATTCGGCTATGGCTGGAACGCCCAGACCAACGAGTTCGGCGATCTCTACGCGCAAGGCGTGATCGACCCGGCCAAGGTGGTGCGCGCCGCTCTGCAGGACGCCGCGTCGGTCGCCGGCCTGCTCGTGACCACCGAGGCGATGGTGGCCGAGAAGCCGAAGAAGGAAGCTGCCGCACCGGCAATGCCCGGCGGTGGCATGGACTACTAAGGTCAGGCCTCCAAAGCGAGGCTTCTGAACGGCAGATGGACCGTGTCCGCCAAAGCGGGCACGGTCTTGCCGGTCCGGACCAATGCGGAGCAGGTGTTGCCATGGATGTGATGGACAGTTTTGGAAAGATCGCGGCGCCGACCCGCCCGAAGAACGATTTCAACTATGAAACCGATTGCAGGGCGGCGCTGGCGCCCCTGGTCGACGGCTTGCTGGATATGGCCGAGCAGGCCGGCTGGGATCGCCGCAAGGCGGCCTATACGCTGATGTTCCTGTCGGCCCAACGCGTCGGGGCCGGCCAGGAGTAGACGGCGCGAGCGACCTTCGTGGCGTTCGCCCGCCGCAACGACCTTCTCGCGCCGCAGACGAGCTCTACGGGTGCGGGTGGACCGCTCGGAGATTGGGCGATGCGTTCGCAGCGTGTGAACGCACCAGCGTGAAAGCGCTTTTTCCCAACGTTGGAGATTGGCGAAAGCCGAAGCGACATCCAATCTCCCCCCTTGAGGGGGAGATGTCCGGCAGGACAGAGGGGGTACTGTCCCGCCGACCTAGGTCTGTATTGCCCCTCGGACTACCGCCTTACCCGCGATTTCAGCCAGCGGTCGAAGGCCACGGCGAGGATCAGGATCAGGCCGATGACGATGCTTTGCGTGTAGGACGAGACGTTGTTGAACTGCAGCCCGTTCTGCAGCACGCCGATCAGTGCCGCGCCCACCACAGTGCCGCCGACCGAGCCAATGCCGCCGAACAGCGAGGTGCCGCCGATGACCACCGCCGAGATCACCGTCAGCTCGTAGCCGATGCCGGCGACGGCTTCCGAGGAATTGAGCCTGGCCGACAGCACGAAGGCGGCAAGGCCGGCGAAGAAGCCGACGATGACGTAGACCGAGATCAGGATGCGGTCGACGCGCAGGCCGGACAGCCGCGCCGCCTCGGCATTGCCGCCGACGGCGTAGACGGCGCGGCCGTAGCGCGTGTAGCGCAGGACGATGTGGCAGAGGATCGCCGCCGCCGCGAAAATGATCGCCGGCACCGGGACCGGGCCGATCAGCCCGGTGCCGAACCAGCGCATCGAAGCGTCGAAGCCGGAGATCGGGCCGCCATTGGAGATCGTCAGCGTCAGGCCGCGAAACACGGTGAGGCCGCCGAGCGTGACGACGAAGGGCGGCACTTTCAGCCGGGTGATGGCAAAGCCCTGGACGCCGCCGGCCAGGGCGCCGACGACGACGGCGGCCAGAAGGGCTGCGAACCAGCCATAGCCTTGTGCGCCGGACGTCGACAGCGACAGCGTGTTGGCGGTGCCGCCCTTGGCCACCACCGCCGCGACCATGCCGCAGAAAGCCAGCAGCGAGCCGACCGACAGGTCGATGCCGGCGGTGAGGATGACGAAGGTCATACCGAGCGCGATCAGCCCGGTGATCGAGATCTGCCGCATGATGTTGAAGATGTTGATCGGGTCGATGAAGCTCGGCTTCAGCACGGTGAAGACGACGATCAGCAGCGCCAGGAACATCAGCGGTCCGAAGCTCATCAGCAGGCGCGCGACATTGATGCCGCCGCGCTGGCTCTGTTCGGTCGTGCTGGTCATTGCGTCGCTTCCTGCGTTTGATCGAGCGCCATCAGTTCCATCAGTTTTTCCTCGGTCGCCTCGATGCCTGGCATCTCGCCGGTGATGCGGCCGCGCCGCATGGTGACGATCCTGTCCGACACCGCAAGCACTTCGGGCAATTCCGACGAGATCATCATGATGGCGATGCCGCGCCCGGCGAGCTGCACCAGGATCTGGTGCACCTCGGCCTTGGCGCCGACATCGACGCCGCGCGTCGGCTCGTCGACGATCAGCACCTTGGGGTCGCGCGCCAGCCAGCGGGCGAGGATGACCTTCTGCTGGTTGCCGCCGGACAGGCCCTCGATGGGCTGCTCGGGCGAGGCCATGCGGATCGACAGCGTTTTTCTGTAGCTCGCCAGCGCCTGGCGCTCGCGGCGCTCGGCCATGAAGCCGAGAGCGTTGGAGTAGCGGCCGAGCGCAGCGACGGAAAAGTTGGTGAGGATGCCGAGCGCGGCGAAGATCGCCTGATGCTTGCGGTCTTCCGGCACCAGGCCGATGCCGAGGGCGATGGCGTCGGCGGGTGTTTCAGGCGCGATCGTCTTGCCGTCGAGGGTGATGGTGCCGGCGGCGATGCGGTCGGCACCGAAGATGGCGCGGGCAAGCTCGGTGCGGCCGGAGCCGACGAGGCCGGCGACGCCGAGGATCTCGCCCGCCTTGAGGTCGAGATCGATGCCTTCGAGCACGATGGCGTGCGGCGCCTGCGGATCGCGCACCGTGCGCAGACCGCGCACGGAAAGCCTGACGTCGCCGGCGACATCGCGCAGCGTCGGCCTGGCATAAAGCTCGGACGCGGCGCGGCCGACCATTTTCTCGATGATTTTCGGCAGCTTGATCGGCCCGCCATCGCGGTCGAGATGGCCGGCCAGCCTGCCGTCGCGCAGCACCGTCATGCGGTCGCAGATCGCGGAGGCCTCTTCCAGCCGGTGGGTGACGAACATGATGGCGACGCCGTCCTTGCGCAGCCGGCCCATGATCGACATCAGTTTTTGTACTTCGGTTTCGGTCAGCGCCGAGGTCGGCTCGTCCATGATGATGAGCCGGCTCTTCAGCGACAGCGCGCGGGCGATCTCGACCAGCTGCTGCTCGGCCACCGACAGCGCAGACACCGGCGTCGCCGGGTCGAGGTCAAGGCCGACGCGGGCGATGATCGCGCGCGAGTCTACCTCCATCTTCCGCCAGCTGACCAGGCCCAAGCGCCCGAGCGGCGCGCGGCCGATAAAAATATTCTCCGCCACGGTCAGCGTCGGGATCAGGCTCAGTTCCTGGTAGATGGTGACGATGCCGAGGCGCTTGGCATCCTGCGGATTATGCGGATTGAATTCGACGCCGTCGAAGACGATGCGGCCGCTGGACGGCGGCATCACGCCGGACAGGATCTTGAGCAGCGTCGACTTGCCGGCGCCGTTCTCGCCGAGCAGGCCGAGGATTTCGCCGGGCCGAACCTCGAGCGAGACATCGCTCAGCGCGGTGACGCCGGCAAAGCGCTTGGTCACGCCCTCGACGGCGAGGAGGGGGAGAGATGGCGCGATGGCTTCAGCTGTGGGCAAAGGTTTCTCCCTGATTGCGATTGGCCGCGGGACAGCGCCCCCCTCTGTCCTGCCGGACATCTCCCCCACAAGGGGAGAGATTGCGCCTTGATAATTGGATTCGCCAATCACCAACGTTGCAGAGGGAGAGCCGGCGTTGAAACTGCCAATCTCCCCCCCAAAGTGGGGGAGATGCCCGGCAGGGCAGAGGGGGGCGCGACAGAACGCTGCTTTCGCCACCGCGCGCCCTGGACCCGCCTACTTCGTCTCGCCCAGCCTTTCCGCCTTGTCGAGATTGTCCTTGCCGATGACGATCGGCGTCAGCAGCACAAGCTTTTCCTTCGGCTCGGTCTTGTCCCTGGCATAGGCGACGGCGATCTGCACCGCGGTGCGCGACTGCTCGCCGGGGAACTGTTCGACGGTGCCGGCCAGCTTGCCGTCGCGCACGGCGACCAGCGCTTCGGGAAGCGCATCGAAGCCGTAGATCTTGACGTCGGTGAAGTTGCGCGCCGCGCAGGCTTCGACCGCGCCCAGCGCCATGTCGTCATTGGCGCAGATGATCGCGTCGGGCTTGCCGTTGGCGGCAAGGCCGGCCTCGGTGACCGAGAGCGCCTCGGCGCGGGCGAAATTGGCGGTCTGCTCGAAGATGATCTGGTACTTGTCCTTCATCGGGTCGAGGACGTTGTGCACGCCCTTGTTGCGGTCGATCGCCGGCCCGGCACCTGGCTGGCCCTGCAGATGGAAGATCTTGGCGCCGTTCGGGAAAGCCGCCACCATGGCCTGCGCTTCGGCCTCGCCGCCCTTGACGTTGTCGGCGCCGACATGGGCGAGGATGCCTTCGACCCCGTCGACGTGGCGGTCGATGGTGACGACGGGGACGCCGGCCTGGATCGCTTGCTCGATGGCCGGGGCCAGCGCGTTGACGTCGAGTGGCGAGATGACGATGGCGTTGACCTTCTGCACGAGCGCTGCCTCGATATCGGCGGTCTGCTTGGGCGCCGAGTTCTGGCCGTCGCTTTCGACAAGATTGACGCCCTGCGCCTGAGCTTCCGCCTTGATCTGGTTCAGCATGTGTACGAAGAACGGAAAGCCGAGGCTCGGCACCGAACCAAGGATGGTCAGCTTGTCCTGGGCGAAAGCCAGTTGCGGAGCGGCCAGCGCCATCGTGCCCATCGCCACGGACGACAGCAGGAATTCACGTCTGTTGATCAATTTAGTCTCCTCCCACATGAGCGCATGAACCCGAAAACCGGTTCCGGTTTTCCGAAATTTCCTGCGTCGATCCAGAAATGGAGTGTCCTTTGAGCGCCCAGGGGGACGCAACGGCGCTCCAGCCGGTCCACCGCGACGTTCTCCTCCGCTCGGCGCCGGCGGGCGGATGCTAGCCAAGGCCGGAGATTTGCGCAAGAACGCGCGGGCGGCTTCGCGGGGTTCGCCGGACTGCCGGGATGATCTCTCAGTCTGCCACCGCCGGCTTGCCGATTTTGTCGGTTGTCAGAACAGAGCGCTGACTTTGGCGAGGCTGATTCAGTAGCCTGGCCCGGATTTCGCTCCCCATTCGAGCCCCGTCAGCGGCGCGACCATGAGCCCCGCGATCAGGCAGCGCATGCCCACGGCGCTAAGCGGATCGAGATGATCCAGCACAGTCTTCTGCGCAACATTGCCGAAGCCGCAAAAGGCAGCGGCAAGCAGAAGCAGACAGTTGGCCTGCACCAAAGCTTGCGCCGCAAAGGGCGGATCGCTGGTTGCTAGCGGGCGGCGAGCTTGTCCCACCGCTTGCAATACAGGCGGACGCCGACGGGCATGATCTCATAGCCGGCGTCATTCAACTGCAGCTTCATCTCCTCGAAATGCCGCTTTGAGCCGCTGACGATCGATTCAGGGGTGTAGTCCCAGCCGTTGCGGGCGGCATTGGCCAGGATGTCGGCATAGAGGCGCATGCTCGTGATTTTCACATCCGATTCCAGCACCTGCCTGCATCCTCTAGCGAACGACGGCGACTGGGCGGCGGAAAAACTCAAGATCGTGCATGCCAGCATTATCGAAACAGGACGCATGGAAACCTCCCCCGGATTGCCGCTTTTTGCGGCAAACGACCTTGCAATTTGTGCGCCTGCGACGGGATCGGGCAGATGCAGTATTCGGCCTCCTGCATTTGTAGTATTCTGTCTTGGGACGGGTTCCACCATGACGGTCAATGACGCTTCGAAAGCGCAGACGCTCGACGCCTTGTCGGGTCGCGAGCGCGCGGTCGCGGAAAAATTCGCAACCGGCATGACCTATCGCGAAATCGGCGATGCACTTTTCATTGCCCCAACCACTGTTCGCACCCACCTTGCGGCCATCTACGAAAAACTTGGCGTGCGCACCAAGATCGGGCTCGCGGCGTATTTTGCCGGCGCTTCCGGCGCTCGGCCGGGCGGGCAGTCACGTCAGTCGGACGCTCCGCCGGTGCTCGCCATATTTCCGATCGAATGCCTGAATTCCGAAGAGCGCTGGCACCGCTTTGCCGACGGCCTGTCGTCAGACATCACCATCAACCTGGCGCGATACGCGGGCTTGCCTGTCATCGCCTTCCACACGATGAAATCGCTGGGCAGCAAGCCGGCCGATTTCGCGGCTGACGGCGAGGCGCTCGGCGCCACCTATTTCGTATCGGGCCAGTTGCGTGCGGACGACCAGAGGATTCGCTTGACGATAGAGCTTGCCGATGCCCGTAGCGGCGTCGACCTGTGGAGGGAGCGCTACGATCGCCCGGCCGATGACATTTTCGCGCTGCAGGACAGCCTGGCCGAAAGCATCATCAACGTGTTCGCCGGCAGTTATGGAACGCTGGCCACGGTCGGCCGCAATGCGGTTCGCCGCAAGCCGCTGGCCAGCTTGCGGGCCTACGATTTTTATTTGCTTGCCCTCGAACAGCACACCATGTTCAGCCGCGCCAGCAATGCCGAGGCGATCCGCTTGTTTTCGCGCGCGCTGGAGCTTGATCCTACCTTCGCCAACTGCTGGGCCGAACTCGCCTACGCCTATTCGATCGAGGCCTGCAACGGCTTTGGCGACGACGTGCTGACGTCAATCGAGAACGGGTGGATCACGGCCGAAAACGCCTTGCGCCTCGACCCGACGGACAGCTGCGCCCACGCATGCCTTGGCAATGTCAGGGCATGCCTTGGCGATCTCGAAGGAGCGGAGCGCGCGCACCGGCGGGCTCTCGAATACGGCTCCAACCACGCCGGCATACTGCTGCTGCTCGCCGGCAGCAAAGCGCTTGTCACCGGCGATCCAGCCGAGGCGATCCCGCTCATCGAGCGTGCCATGCGCCTCAATCCATTGGCCCCGCCCTGGTATTTCGGCATGCAAGGCCGCATCCTGTTTGCCGCCGGCAGGCATCGGGAAGCTGTCGCGGCGCTCCGCAGGAGTTCGCCGGAGTCGCCGGACGTGCTGATGTTCCTGGCGCTTTCGCATGCGGCCATGGGCGAGACCGGCGAGGCGGCGCGCGCCGCGGCCCGCTTGAGAGCCGATTTTCCAGGCTTTTCGGTCGAACGCTTCATCGCAGGCTATCCGGTGACCAACCGGGACGCCTTGCTTGCCATCCGCCACGCTGCCGAACTGGCGAAGCTGCCGTAGGCAAGTTGAAAAATTGACACAACCGTCTGTCTCGGCCATCCTTATGCCAGCCGTCTTCTCCTGCGGCGGCGTGTGTATGAGCAGTCCATGGCCAGTTCCGTCACCAGCCAGAATTCCAAGCGCGCTGCAGTGCGCAGGGCGCTCGGCCGCCACAAGGTCTACATCACCGCACAGAGCTTTTCCGCCGGCGCCTACAAGGCGCGTGTCCTCGTCGACGGCGAGGCTTATTGGGTCGACGAATTCCGGCTGAGCCAGCTCCAGCAGGGTCTGTCGCCTGCCGAGCTCGAATTGACGCCGGCCACCGACGATTGAGCCCGTGACATCCATCCCTTCGTCATCCCAGGGCGGAGCAGGAGCGAAGCGACGTCGCGGAGACCTTGGGATCCATGCCGTGACAGCGGAGCGCCGCTGCGATGGAATTTTGATGCTGGCGGGACAGCGCCCCCTCTGTCCTGCCGGACATCTCCCCCACGAGGGGAGATTGGATGTCACGAATGCTTTCGCCAATCTCCAACGTCGAAGAAGAGGCGCCAAGGCAGAAGCTGCCAATCTTCCCCCTCGTGGGGAAGATGTCCGGCAGGACAGAGAGGGGCGCGAAGGAATGAGACGCTGGTTGCTGACTGCCGCGCGCTTCGGTCTTTGACATGCCAGCTCCGTCCAAACTCAAGGCCTATCGCGCCAAGCGCGAATTCAGCAAGACGCCGGAGCCCGCCGGCGGGCCGGTTGCCGCAGAAGGCAATCGCTTCGTCGTGCACAAGCATCACGCTACTGCCGACCATTACGATCTTCGCCTGCAGGTCGGCAGTGTGCTGAAGAGCTGGGCGGTGCCTCGCGGCCCGTCGCTCAATCCGGCCGACAAGCGGCTGGCGGTCGAGACCGAGGACCATCCGTTTGAATATATCGACTTCGAAGGCGTCATTCCCGAGGGCGAATATGGCGGCGGGCCGATGATCGTCTGGGACACCGGCGTCTGGGCGCCGATGGACGATGTCGAAAAGAGCCTGCGCACCGGCTCCTTCAAATTTCGTCTCGCCGGCGAGAAGCTGAATGGCGGCTGGATGCTGACCAGGCTGAAACCGAAGCCCGGCGAGGATGAGGGCAAAAAGAACTGGCTGCTGTTCAAGGAGCGCGACCTCGCCGCCGACGCCAGGCTCGACATACTGGAAGCCCGGCCGGAAAGCGTCAAATCCGGCCGTCGCATCGAGGATCTGGTGGCAACCCCGAAGCCTGCCGCAAGGCCTGCGAAACCGGTGGCATTGAAACCCGGTGCGCTGCCGGGTGCGGTCAAGGCGCCGCTGCCTTCCCGGATCGAGCCGCAGCTGGCCACGCAGGTTCCGAAGCCGCCGGGCTGCGAAGGCCCCGCGAGCCGCACGGGCGAAATCTGGCTGCACGAAATAAAATTCGACGGCTACCGCACCATGGTGCATCTGGCCGACGGCGCGGTCAAATTGATCACCCGCGCCGGCCTCGACTGGACCAGGCGCTATGGCGACCTGCCGCTCGCCTTTGCCAGGCTGCCCTGCCGCGATGCGATCATCGACGGCGAGGTCGTCGTGCTCGACGCGAGGGGCATCAGCCGCTTTGCCCTTTTGCAGGAGGCGCTGGCCGAGGGCGCCGGCAACAAGCTCCACTTCTATGCCTTCGACCTGTTGTATCTCGACGGCTGGGACCTGAGAAAAGTGCCGCTCGGCCGGCGCAAGGCGCTGCTGTCGCAATTGCTGTCCGGCCTGGGCGCCAACTCCGCCATCCAGTTCTCCGACCACGTCGAAGGCGATGGCCAGGCGCTCTACGACCAGGCCTCCGAGATGGGGCTGGAAGGCATCGTCTCCAAGCGCGCCACGGCGATCTACCAGAGCGGCCGCACCAAGACCTGGGCCAAGACCAAGGCGCTGAAGACCGGCGATTTCGTCGTCGCCGGCTACACCACCTCCGCTGCAGCCGAGGGGCTGGCCGCGCTCGGGCTCGGCGAATTCGAGGATGGCGAGCTGCACTATCGCGGCAAGGTCGGCACCGGCTTCGACGCCGCCACCGCCACCGCGTTGCTGGCCCGGCTGCAGCCGCTGCGCGCCGGCGCGGCTGCACCCGAAGGCGTTCCACGCGAGATCATGCGCGAGATGAACTGGGTGCGGCCGCTGCTTTCGGCCCATATCCACTATGCCAACCGGACCACCGATAATGCGCTGCGCCATGCCGTGTTCCGCGGGCTGCGCGATGTCGGCCTGTCCACGCCTGTATCGGCCAAGCGCAAGCAGCTGATCGCCGAGGCCGACCTCGCCACGATCTGGGTGACCAACCCGACGCGGCGGCTGTTCGGCAGAACCGGACCGACCAAGCTCGACATCGCCGTTTACTACGCGCTGGTCGGCGACTTCATGCTGCCGCACATTTTGGGCCGCCCGGTGTCGCTGGTGCGCTGCCCGACCGGCAAGCCGCAGGACTGCTTCTTCCAGCGCCATGCCTTCACCGGCATGCCGAAATCGGTGGCGACTTTTGAGGCGACCAATTCCGAGGGCGAGACCAAATCCTACCTGTCGGTCGAGGATGCCAAGGGCTATCTGGCGCTGGCGCAGTTCGGCGTCGTCGAGTTCCACACCTGGGGCACCCATCGCACGCGCCTCGACAAACCCGACCTGATCGTCTTCGACCTCGATCCCGGTGAGGGGGTTGGCTGGCGCGAGGTGGTCGAGGCGGCGGTGCATATCCGCGCCGAACTGGAGGCGATGGGGCTGGTGCCGTTTGCCAAAACCTCGGGCGGCAAGGGCATCCACATATCAGTGCCGGTGACGCAAAAACAGAACTGGAAAAAACTGCACCAGGCGACCAGCGCCATCTCCTCCGCATTGGCCGCCACGGCGCCCGACACCTTCACCACCACCATGGGCAAGGACAACCGCAAGCGGCGCATCTTCATCGACTTTCACCGCAACGCGCGCGGCCACACTTCGGCGGCACCCTATTCGCTGCGCGCCCGCACAAACCTGCCGGCCTCGACGCCGGTGAGCTGGTCCGATCTGGAATCCATCGACGCTCCGGAAGATTTGAATTATTCTTCGCTGCCGGGCCTTCTAAACACCTCCGGCGATCCTTGGGCCGACATGGAAGATTTCGCTAGGGATTTGCCGGTATTGTGAGGGCGATGTAGGTTTTGCGCGGCGCCGTTCGTCCTTTGGACGAAGCGCTGCGAAATGTTCGACGGTGCACGGCCGCGTAGGAGAGTTTCATGGCGCCCAGGGCAAGTTGGAAAGGTTACCTCAAGCTCAGTCTCGTCAGCTGTCCGGTCCGGCTGTATCCGGCGACGAGTGCCAGTGAGCGGATCAGCTTCAACCAGCTGCACAAGGACACCCACAACCGCATCAACATGAAGCCGGTTGATCCCGAACTCGGGCTGGTCGAGCGCTCGGATCTGGTCAAGGGCTACGAATACGAGGACAAGCAGTACATCATCATCGAAGATGCCGACCTCGAGGCGGTGCGCATCGAATCCAACCACACGATGAACATCGAGGCCTTTGTCGACGAGGGCGAGGTCGATGTCATCTATCAGGACGCGCCCTACTATCTGGCGCCCGATGGCGCGATGGCCGAGGAGACTTTCGCGGTGCTGCGCGAAGCCATGCGCAAATCCGGCAAGCTGGCGATCGCGCGGCTGGTGCTGTCCAGCCGCGAGCGCGTGGTGACGATCGGCGCGCGCGAGAACGGCATGTTCGTCTGCACCTTGAGGAATCCGAATGAAGTGCGCGGCACAGTTGAATATTTCGGCAACATCCCGGCCGGCAAACCCGACCCGGAAATGCTGCAGCTTGCCGAGGCGCTGATCAAGCAGAAGGAAACCACGTTCGATCCGAAGAACTACGAGGATCGCTATGAGATCGCGCTGATGGCGATGATCCGCGAGAAGCTCAAGGGTCACAAGCCGATCATTGCGGCCGCGCCCGAGCGCGGCAATGTGATCAATCTGATGGATGCGCTGAAGGCCAGCCTGTCGCAATCGGCCAAGCCGCCGGCCAGGAGCAAGAGCAAGGCCGATGAAGCGGCGAAACCGGCAACGAAATCCGCCAGGGGCGGCGCCGGCGCGGCCAAGGAAAATCCGCTCAAGGCCAATCTGCTCAAGGCCGTCGGCAAGAGCAAAGGGTGACAGCGCCCACCGGTATAATTTCCGGCAGCGTCTTCGGCGCGATCGGCGCGCTGGCGGCGTTCCCGCTGAGGCTGGCGGCGCGTGAAGTCGAGCGCCGGCAGGGCCAGTTGCGACGCGGCGTCAACAGGCGCACCAGCCATGTCGTGTTCGGCCGCAAACTTCTGGCCAAGGCCGGGGATGCCGAGATCGAGCGCCGCGTCGCCGCCGAGCGTGCGGCCGGGCGCAAGCTGATCAGCGAAAACGGTTTTTTGCGCCTGCTCGGGCTGATCAAGGCGCCGGAGGCTTCGGCGCTGCCCAGGCAGTCGCTCATTGACCAGTCGCGGCTTGCCGCCGCCGACCTCGACCTGTTGTCGCTTTTCGATGCCTTCGAGCATGATTGCGAACCCTATTCGTTTCGCGATTTGATCCTGGCCCGCAAATATGCCGGGCTGGTCGCCGGCGGCGCCTCGTGGGGGGCGATCGCGCGCTCGGTGCACCGCTGCGGCCCGGTCGCTTCGCTGACCGCCAAGTCGCTGAATGTCGGCTCGCAGCATGGGCGCGCCGATCAGATCTATCTCGAGGGCGGCCAGAGCGAACTCGACGGCCAACTGCTGTTCGATCTGGGAACGCCGGATGACGACACGCTGGAAGAACTGTTCGCCGACGCCGAAGCCGCGGAACAGGCTGAAGACCACGAGCAGGCGGCAGCACTCTACCAGCGCTGCCTGGCCATCGATTCGGGCGATGCGATCGCCGCCTTCAACCGCGCCAACTGCCTGCGCGCCGCCGGACGCGCGGCCGAGGCGGCGCATGACTATGCCCGCGCCATCAAGTGCGACCCCGGCTTTGTCGAGGCCTGGTTCAACCTGGCCGGGCTGATGAGCGATGAGGGCCGCGACGGCTCGGCGCGCCGGCATCTGCAGAAGGCGATCGCGCTCGACCAAAACTATGCCGATGCGGTGTTCAACCTGGCAAGGCTGGAGTTCGACGCCGGCAACCTCGCCGAGGCGCGGCGGAACTGGGCGCGCTATCTCGAGCTCGACGCCAGCTCCGAATGGGCGCGCATGGCGGCCAAGGGTATTCAGTTCATCGATTTGCAGCTGGCGCGGATGTCGGGGTGAGGGCTTCGTTTGATCGCGCTTGAACACCCCCCTCTGGCCTGCCGGACATCTCCCCCTCAAGGGGGGAGATTAAGCACTCAGCCGCTTTCGTCATCCTTAAACGTTGCAAGAGTAAGCGGGGCGCCCGAGCTGCCGATCTCCCCCCTTGCGGGGGAGATGGCCGGCAGGCCAGAGGGGGGCGCGAAGGAACGCGGCCTTCAAAAGTGGGCCGCCCCATGACCACCTTCCTCCTCGACGGCCCAGAAACCGCTCCCATCACCATCCTGCTCGCCCATGGCGCCGGCGCGCCGATGGATTCTGCCTCGATGAATGCCACGGCAAAAGCGCTGGCCGAAGCCGGGTTCCGCGTTGCGCGCTTTGAATTCCACTACATGGCGGCCCGCCGCTACGGCCACCGCAAGCCGCCGCCGCGCGCCGAGACGGTGAACCCGGAATACATCAAGGCGATCGCCGACCTCAGGGCGAAGGGCGTGAACGGGCCGCTCATCATCGGCGGCAAGTCGATGGGCGGCCGCGTCGCTTCGATGATCGCCGACGAGATGTTTTCGAAGGACGAGATTTCAGGGCTGCTTTGCCTCGGTTATCCCTTCCATCCGCCGGGGAAACCGACGCAGCTTCGGACAAAACACCTCGCCGGTCTCAAGACGCCGACATTGATTTTTCAGGGCACACGCGACGAATTCGGGACCAGGAACGAGGTCGCGACCTACGACCTTTCCGACACCATCGAAATGCGGTGGCTGGAAGATGGCGACCACGATTTGAAGCCGCGCAAGAGCATCTCCGGTTTTTCGGCCGCCGATCATCTGAAGACGATGACTGATGCGGTGAAGGCGTGGACCGAGCGCATCGTGCGCTGAAGCAGGCCGATGAAGATCGCCACCTTCAACGTCAACAACATCAACGGGCGGCTGCAGAACCTGCTCGCCTGGCTGACTGTCGCCAAGCCCGACATCGTCTGCCTGCAGGAACTGAAGGCAAGACAGACGCAGTTTCCGCGCACAGCACTCGCCGCGGCCGGCTATGGTGCGGTTTGGGTGGGACAGCCGACCTGGAACGGCGTCGCCATACTGGCGCGGGGTTCAGAACCCGTTCTGACCCGCGAGGCGCTGCCCGGCGACGACAGCGATAACCAGGCCCGCTACATCGAGGCGGCGGTCAGCGGCATCGTCGTCGCCTGCCTCTATGCGCCGAACGGCAACCCGCAGCCCGGCCCGAAATTCACCTACAAGCTGGCGTGGCACGAGCGCCTGAACGCGCATGCGGAAGAACTGTTCGACACCGGCCTGCCGGTGGTGCTGGCCGGCGACTACAACATCGTGCCCGAGCCGCGCGACATCTATCCGACCCGCTCCTATGACGACAATGCGCTGGTGCAGCCGGAGAGCCGGGAATCCTTCGCAGCGCTGCTCGACCAGGGCTGGACCGACGCGCTGCGCAAAAAACACCCGAAGGAGACGCTCTACACATTCTGGGATTATCGCCGCAACCGCTGGCAGCGCGACGCCGGCCTGCGGCTCGACCATATCTTGCTGTCCAAGAAACTGACGCGCCGGCTGGCCGGGGCAGGCATCGACCGCGACGTTCGCGGCGAGCCCGGCGCCAGCGACCACGCCCCGGTGTGGGTTGAGTTGCGGTGAGGGGTGGGAGCCAATCTCCCCCCTTGCGGGCAAGGCAATCGCATTTGGATTCTTGCGAAGGTGGACCCCCACCCTAACCCTCCCCACAAGGGGGAGGGAACGCCGCGCGGCGGACACGCCAACGTCACCGCTGAATGCCACGCCAAATTTTGCAGAACTTGACGCACAAAACCAACTATCGGCGCCAACGAAGTCTCCCTCCCCCTTGTGGGGAGGGTTAGGGGTGGGGGTCCATCGTAGAGCGAAACCTTAGCGCGGTCGCGCGCCTTCGCGGGCGAAGGCCTCGATCAATGGCGTATACCCCTCAAGGTCGGGTTGGGTGGCGAAGCTGTGGCTGGCGGCGGTCGTTGCCCAGGGCAGCCTTTCCGACGTGAAGACCTCGACGAAGGGCACATACCAATGATGCTCGTCCAGCATGGTCGCGCGAACATTGACGAAGAAGTCCAGGCCGTGCGGATGCGTGAACATCCAGTTCTTGCAGTGCGGGCAGTAGAGTTGCCGGTGCGGGCCGTGCATGCCGCCGACCACCGGCTCGCCTTGCGTAACGGTGGAGCCGCTGCTTGGCACCGCCATAGTCAGGGAATAAGCACTCGCGCTCAGCTTCTGACAGCCGGTGCAATGACATGCCATTGTCAGCAAGGGCGGCGCACTTATGCGAAAGCGTATCCCGCCGCACAGGCAGCCGCCGTCCCAGGGTGGTTTCCAATCATCCATCACTTGGCCTCGGCGCTGAGTTCTGCTGGCAGGCGATCCTAGCGCGCGACCGGGCAACATTGCGGCGACCAAGAGTGTCGCCAGGCCATATCGAGCGCTTTGGCGTAGGCGCGCGTTTTGCGCTCGCTGTTTCGCTCTTCGGCATTGACCGGGCATCGACAAGCCCGGCGCCGACCTGCATCATTGCGGACGAAGCGAACAGCGGCGCGGGGGGAGCCCGATGAACAGGTTTGTCGACAGGCTGCTGGCAATGCTGCTGCTGGCGATCGGCATGCTCTGCTTCACACGCGTGTATTTCGCGGTGGGGGGTGCCGGCGAAGGCTTCGCGTCCGCGCGCTTGGCTTTTCGCAGCGACGGGCGTTGTCTCAGCCCTTGCAGCCCTGCTGTTCTGGGCCGGCCTGTTGCCGAGCCGGTCGACGCACGATCCGAAGGCGCCTCTGTTCGGCAGGGACGCCGAACTGCAACCCGCCGGAAGACCACGCCTGCGGCGGCTCCTTGCCGTCGTTCCGTTCCTCGCCGTGCTCGCTCTGGTGGCCGACCAACTCGGCCCGTGGTCGCGGCAGCCACAGGACGCCGGCAAAAGCCTGATCGCCGAGCAAACCGTGCCGAGCGCGCCGGAAAGCCAAGAGGTCACCAGCGCACCGGCCCCGGAACCGGAACCGGCTCCTGCCTCGCCATCCGAGGTCGCGCTTGCCCCACCTGTCTCACCGCCGGAGCCTGCTCCAGCCCCGGCTGCGCCACCGCAGACCGTCGCGCCGCTGCCTCAGGCTCCGCCGCCGCAGCCGACGCAGCCCGATGGCCACCGCGAGCCCGTCGTCTGGCTGGCGGTGGCGTCCGACGGTCACTCGATCATGAGCGCCAGTACCGACCGCACGATCAAGCTCTGGGATATCGACGGCAAGCGCCTGATCCGCACCCTCGGCATCCACAAGGACATGGCGCGTACCGCGCTTTTCCTGCCCGATGGGGCGCTGACGGCGGGCGACGATGGCGAGATCGTGCTGCGCCAGCTCTCCGATGGCGCGGTGCTGCACGTCTTCTCGTCAGGCCAGAACGGCGGCGTCAACAAGCTGGCGATCAGCCCCGATGGCAAACGTGCAGTCAGTGGGCACGACACCGGCAGGGTCATCGTCTGGGATATCGAGAAAGGCTCGGTGCTGCATGTGATGCCAGGGCACGACTGGTCGATCAGCGGGGTCGCCGTCTCGCCCGACGGCACATGCGCGATCAGCGGCAGTATCGAGGGCACACTAAAACTATGGGACATCGACACCGGCAAGCAGCTGCGCAGCTGGCACGGGCATGAGCGCGGCCCCTATGGCATCGTGTTCATGGCCAACGGGCGCCATCTGATCACCGGCAGCGGCGATTATACGATCAAGCTCTGGGATCTCGAAACAGGCAGCGAAGTTCGCCGCCTCGAGGGCCATTCGGGCACGGTCTATGCGCTGGCGCTGTCGGCCGACAACAAGCGGCTGCTGTCCGGATCGCTCGACGGCACTGGACGGCTGTGGGACATGGAAACCGGCAGCGAGACCGCGCTGTTCGACAGCCGGTCCGGACCGATCTACGCCGTGGCGTTCGCCGCTGACGGCACAGTGCTGACCGGCGGCTACGACCGCACCATCCGGGACTGGCCGGCAGGCGGCGGAGACGGGGTGGTGCTTTTCGCCGGTGCTCCGGATTGATTAGATTTTTCAAGGTGCGGATATTTCGGGAAGAGGCGGCGTGCGCTAATGATTACCGCTATCGACAAATGGATTGGCGAACGTGAGCAGTGAAGACTGGCCGCTCGAGGCGAACACAACTGTGTCCATTTTGCCCGTGCCACATCGCCGAAGAAACTTTCCCATCGTCTTGCTTGTGTTGGCTGCTGTCGTGCTGTTTTGGCCAGCTCGCAATTATTACGCTCAGTGGTCGGCCATCCAGAAGGCGCAAGCGGCATTCCTCGCCAAGGACTACGCCGAGGCATTCCGCCAGTGGAAGATAGTGGCCGACGCCGGCAACCCCGTTGCGCAGAACAATGTTGGCCTGATGTATTGGTCAGGCCAGGGCGTTGCGCAGAATGACGCACTGGCAGTGAACTTGTGGCGCCAGTCCGCAGAGGCAGGAAACCTAGATGGTGCGTCCGGCCTCAGCCAAGCTTATTATGATGGCAGAGGTGTCGGAAAGGACGATCGGTTGGCCTTAATGTGGGCGCGGAAGGCTGCGGACAATGGGCACGCAAATGGTCAACACTTCCTTGGCGTTCTCTATTCAGAAGGTCGAGCGGTGGCGAAGGACGACCGCCAGGCGTTCGAATGGTGGATGAAAGCCGCGGCCAGCGACCTCGCCGATGCGCAATATGCCGTTGGAACTGCATATGCGTTGGGAAAAGGCGTGGGCAAGGATGAAGCACAGGCATTTTCCTGGTTCAGTAAGGCGGCCGATCAGGGATATCCCAACGCTCAATTCGCTGTTGGCCAAGCCTATTCACAGGGTTGGGGGGTACAACATGATCATGGTCTGGCTGCGGTCTGGTGGCGTAAAGCGTCCGAACAGGCCAACCCCCAGGCACAAGCCGCGCTTGGCTATGCGTACTCAATCGGCAATGGTGTTCCCCAAAGCGATGCGGACGCGGCGTCCTGGTGGCTCAAGGCGGCCAATCAGGGAGACGTCAGTTCGCAACTGAACCTGGGGGGCGCCTATTCGAAAGGCGCCGGTGTTAGCCAAAGCAAGGGGGACGCGGTTTCGTGGTGGCTCAAGGCCGCAAAGCAGGGAGATATCCAGGCTCAGCTCCACGTGGCATACGCCTATGCCAATGGTGAAGGCATCGCCAGAGACGACAAGTCCGCCGAGTCTTGGTGGCTGGCTGCCGCGAAAACGGGAAATATCGATGCCGAAGCCAGCCTTGGGATGCTGTACTATCGCGGTATCGATGGACAACCGAATTACAAGGAAGCCTCCAAGTGGCTGCTCAGGGCCTCTTCCCATGGCCATCCCGCTGTCCAGATTTATCTGGATATGATGAAGGAAGATGGTCTGTTGGACACCAAGACACTATAGGCGAAGATCATATTCGACACTGTTTTGGACAAACACACGCTTGGCTTTCCCAAAGTGATCGATCTCCACATCGTCGAGGCGTCCATCGCACAGCTGCGGCAGGCGCTGGAGGCCGGCACCGTCACCAGCGTCGAGCTGGTCGGCGCGTATCTCAGGCGCATCGCCAGGTACGACCGCCATGGCATCACCCTCAACTCCGTTCCCGTGCTCAATCCCAAAATGTTCGAGGAGGCGGCCGCGTCCGACTGGCGCCGCAGGAATGGTGCTGCGCTCGGGCCGCTGGACGGCATCCCCTATACCGCCAAGGACAGCTACAAGGTATCAGGCCTCACAGTGGCCGCGGGCTCGCCGGCCTTCGAACATCTCGTCGCCAATGAGGACGCCTTCACCATCGGGCGGCTGCGGGCCGGCGGCGCGGTGCTGATCGGGCTGACCAACATGCCGCCGATGGCCAATGGCGGCATGCAGCGCGGCGTCTACGGCCGGGCGGAAAGCCCCTACAATGCCGATTACCTGACCGCCGCCTTCGCGTCGGGCTCGTCGAATGGTTCTGGCACCGCGATCGCCGCCAGCTTCGCCGCCTTCGGGCTTGGCGAGGAGACATGGTCGTCGGGCCGCGCGCCGGCGTCGAACAACGCGCTGGTCGCCTACACGCCGTCGCGCGGCGTCATTTCGGTGCGCGGCAACTGGCCGCTGGTGCCGACGATGGACGTGGTGGTGCCGCATACGCGCAGCGTGCCCGACATGCTCGAACTGCTCGACGTGATCGTCGCCGACGATCCGAACACAAGGGGCGATTTCTGGCGCGCGCAGCCCTGGGTGGCGCTGCCGAAGAGCTCGGCCGTGCGGCCGCCGCGCTACACCGGCCTCGAGTTGGAGGGGGCGCTGCGAGGCATGCGGCTCGGCGTGCCGCGCATGTATATCGGCCGCGATCTGGACGTTGCGATCCAGACCCGCGCGTCGGTGCTGGAACTGTGGCAGCAGGCGGCGGCCGATCTGCGGCGGCTCGGCGCAGATGTGGTCGAGGTCGATTTTCCCGTCGTCTCCAACTACGAGCGCGACCGGCCGGGAACAAAAAACATGGTCGATCGCGGGCTGATTCCCAAAGGATTCGCCGAGCGCGAGATCTGGGACCTGTGCGTCTTCGCCTGGGACGATTTCCTGCGCGCCAATGCCGACCCTACCATCCCCGATCTCGCGTCGGTCGACGGCGCAAAAATCTTCCCGCAGCCACCGGGCACGCTGCCGGACCGTTATGAGGACAGTTTTGATGTGGCGGAATATGTCGAGCGGGCCAAGCGCGGCGTCACGCCATTCCGGGCCATTCCCGATCTGGAGGCTGGCCTGAAAGGCCTGGAGGCGACGCGGCGCATCGATTTCGAGGATTGGCTCGACGCGCAACGGCTCGACGCAGTGGTGTTTCCCGCCGTCGCCGATGTCGGGCCGGCCGATGCGGATGTCAGCGAGGCCTCCGCTGCGCTGGCCTGGCGCAACGGCACCTGGGTCGCCAACGGCAATCTGGTGCCGCGCCATCTCGGCATTCCGACCGTCACCGTGCCGATGGGCGCGATGGCCGATATCGGCATGCCGGTCGGCCTAACCTTCGCCGGCAAGGCTTATGACGACACCCGGCTGCTGCGGCTGGCCGGCGACTTCGAGCGTTTTGGCCAGCGCCGCAGCCGCCCGTCGCGCACGCCGGAACTTCCCGACGATGTTTTTTTCGCCCGCCACAACGCAAGCACGCCCGACGAGCCGCCGCCGCTGACCGTCGCGCTTGCCGCCGAGACGCGCCATGCCGGTGATGACGATGAGATAACCGTCATGCTCGACTTCGATGGCGAGGCCGGAACCGACACTCGTGTGAAGGTGCATGTCAACGGCGAGCCTGTCACCATGCAGCAGACCGGCGCGCGCCTGACCGGGCGCGCGGTGGTGCCGGCCAACGAGCATGAGAGAATCCACAGCGTCTGGCGTGGCTCGTACGGCCCGATCGTCAGCGCCGTCGTGCGTCTTGAGGACGGACGCGCCGCAGGCGCCTACGCGGTGACCGGCGGGATTGGGTGACTATCGCGCTTCGCCTTGTGCTACGGCGCGCCGTCTGCGGTCGGCTTTTCAATTCGCGTCAATCCGGCTTGCAGGGGTCGGCTTTTGCAGCTGCTGTCTTCTCGCCCTCCTGCTGCGCCTCGACGTCCTGCTGCGAGGTGGCAAGGTTTTTATCGCCACCGGCTTCCTGGTTGGCAAGCGGCATGGTGTTGCCGGTCTTGTTGGCCGGGCCGCCCTTTACCCTGTTACCGGTATTCGCGTCGGTTTCGAGGGGCGCGCGCGTTGCGTCTTTTGCGACGCCTGATTGAGCTTGGATCGATGCGGTCGTGTCGTGGCAGGTAGCGCTTGCCGTGCCGGCGGTCAGCCCGATCATTGAGGTGGCGAGCAAAATAGCGGTTAGGGTCTTCATCTCGTCCTCCTTCGCTGTTTGAGGTCATCTTTCTAAACTGCCGGCCCTATCTGAGGTTCCGCCAATTCAGTTCGAACTTCGAATGTGGCGTCGTATTCCGATTGATTTGCGGGCTTCCGCAGGCGCCGCCTATCGCGTATTGGCGCGGGGAAACTCCCTTGGGCGCGCGTGAAAAGCATGATTCGACTGGAAAGCATCAGCAAGCAGAACGGCCGGCAGATCGTCTTCATCGAGGCCTCCGCCTCCTTGCAGAAGGGCGAGAAGGTCGGCCTGGTCGGCCCGAACGGCGCCGGCAAGACGACGCTGTTTCGCATGATCAACGGCGAGGAGCAGCCCGACGAGGGCCAGGTCTCGGTCGATCGCGGCGTCACCATCGGCTATTTCAGCCAGGATGTCGGCGACATGGCGGGCCGCAGCGCGGTTGCCGAAGTGATGGACGGCGCCGGGCCGGTGAGCGAAGTGGCGGCCGAGATGGGCGCGCTCGAAGCGGCCATGGGCGATCCCGATCGCGCCGACGAGATGGACGCCATCATCGCCCGCTACGGCGACCTGCAGGCGCGTTTCGAGGAGCTCGACGGCTATGCGCTGGATGGCCGCGCCCGCGAGGTGCTGGACGGCCTCGGCTTCAGCCAGGAGATGATGGACGGCGACGTCGGAAAACTTTCCGGCGGCTGGAAGATGCGCGTGGCGCTGGCCAGGATCCTGCTGATGCGGCCCGACGCCATGCTGCTCGACGAGCCGAGCAACCATCTCGACCTGGAAAGCCTGATCTGGCTGGAACAGTTCCTGAAGAATTATGACGGCGCGCTGCTGATGACCTCGCACGACCGCGAGTTCATGAACCGCATCGTCGACAAGGTGGTCGAGATCGATGGCGGCTCGCTGACCGCTTATTCCGGCAACTATGAATTCTACCAGCAGCAGCGGGCGATCGCCGACCGGCAGCAGCTGGCGCAGTTCGAACGCCAGCAGGCGATGCTGGCCAAGGAGATCGCCTTCATCGAGCGCTTCAAGGCGCGCGCCTCGCACGCCGCCCAGGTGCAGAGCCGGGTGAAGAAGCTGGAGAAGATCGACCGCGTCGAGCCGCCAAAACGCCGCCAGAAAGTGTCGTTCGATTTCCAGCCGGCGCCGCGCTGCGGCGAGGACGTGGTGACGCTGAAGAACGTCCACAAGGGCTATGGCAGCCGCCCGATCTATCAGGGGCTGGATTTCCAGGTGCGCCGCCGCGAGCGCTGGTGCGTGATGGGCATCAACGGCGCCGGCAAGTCGACGCTGCTGAAGCTGGTCGCCGGCGCTTCCAAGCCGGACAATGGCACGGTGGCGCGCGGGCCCAGCGTCAGGATGGGCTATTTCGCCCAGCACGCCATGGAAGTGCTGGAGGGCGAACGCACCGTGTTCCAGACGCTGGAGGGCGCCTTTCCGCAGGCCGGCCAGGCGCCGCTCAGGGCGCTGGCCGGCTGCTTCGGCTTTTCCGGCGACGAGATCGACAAGAAATGCCGGGTGCTGTCGGGCGGCGAGAAGGCGCGGCTGGTGATGGCGCTGATGCTGTTCGACCCGCCCAACCTGCTGGTGCTGGACGAGCCGACCAACCACCTCGACATCGCCACCAAGGAGATGCTGATCACGGCACTTTCGCAGTATGAGGGCACCATGCTGTTCGTCTCGCATGATCGGCATTTTCTGGCGGCGCTGTCGAACCGGGTCCTGGAACTGACGCCCGAGGGGATTCATACCTACGGCGGCGGCTATACGGAGTATGTCGAGAGAACGGGGCAGGAGGCGCCGGGGCTGCGGAGCTGAGCTGCCGCGAGGGCAGCAAGGGCCGAGCGGCCCGGCGTCGTTGGCCTGAGGGGGGCGGGACTGGCGCCGAGCCTAACCGGTTGGGGGGTAGATCACCGGCCACCTGCATACATACGCTAAATCTAATTTAAGAGCAAGCTAATGTAACAGTGATTCAATGTTGCGCGTTGGCGATTTTCCAGCGGTTGTTTCTAATCGGTTGTTGTTTCTGGCGGCCGCTGCCTGGCCGCGTGCGTCACTCTTATGGCGGCGGCTATACCCGACATGTTGAGCGCACCGGCCAAGAGGCGCCGGGGGCGCGCGGGGCTGAAGCGCAGAGCGCCGGCTTGACCCTTCATCAGGCCGGCGACATTGTGCTGTTCGCCAATCCATAACGGTCGTGTGGGAATGGATTTTCGCAACGCCATCGATGAATCGCTGGCCTGGGCCAGCCGATGGTTCGACTACGCCGTCACGCCGTGGTTTTTCTATCAGGCTGCCATCATCGTCGTGCTCTTCCTGGTCGCGAAGCTCGCGGCGCAGCGCATCGAACCGCTCGTGGAGAACCGGGCACGCCAGATCAAGGGGCATCCCGGACTGTTGAGGGTGGTCGTTGCCCTGTTGCGGCGCACCGACTGGATCCTGTTCACGGTCTTCCTGCTTGCCGCGCTCGTTCTCATGCGCGCCGTCACCTGGCCGAGCCGGACCCATTTCATCTATATCGCGCTCTCGCTATCGCTTGCGTGGCTGTTTGCGTCGGTGCTGTCGCGCATCATCCGCAATCGCTTTGTCGCGCGGGCTCTCGCCTGGCTGACCTGGATCTATGCGGCCCTCGTCATCCTGGGCATCGATGACGACGCCGCGACTTTCATGGAAGGCCTTGCAATACCTTTGGGCGCGGTGCGCCTTTCGGCGCTCATGGTGCTGAAAGCGGCGCTGCTGCTGATCGCCACGGTTTGGCTTGCGGTGGTCGTCGGCAAGTATATCGACGAGCGCGTCCGCATCTCCGAAGAGCTGACGCCCTCGATCCGCGTCCTCGTCGGCAAGGTCGCAAAGGTCGCCCTTGTGCTGGTGGCGGGTGCCATCGCCCTGTCTTCCGTCGGACTAGACCTGACGGCCCTGACGATATTCTCCGGCGCCGTCGGCGTCGGCCTGGCTTTCGGGCTGCAAAAGGTGGTTTCGAATTTCGTCTCCGGCATGATCATCCTGCTCGACAAGTCTATCAAGCCGGGCGACACCATTTCGCTCGAAGGCACTTTCGGCTGGGTGCGCGAATTGCGGGCGCGGTTTGTCTCGGTGGTGACGCGCGACGGCCGCGAATACCTGATCCCGAACGAGGACTTCATCACCCAAAGGGTCATCAACTGGTCGTTCAGCGATAACCTTGTGCGGCTCGACGTGAATTTCGGCGTCTCTTACGACGCCGACCCGCATAAGGTCAGTGAACTGGCGATCAAGGCCGCCATGAGCGTCGGCCGGGTCGAAGCGGACCGGCGGCCGGTCTGCTGGCTCACCGACTTCGGCGAGTCCTCGCTCAATTTCGTCCTGCGCTTCTGGATCCACGACCCTCAGCAAGGCCTGACCAATGTGCGCGGCAGGGTGCTGCTGGCGCTGTGGGATGTTTTTAGGGAAAACGGCATAGACATCCCCTATCCGCATCGCGAGATCATCATGAAGCCGGATGGGCGTGCTGAGAAACCAGGCGGGCGCTGAAGCTGCCAATCTCCCCCCTTGTGGGCCGGTCAATCGCATTTGGATTCTTGCGAAGGTGGACCCCCACCCTAACCCCCCACAAGGGGGAGGGAACGCTGCCGCGCGCCTTAACTTCCCCTTTGGCGCCCGAAAGGCATGGCAATTTGCCGAGGTCAGCGCAAACGGAAGTCTCCCTCCCCCTTGTGGGGAGGGGTTAGGGGTGGGGGTACATCGTAGAGCGAAAGCCTCGGCTTTCCACCTGCAATAGCCCTGCCTTCGCGGGGGAGATTGGCAGCTTCGCCGCTGAGTGCATCCGGCAAGGGTTCGCACCTCGGCTCCAATGCTGTACAGCCCCGAATTCAAGGAGCTTTTGATGACCTCACACCTCGACACCCCCGACGCCGGCATGGCGGCCGACGACGACGCCGCGTGGCAGGGCGATGTTCGCGCCGGCGTGCGGCAGGTGCGCGATCTCGACTCCCTGCCGCTGTCGCCAGCCGAGCGCGCGGCGGCTCACGCCGCGGCCACGCGCCACAAGGTTCGCATCCCAAAAGCCTATCTCGACCTGATCGCCTGGAGCGATCCCGCCGATCCGATCCGGGCGCAGGTCATCCCGTCGCCCGAAGAGCTGGCCGAGCAGGAGGGCGAGCTCGACGATCCGATCGCGGACCACGCCTTCAGCCCGGTGCCGCGATTGACGCATCGCCATGCCGACCGGGTTCTGCTGTTTGCGACCTACCAGTGCGCGGTCTATTGCCGGTTCTGCTTCCGCAAGGAGTCGCTGACCTCGATCGGCCGGGGTTTTTCGCGCGAGGCGCTGGAGCCGGCCTTCGCCTATATCGAGGCCCACCCCGAAATCCGCGAGGTGATCCTGACCGGCGGCGATCCGCTGTCGCTGCCGGACAAGGCGCTGGCAGAAATCCGTGCCCGCATCGAGGCGGTTGCGCATGTGCGGCTCTTGCGCATCCACACGCGCGTGCCCGTAGCGCTGCCCTCGCGCGTCACGTCAGGAATGGTTCGCTCGCTGCAGGGCCGGCTGATGGTCACAGTCGTCACCCATTTCAACCACGCGCGGGAGATCACGCCGGCCACCGAAGAAGCTTGCCGCGCGCTGCGGCAGGGCGGCTTCGTGCTGCTCAACCAGAGCGTCCTGCTGAAAGGCGTCAACGACACCGTCGAGGTGCTGGAGGAACTGTGCCGCGAGCTGATGTACCGCCTCGGCATAAAACCCTATTACCTGCACCACGGCGACCTCGCGCGCGGCATGGCGCATCGGCGCACCACCATTGCCGCGGGACGAGCGCTGGTCAGCGCCTTGCGGGCGCGCCTGTCGGGCATCTGCAACCCCGTCTACGTGCTGGATCTGCCCGATGGCGGCGGCAAAGTGCCGCTCGGCCCGTGCCATGTCGAGGCGCGGGACGGGGAGACGTGGCGGATTCGTGGGCAGGATGGTGAGCTGAGGACCTATACCGAGCTTGTCCGCGACCCTTGAAAGCTTGGTTCCTCGCCCCGCGAAGCGGGGAGGCGGCTCGGCGAAGCCGAGGCGGAGAGGGGGCTTCCTTTGTGCACGGAAGTTCATGCTGCCGCGCTTGCTTGGAACCGGATCCAATGCCTCGCATTTTAACAGATGACGGGGGCAAAGGAGCGCAAGGTGAAAGCTTTATCGGCGGTACTTGGCGGCTTCGTGCTGACGCTGGCGGTTTTCGCAAGTGGATTGGCTTTCGCCATGTGGATTCTCTCTGCCGAACCGGTGCGGCCGGTCGCTCCGACTTCCAGTGTTGCCGAACTGTGGCCGAGGGAGCCGCGGAAGGTGAACCCCGCTTCGCAGCATCTTGAGCGCCTTCCCGCCCGCGAGGTCCCGGAGGTCGCAGCGGTCCCAGAGGTTCCAGAGGTAGCAGAGGTCCCGTCTGATCAGGCCCCATTTGATCAGGCCCCAGTTGATCGCGCCGCGAAACCTGCCGATGCCGCAGCTTCGTCGCCCGACACCACCGCTACCGCCTCCATCAAGCAGACAACGCCGGCAACCGACGAGCAGCAGGCGATGCCCGCCGCCCATGTGGAATGGTGCGCCAGCCGCTACCGCTCCTACAGGCCAAGCGACGACCACTACACATCCTACAGCGGCGAGCAGCGTCCCTGCATCTCGCCCTATCTGGATGCCGGTGCGGCCGACCGCGCCGCACAGCCTGCCGACGATGGCGCCAGCTATGTCGAGGCGACCGACACGTGGTCGATGGATGGCGATGTTCCGGCGGATGAAATCGGCGGCGCCTGGCTTCCGCCCGACCACGTGCAATATTGCTTCAGCCGCTACCGCTCCTATCGGCCGGAAGACAACACCTACCAGCCCTATTCCGGCGGCCCGCGCAGGCAGTGCGAGTAGGTGGGTGCAGGTGGCGAACTGGCGGCCGCAGTGTATGGCGCCTGTGCGACCGCCGATCACGCAGATTTCTTGGATCGTTCGTGTTGGTGCGGCGTTCATCCGAATACCCACAGGAGGAATCAGCATGAGCGACGACCGGGAAGACAGGATTCGTGAGCGCGCATACCAGATCTGGGAACGCGAAGGCGGGGTCCATGGCGATCCCGAGCGGCACTGGCACCGGGCCGAGGCCGAGATCGAAAGGGAGGCAGCCCTGCCGCTGACGGCAGGCGATGCCCTGCCGGAAACCCGCGAGGTCGCGAGCTCCGACGTCTTGACGGTGGAGGCCCTGGCTGTGCGCACCGGCATATCGGGCGAACAGGCGCAGGAACTGATCGACAGGCTGGGCAACGACCGAGCGGCGATCGAACAAGCCGCGCGCAATCTCAAGGGGAAGCAGCGGCTCGGGGAGTGATAGATGATCAGAAAACTCAAAGACGGAAAATACCGCCTCTATTCGCGCAAGAAGGACGAAAAGACCGGCAAACGCCGCAATCTCGGTACGTTTGACAGCCGCGAGGCTGCGGAGCAGCACGAACGCGAGGTGCAGTATTTCAAGAGGCATTGAGGGGCGTTGATGGCCGTCCCTTGCCAGGCAGCCGCGCCGGATGACCCTTACTTCGGCGTAGGGTGTAGAATTCTAGCGAGTGCAGGATACCGCTCTGGGGACAGCGAACTTTCATGTTTCCCTGCCTCTTCGTGTTATTGTGGATACGAGGAGATTGGCCCGTGAGCGAGAGCCGCAAGCTAGCCGCGATCCTTGCCGCTGATGTGGTCGGGTACAGCCGGCTGGCGAGCACGGATGAAGATCGTACGTTGGCCCGGTTGCGGGCACTTCGAAGCGACCTGATCGACCCGACCATCGCCGTGTACAACGGTCGTATGGTCAAGCGCACAGGCGATGGTGCGTTGGTTGAATTCCGCAGTGTGGTAGACGCCGTGCGCTGCGCCATAGAAGTGCAGAATGGCATGGTCGAGCGCAACGCCGGCGTGCCCGAGGACCGCCGCATCGAATTTCGGATTGGGATACATTTGGGCGACGTGGTCGAAGAAAGCGACGGCGACCTGATGGGCGACGGCGTCAACATCGCCTCGCGTCTGGAGGGTGTCGCTGCCCCGGGCACCATCTGTCTGTCCGAAGACGCCTATCGGCAAGTCAAGACGAGACTAGACGTTTCGGTCAGTGATCTCGGCGACACCCAGCTCAAGAATATTGCCGAGCCGATCCGGGTTTATTCACTCCGAGTCGGCACCGCGGCTCACGCAAAGGCGCCTGTGACCTACGAACTTTCGGAAGCTCTGCTTTCGACAGCGGCACCGCCTCAGTTGTCGATCGCCGTGCTGCCCTTCGCCAACATGAGCGGTGATACCGAGCAGGAATATTTCGCCGACGGAATCTCCGAAGACATCATCACAGCTCTCTCAAAGCTGTCGCAGCTGTTTGTGATCGCTCGCAATTCGTCCTTCACTTTCAAGGGCAGGAACGTGAACGTTCAGGAGGTGGGCCGGAACCTCGGCGTGCATTACGTGCTGGAGGGCAGCGTCCGCAAATCCGGCAACAGGGTACGTATCACCGCGCAGCTTATTGACGCGACCACAGGCGGACATCTGTGGGCGGAGCGCTTCGATCGCAACCTGACCGATATCTTTGCCGTTCAGGACGACGTTACGCAGCAAATTGTCGACGCGCTGGCGCTCAACCTGACAAAGGGCGACCAGCAGCGGCTCGCGACCGAGCAAACCGGCAACCTAGACGCGTATGACTGCTTTCTTCATGGCCGAGAGCAGCTATGGCGGTTCACGAAAGCGGAAAACATCAAGGGCCGGGAGCTGTTGCAGCGCGCCGTCGAATTCGACCCGAAATTCGCTCCCGCCTACGCGTTCCTCGCTTTCGCAAACATACTGGACTATGCAAACCAGTGGAGCTCGTCGTGGTCGAACGCAATGGCACAAGCGGAAATGTTCGCGGCACGGGCAGTGGCGCTCGACGATCGATATCCTTACGCACATTGGGCGCTGGGCATCGTCGAATTGTATTCGCGACGGCATGAGGCGGCCATCCGCTCGGCTAAACGCTTGATCGCTCTTGCGCCAAATCTTGCCGAGGGGCTCGAAAATCTCGGTTACGCACTGTATTATTCCGGCAAGCCTGAGGACGCACTCCGGTGTTTCGACAGGGCAATGGCCTTGAACCCGTATTATCCGGACGTGTACCTTCACTTCCAGGCGCAAGCGATGTTCCAGTTGCGCAGGTACGAAGAGGCAATTGGGATCCTGAGGCGGCGACTTGTTCGTAACCCTACCACCGACGTCTCACGCGTGCTCCTGGCGGCGAGCTACGGCCATCTGGGTCGGTTCGAAGAAGCCCGTAGCGAGTGGCAGGAAGTGTTTCGCGTCAACCCCCAATATTCTCTGGAACATCGCCGCAAAGTGTTGCCCTACAAGGATCCCAATGATTTCGAGCTGATCGTGGATGGCCTTCGCAAAGCCGGCCTCGTATGAGCGCCTGACCGGGCGAGGTCCGGTATTGAACCTCCTGCAGCCACTGCTTCGAAGGAACAGCACGACCGCTGTGCGGCGCGTTGATGACTGGAGCGGGGCCGACAGCAGATCCAATGGAGGTCTAGAACCGATCAGGCGTTGCCATCAGTGCCGCGAATTTTCGGGCTTAGAATAGCGCTGCATAAGGAGTGGAGAGCGTCCCCACAATCCAAGTTTTCTGTCCAAAAGCCGCCACCTTGCTATGGCCGGCGCTCGTTGGACAAAGGGCGGGGACGGAGGTAAAGCGTCATAAGTGCAATGCTGAACTTGGCCGAGGAAATAGGTCCGGACTTCACCAGATTACCGACCGGTCGATCTCGCCGATGCGCGCCCGGCCGGTCAGCGCCATTGCCACCTCGAAGTCCCGGCGAAGCAGGTTGACACAATGGGCTACGCCCTCAGCACCACCCGTTGCCAGGGCGTAGACATAGGGGGGGCAATCATGACTGCGCTTGCCCCCAGGGCAATCGCCTTCAAAACGTCTGTGCCACGCCTCACGCCGCCGTCGAGGATGATGGGAATCCGCCCGGCTACCCGTTCCGCGATGGCGGGCAGGGCGTCGATAGTCGCCGGCAGGGTGTCGAGGTTACGCGAACCGTGGTTTGATACGGCGATAGCATCAGCACCGCTTCCAATCGCCTGCTCGGCATCGTCAGGGTCGAGGATACCTTTCAGGATAAGCGGCAGGGTTGTCAGGGAACGCAGCCAGGCAATATCCGCCCAGGTCGGCATGGCCCGCGGCTGCGCAGTGCCAACTTTGAGCACGCCGGTGTTCCGGTCCTTGAAGTATGGCGTTGCGAGGCTGTCGGGAATTTTGAATCCTGCCCGGAACTGCCTGCGGCGATCGCCTGGCGTTGGCATGTCGACCGTCACGCTGATTGCCTTTGCGCCCAGTTCCGCCATGCGTGATACGAGTTCACCATTGAAACTGCGGTCGCTTTGCCAATAGAGCAGGAACCAGACTGGAGACTGGCTCACCGCCACGCAATCTTCGATCGCCGCCGTCGCCGTGGTACCCAGAGTGAACACCGCTTCCGCCACTCCGGCGCCGCGCGCCGCGGCTACCTCGCCTTCCGGATGCGCCAGCCGCTGATAAGCTATTGGGGCCAGGATGATCGGATGCGACAGACTTTGCCCGAAGAGCGTGATCCCGGTATCAAGTCTTGTCACATCGCGCAGCACGCGCGGCCTTAACCTGATGCGATCGAATGCGGCTTCGTTATCGCGCTTGGTGATTTCTTCGCCAGCACCGGCGGCAATGAATTCGTGAACAGCGTGCGGCAATAGCTCTCGCGCCGCAGGTTCAAGATTCGCCAGGCAGAGAAACCGGGTTTCGATGTCAAGCGGCATGGACCACTCCGGTCAACGTCTCAAAAAAGTCGGCTAATCCAGAGACAACATTCGCGCATATAGCCGCTGGCCAAAAGGCGGCGGCACGGCACGCGGGGCAACGAACGCCGATGACTGAGGGGCGAAAACGGGGCCGTATCCAGACAGTCCGGTTCTAGGCGCGCTCGGCAGATAACTGCCTTTCAGCAACCGACCCCTTTGCTGCCGCTCAACGATAGTTCTGGGAATGTCCTGTGCTGATCCGTTGCCGACCTTTACATGGTAAGACTGCAACGTCCTGAGAGGACGATTGCTGCCGCACAGTCACCTACGTAACTTACATACCCACCACTTGCACTATTGAGTGTTGCATGCCCTGCTCTCCGCCAGCAACGGTTGAACCGGCGTCCGTACACTAGCACCGGCCGAGAAAGCCCGCCTACCGGGTTGATGATCAATGCATAACCCATCAAAATTTGGAGAACTGCGATGTCGTTAACCAGACGTGATTTCACCAAGGGTTCAGTGCTGGCCGCGGGGCTTTTGGGACTTGGTTCCATAAACGCCCACGCACAGGACGTAACGGCGGCCGAAGCCCGCGCCATCGCCAAAGAGGCCTATATCTACGGCTTCCCGATGGTCGACAGCTACCGCATCCAGCATGCCTATTTCGTTGACACCAAGAACCCGGAATACAAGGCCCCTTGGAACACACTGATCAACACCCCGCGTGTTTACACGCCGGCCGACACGGCGATCCAGACGCCAAACTCCGACACGCCTTATTCGTGGCTCGGCATGGACCTGCGCGCCGAACCGATGGTCCTCACGGTTCCGGCGATCGAGAAGGAGCGTTATTTCAGCGTCCAGTTCATTGACGCTTACACGTTCAACTTTGACTACCTCGGCAGCCGTGCGACCGGCAACGATGGCGGCAGCTTCCTCGTCGCTGGGCCAGGCTGGAAGGGCGAGACACCCAAAGGCGTGAAGAAAGTGATCCGCTCGGAGACCGACTTCATCTGGGCGGCCTACCGCACACAGTTGTTCAATCCCGGCGATCTGGACAACGTCAAAAAGGTGCAGGCCGGCTACAAGGCAGAGCCGCTTTCCGCCTTCCTAGGCCAATCTGCGCCTGCGGCCGCACCGATTGATTTCATCAAACCGCTGACGTCAGCCGACGAGAGGAAGTCGCTCGAATTTTTCAACATCTTAAACTTCATCCTGCAGTTCTGCCCGACCGATTCTTCCGAGACGGAACTGATGGCCAGCTTCGCCAGGATCGGGGTGGGAGCGGAGAAGGCTATAGACCTTGACGCACTCTCACCTGAGATGAAGACAGCCATGGAACAGGGCATTGCCGACGCCTGGGCTGATCTGGCGCGTTTGGAAAGACAAAAAATCGATACGGGGGAAGTGACCTCCGGCGACGTCTTCGGGACGCGTGCGTATCTGAAGAATAACTACCTCTATCGGATGGCGGGCGCCGTGCTCGGCATCGGGGGCAATTCGAAGGAGGAGGCGATGTACCCGGTCTATGCCATCGATTCCGCCGGAGGAAAGCTTGAGGGTTCCGACAAGTATACTCTCCACTTCGCGCCCGATGAGCTTCCGCCGGTGAATGCCTTCTGGTCCTTGACGATGTACGAGCTGCCGCAGAGCCTGCTCGTTGCCAATCCGATCAATCGCTATTTGCTCAACAAGCCGATGCTGCCGCAATTCGTGAAGGACACCGATGGTGGCTTCACATTCTACGTTCAGAACGAGTCGCCGGGCAAAGACAAGGAGCCGAACTGGCTGCCTGCGCCGAAAGGTCCCTTCATCGCCATCATGCGCCTTTACTGGCCCAAGGAACCGGCACTCGACGGAACCTGGAAGCATCCGCCGATGACGAAGGCACTATGAGAGAAACTGACGCGGGGCGGATGGCGTCCGTCCGCCCTCGCGTGGCCCACAGCCACCGAACAATTTTACCCGCATACGAGGGGAACAATTATGCGACATTTCATGATACTCATCGCGGCGACGTCAGTAGCACTTTCGTCTGCGATGGCAGCCTACGGACAAGATCAAAATCCCCTTCCCAGGGCCAGCGATGTGCTTGTCCGATACGGGCACGACGTCGAGGGCTGGACCGTCTATGCAAATCAAACCCGCGGAGATTGCTTGATCGTGCACTCAGATGGCCCAAATTCAGTGCAAATGGGCGTTACCGCAAATCACGAGGTCGGGTATCTTGGCGTGTTCACGAAGCAGGATATCGGCCTTCAGAACGGGACCAAGTCGGAAATCTTTGTCTCTATCGGCGGCCATCTCTACGAGGGTGTGGCCACCAGCACGAACGGCGAACTCAAGGGCGGATATTCTGGCGGCTACATCTTGACAGACGACCCGAATTTCAAGCGCGACGTGGCCAAGAAATACGAAATGATCGTGTTTCCGGAAACCGAGGGGACCTTTGTCGTCGATCTAAAGGGGACTTTCAAGGCAATGGCAATGGGCCGCAAGTGCCTTACGCAATGACCGCCGCTCTCCCGCCTACGAAACCATCTCGATGCTTCTCGACAAGCCAACTACCGTTGTTCCGAATATCAAGAGCGGCAAGAAGCTCGAGTGTGAGCTACAGTTCCGGAGCCGTCAGCCGACAGTCTGCTATTGACCCTGAGCTGCCCTTCATGAGGATGTTTCGCTGCGTGATAGCTGACATTCACAAGCAAGCAGCACTATTGACTCAACGAAGATCCTGCACGTCTTAATTGGCTTCGCAAAAAATTTAGCCAGCTACCGACAATACGGCTAAGGTCTTAGCGAAATGGATGGCCGGGCCTTTGAAGAAAAAGAAACTGGGAAAGCGAGCGCGCCGTGGCAAGCCCATCGCACAGGTTGCCGCTTTGCCTTATCGCCGCGCTGCAGACGGAGACACTGAAATCTTGCTGCTAACGTCTCGGCAAACGGGCCGCTTCATCTTGCCCAAGGGGTGGCCGATGAAGGGTCGACCAGACCGCGAGGCTGCAGCTCAAGAGGCGGGTGAGGAAGCCGGAGTAGTGGGCACTTTGCATGAGCAATCCGTTGGCAGCTTCCATTATTGGAAACGATTGAAGGACACGTTTGTCCCGGTAACCGTTGAAGTATACCCGCTTCACGTGCAGCAGGAGCTGGATGAATGGAAGGAGCAGAAGTATCGAAGACGGGCCTGGCTTAAGCCGGATCAAGCAGCACTCCTGGTCGATGAACCTGAGTTGGCTGCCCTACTGGAATCTATAGCGCCTGAACTGGCTCATTTCTGAACGCTACAGGATAAAACATGCTCAATTGGTTTCGTGCGCTTCTGCCCCGCGAGGACAAGTTCTTCGACCTGTTCGAGCGGCATTCCCGCATCCTGGTCGCCGGCGCCGAGGCGCTGCAGAAGCTGCTCGATGGCGGCGAGGCCGTCGAGCGCCATTGCCGTGAGATCGTCGAGCTCGAGGACCAGGCCGACGTGGTCACCCGCGAGGTGCTGCTCGCCGTGCGCAAGAGCTTCATCACCCCGTTTGACCGTGGCGACATCAAGGACCTGATCCAGTCGATGGATGATGCAATCGACATGATGCACAAGGTGGTCAAGATGGTGAGGCTGTTCGAGCAAACGAGCTTCGAGCCGCGCATGCGCGAAATGGGCGCCGTCATCGTCGAGGCCGCGCATCTGACCGCCGAGGCGATCCCGCTGCTGGAAAAAGTCGGCGCCAACGTCACACGGCTCGGCGCACTTGCGGAGGAGATCACCAAGGTCGAGGAGCGCGCCGACGGACTTCACGACGCGGGCCTGAAGGAACTGTTCCAGCGCCACGGCAGGACCGACGCCATGGCGTGGATCGTCGGCAGCGAACTCTATGGCCAGTTGGAAAAGGTGGTCGACCGCTTCGAAGACGTCGCTAACGAGATCAGCGGCATCGTGATCGAGAACGTTTGAGCGGATGGACCCCACTCTCGCCTTTCCGCTTCTCGTCGGCCTGATCGGCGTCGCTCTGTTCTTCGATTTCCTGAACGGCCTGCATGACGCTGCGAACTCCATCGCCACCATCGTCTCGACCCGCGTGCTGCGCCCGCAGTATGCAGTCTTCTGGGCGGCCTTCTTCAATTTTATAGCCTTCCTGTTCTTCGGTCTCCACGTCGCCGAGACCATCGGCAGGGGCATCGTCAGCGCCGACATCGTGACGCCTCAGGTCGTGTTCGCCGCGCTTGTCGGCGCAATCGCCTGGAACATCGTCACCTGGCTCTACGGCATACCCTCGTCGAGCTCGCATGCGCTGATCGGCGGACTGGTCGGCGGGGCTGTCGCCAAGGCCGGAAGCGTCGCCATCGTCTGGTCGGGGCTGCTGAAGACGGTCGCGGCCATCGTGCTGTCGCCGCTCACCGGCTTCGTGCTGGCTCTGGTGCTGATACTCACCGTCTCCTGGATTTTCGTGCGCCAGACGCCGTTCGCGGTCGACAATACCTTCCGCACCCTGCAATTCGTGTCGGCGTCGCTCTATTCGCTCGGCCATGGCGGCAATGATGCGCAGAAGACGATGGGCATCATCGCGGTGCTGCTCTACTCGCAGGGCATGCTCGGGGGCGAGTTCTACGTGCCCTTCTGGGTGGTGATCACCTGCCAGGCAATGCTGGCGCTTGGCACGCTGTTCGGCGGCTGGCGCATCGTGCACACGATGGGCTCGAAGATCACGCGGCTGAATCCGATGCAGGGTTTCTGCGCCGAGACCGGCGGCGCGATCACGCTGTTTGGCGCAACGTGGCTCGGCATCCCGGTCTCCACCACGCACACCATCACCGGCGCCATCGTCGGGGTCGGCGCGGCGCGACGCATCTCTGCGGTCCGCTGGGGCATAGCCGGCTCGATCGTGATTGCATGGGTGGTTACCATGCCCGCCACCGCCTTCATTGCTGCTTGTTGTTATGGAATCGTGGCACTCTTCAGTTAATGCGGAGCCCGGAAGTTTGACTGACGATCGCGAAGGTCGACTGCTGTCGTTGCGCGAAGATCAGCTTTGGAGAAGCGGTCAGAATGTCGCGAAATGGCCGGAAGCCGGCGTTTGGTGGATGCTGTGCTTGGAGGGCGGGTGATGAAGCGTCACAGGATTGTCGGCATGATAGGCGCCGTCGGCCTGCTTCTAGCCGCTGCCTTGATTGTCTGTGGGCCTTCCACTGATAAACGGGTCGAATGGGAACCTTTTTGCTGCGGAAAGCATCGAATTGGTGATTAGATAAGTTGTCATGTCCGACCAACGCATTGACAGGGGCGATGACGGGCGCAATTCCAAGGATGTGGAACTGGTCCGCCGCGCATTGGCGCGCGACGCGGATGCATTCCGAACCATCATGCAGACGCACAACCAGCGTCTCTATCGTATCGCGCGTGGATTGGCCGACGACGACAGCGAAGCTGAGGACATCGTTCAGGAAGCCTATGTCAACGCTTTCGCCTACTTTGCCGAGTTCCGAGGAGAATCGGCATTGTCGACATGGCTCTGCAGGATCGTCGTCAACGAGGCGCTAGGACGCTTGCGAAGGAGACGGCGCGCGGCAGCTTTTGCAAAGTCCGCGGCACGGGCCAATTCCGAGGTCATACAGTATTCTCTCAATAAATATTCCGACGACGCCGAGCGGACGGTGGCGCAACGACAAATCCTGAGCCTGGTCGAACGGGCTACCGATACGTTGCCCGTAGCCTATCGGGTTGTCTTTATTGCCCGCGCGATCGAAGGACTGTCCAATGACGAGACGGCGGAACTGCTCGGCCTGCGTCCCGAGACAGTGCGGACGCGGCTCCATCGCGCCCGCCGCCTCGTTCGCAAAAAGCTGGACGAACAGATTGGCCCCGTGCTGCTGAACGCCTTCCCGTTCAAGGGCCGCCGCTGCGAGCGACTAACCGCCACCGTTATGGATCGTCTTCGTCTTTCAGTCTGACTGCGTGAGCCAAATATCTTTATTCGGACTGTACGCCGGATGACGGGAACGTTCCGCCCGCTCGGTCATCTAATAGCTATCGGCCCGGTTGAGTCGCACACGATCGAACCGGCGAGCCGACTAAAAAACAATATTCGGGAGGACATGGCAGTGTCTGCACGGTTCAATCGAATTGGCGTCTCGTTGGGCGTTCTGCTCTCCGCAGCTCTCATTCCAGCCGCCGCTCAAATGAGCGCGAAAGGATCGGTCAGCGGCAAGGATTTTGACGCCGCCGCGGCCGAGCAGGCCATGCGATATCTCGAGGAAGGCCGTGAGACCTTCCGCTTCGACACCTTCGGCAGCGAGGAGTTCTGGGGCGGTAAGCTCAAGCTTCATGAGGCGATCGCCGGCGAGAAACTGGGCGGGGTCGGGCCAGGCCTCAGTCCGCAAAAAGCCCTCGAACTTGGCCTTAAGGTCGACGTCAACGCCATTCCGAAGGACGTGGCCGCGGCGCTAGACAAGGGCGAGGTCGACCTTGCCGATCCCGCAAGCACGCTTCTGCTGCTGAAGGCCAATGCCGTGGTCGGCGTGACAGGGTTTTTCTCCGAGGACGGACAGACCCTGACCTCGGTGGGCATCCAGTGCGCGGTGTGCCATTCAACGGTCGACGATGCTTATGCACCCGGCATCGGGCATAGGCTGGACGGCTGGCCCAACCGCGACCTCAATATCGGAGTGATCGTCGCGCTGGCGCCGGACCTTACAGCGTTCACCGAAATGCTGCAGATATCGGAAGCCGAGGTGAAGAAAGCGGTGGAGGCTTGGGGTCCCGGCAAGTTCGATGCCGAGCTGAACCTCGATGGCAAGGCATTTCGCCCGGACGGCAAGACGGCCGCCACACTCAATCCGCCGGCCTTCGGATTGGCCGGCGTGAACAACCACACCTGGACCGGAGCCTGGGGCACGGTGAGCTACTGGAACGCATATGTCGGCAATCTCGAAATGCACGGCAAAGGCGTATTTTACGATCCGCGTCTGGACGATGCCGAGAAGTATCCGGTGGCGGCACGGACAAAACAGGGCCACAAGCAAGACGACGAGGACCGGATCACCGCCAAGCTTCCGGCGCTTCATTTCTATCAGCTGTCGCTGCCGACCCCGAAGCCGCCCGAGGGCGTATTCGACAGCCCGGCCGCGGAGAAAGGCGAGGCACTTTTCAACGATAAGGCCAAATGCGGCACGTGCCACGTGCCGCCGCTCTTCACCGAACCCGGCTGGAATCTGCATACGGCCGACGAGATCGGGATCGACGACTTCCAGGCGATGCGATCTCCCGACGAGCGCTACCGGACGGCATCGTTGCGCGCGCTCTGGGACATGGAAAAAATCCACAAGGGCGGTTTCTACCACGACGGGCGGTTCGCCACCCTCGATGACGTTGTCGAGCATTATGACGACCATCTCGGCCTGAAGCTGACCGATCAGGAAAAGAGCGATCTGATCGAGTACCTCAAGTCGATTTGACCCAGCGCTTGACGGCGTCCTCATCCCTCGGATGTCGATTGGGAGGGAAGGTAGCTTCGCGCAGCCGATGTCCGCTTTCGAGTAACAGCGAAATTGCTTCGAATGACCAAGATCTGGCGCTAAGCCGACCTTCGAACGGCACGATTGAACACGCGTCCTGCTACCGTCATCTCTGAGCGGTTACCGCACCGCCCGGCGCCGTCCCTCCACGGCGGCAAACCCGCTCCTGCAGATGCCCGTTCAGCACGATCATTTCCTTGAGTGCCTTCACCGCGTCGCCCTTGTGCTATGCAATGAATTTTTCTGCAACTACCTGAAGGGCGGGTTCCTGACGGCTGTCCAGCGTCACCATGTGGTCCAGGCTATGCTCCAACAGTTTCTGTTCAAATTGAACAAAACGGGAACAAAAATGTTAGGAGCGAATTGACTCCGTGAGGAATGCCTTCCTATTTGTCAGAGGTGGGGCGGTTGCTCACAAACTGGGGAGAGCCGCGATGGGCAGACGAAAAAGCCGGTTCGACAGGCTGTCGGCGAGGCATGCCGAGGCGATCATCAGCGACGCTCTCAGCCTGCGCAGGACGGTGCTTTCGTCGCAACTGCATCTGAAGGCGCAAGGCGAACTGTTTTGGCAGCTTTGCGGGCTTGTCGAAAAATTGCATGAGGTGATGGCCAGCGTAGCGGAGAAGGAGCCCGATTTCCGGATGCCGGATCTTGGCCTGCTTCCGCTTCCCGAGGGCTATTTGACTCGGAAATGAGGCCATGGCCGGGCCGATGGACAGCGTTGGACGTGCCGCGAAGGCCAACATGCTGCTGATCGTCGAGTGCGGCCACTGCTACCATGTCGGGCGTTTTCGGGCCAACGACGTGGCCAAGGTGGTGGGCTGGAACAAGCCGCTGGAAGCCATCAGGTTCAGGTGCAAACGATGCAGCCGCAAGGACACCACCGTTCGCACTCAGTTCGTCGACCAGGACCATCCGCCAAAAGGCTACATCTGGGTGCTGCAGAAATTCAAGCTTTAGAACAGCGAACCTTGTACCGGCGCCTGTGGCGCCTGCGGCGGAAATTTTATCTGCGTCGCCGGCTTGTCGACGATCACCAGCGCGTCGTCCGCTGCCGTGCGCTGCAGGTGCCTGGCCTGCGACCACGGCGCGGTCAGCCAGGTCTCGGTTTCCTCCTGCGTGGTCAGGATCACGGGCATCGCCTTCTCGTGGATCGGCGCGATCAGCGCGTTTGGCCTGGTGGTCAGAAAGCCGTAGAGCTCGAACTCGCCCGGGCCGTCCTTGATCTTGCGCACGCCTTGCCAGCGCGTCCACAGGCCGGCGAAGAAGAACAGCGGCAGCGCCTCGCTCAGCGCGAACCAGTAGTTTCTCTGGATACCGGTATCCGGATCCTTGTCGCCCGGCGTTGGGCTCGGTTCGGCAAAACTGGTGAGCGGCACCACGCAGCGGTTCTCGACGCCGAGATATTGCTGCCAGTGGCCATATTGCGGGTTGCGGATGTTGGTGGTGCCGTAGTCGGCCTTGCCCTTCACGCGCTCGATCGGCGTCGGCATGCCCCACAGCAGGTTGGCCAGCTCGCGCGTCCCGTCCGGCGCATTGCGCACCACCGGGCCGGGCTGGTTGGGATAGATGTCGATGGAGGGCTCGAGATTGCCGAGACTATCGCGCAGGGCGCGGGTCCACTGGCGGATCGCCTCCTGGCTGGTGGTGATGTTGTAGAGGTTGCACATATCGAGCCCCGGGGATGTTCAGGCATCTTGCGGGAAAGGGCAGGTAATTTCCAGCGCTTGTCCATTCGGCTGGTGACACGGCTACCCCAGACCACAGCGCCGCGATCACCGCCGCCATCCCGGCGGGTCGACCGCGGCAGAAGGATACTGCCGCGCGCAGCGGCGAACCGCCGGCTCCGCTTACGCAACGCACGCCGCTCGCGCGCGTTCTACCATTAGGAGGAGCATGGTCATCAGGAGGAGCATGGGATGTGACACCTGGTCTCATGCGCTCACAATCGGAGGCAAACCACGATGTCCAAGTTTAGAGATGCCCTTGACCGCGGCAAGCAAGCTCGCCGTGAGCACGAGGAAAAGGTCGGCAAAGAGAAGGCCGAAGGGGTGGACTTCGGCGCGCAAGCAAGGGCCTGGCTAAACGACGTCGTGGTCGCGTCGCTGGAAGCGGCCAGGGCTGACGTAGCAGGCGAGGTGGCGGTCGAGATGGACACTGCGCCACGCCGCCAAGACAAAGCATCAACACCATCTATTCGGTTCAGGATCTACAGGAAGCGGGGAACGGAAAAGGAGGTGATCGGAAGGACGTTCTCGGTCAACGTCCAGCTGAGTGGACAAGTGTCGGCATCTTCGCCCGGGATGGTGGCGAGAGAAGTGGGAAACATCGGGGATAAGGCTGACGAGCGGTTCTCTAGCTTGCTGGCGGAACTGATCGAGGACGCAGCGAAGGGCACTTAGCCAGCAAGGTGTCGAGGAAAGGGCTGGCGATTTCCAGGGCTGTCCGCCGGTTTGCTGACACGCCGGGCCTGTCAGTAACAGCTTTCCGGATGCCGCAAACTCCCCTTCCGTTAACCTTTCGTTAACCATGGCTGGCTAGCGTTTACCTATCAGTAAGGAATCGCTATCCGTGACCTTCGCCGCCCCCGTCGAGACCAAATCCATTCGCTTTCGCGCCCGCTCCTTCGTCGCCTTCACGCTCACCCCGGAGACGCCGCTTTCGGAGTGGCTGGAAAGCCTCGACCGCTGGATCGGCAATTCTCCCGGCTATTTTGCCGGCCGCCCGGTGGTGCTCAACCTCAACACGCTGAAGCCCGCGGTCAGCCAGATCGAGGCGCTGGTTGCCGAGCTTGGGCTGCGCGGCATCCGCATCTATGCCATCGAGCTCGACGGCAACACGGTGCTTGAGCCCAGTCTGCCGCCTGTGCTGATCGGCGCCAAGGAAGCCACAGGCGGGCTGCTCATGCAGGCCGACCAAAAGGCTGCCGGCAGGCCGGAAGAGACGGGCAGGGCGGAAGAAGGCAGGGCGGAACCGGGCAAACGGTCAGAAGACAGGGTGCCGGAAGCGCCGGCCACGCTGATGGTCAAGACGCCGATCCGCTCGGGCCAGTCGATCTTCCACGCGCATGGCGATGTCATCGTGCTGGGCTCGGTCGCCTCCGGTTCCGAGATCGTCGCCGCCGGCTCGATCCATGTCTACGGCACGCTGCGCGGGCGGGCGTCGGCCGGTGTGCTCGGCCATTCGGCGGCGCGCATCTTCTGCCGCAAAAACGAGGCCGAACTGCTGTCGGTCGACGGCTGGTATTGCACCGCCGAGGAGATGGAGCCGGCCTTGCGTGGAAAAGCGGTGCAGGCGTTTCTGGAAAAGGACACGCTGCGCATCGCGCCGTTCAGCCAATGAAGGTACCCGAAAGTACGCAGCGGTTTTGAAATAGAAACAAAGACTTAAGCGCATCGCATAAATCAAACGCTTAACAATACGAACAACAATAAGGAGGCATAGATGGGCAAAGTTGTGGTGGTCACCTCGGGCAAGGGGGGCGTCGGCAAGACGACCTCGACGGCCGCCCTTGGCGCCGCCGTCGCGAGAACCGGCAAGAGGGTGGCGCTGGTCGACTTCGACGTGGGTTTGAGGAATCTCGACCTGATCATGGGCGCCGAGCGGCGGGTGGTGTTCGACCTGGTCAACGTCATCCAGGGAACGGCCAAGCTGTCGCAGGCGCTGATCCGCGACAAGCGGGTCGAGACGCTGTTCCTGCTGCCGGCCTCGCAGACGCGCGACAAGGATGCGCTGACCGAGGAGGGCGTCGGCGAGGTGATCGAAAAGCTGAGCTCGGTGTTCGACTACGTCTTCTGCGACAGCCCGGCCGGCATCGAGCGCGGCGCGCAGCTTGCCATGCGCTTTGCCGACGAGGCGGTCATCGTCACCAACCCGGAAGTCAGTTCGGTGCGCGATTCCGATCGCATCATCGGCCTGCTCGACGCCAGGACCGTCAAGGCCGAGCGGGGCGAGCAGATCGCCAAGCATGTGCTGGTGACGCGCTACGATGCGGCGCGCGCGGCGCGCGGCGAAATGCTCTCGATCGACGACGTGCTGGAAATCCTGTCGACGCCGCTGCTGGGCATCATTCCCGAGAGCCAGGACGTGCTCAAGGCCTCCAATCTCGGGTCGCCGGTGACACTCAGCGATCCGACCAACTCCGCCGCCCGCGCCTATATCGAGGCGGCCAAACGGCTCGAGGGCGAGGACCTGCCGGTCGTCGTGCCGTTCGAGCGCAAGGGCTTTCTCGATCGGCTTTTTGGAAGGAGGGCAGCATGAGCCTGTTAGACCTCTTCAAGCGGCGCGGCAGCGCGCCGGTGGCGCGCGAGCGGCTGCAGGTGCTGCTCGCCTATGAGCGCCGCAACCGCAGCCAGCCCGATCTCGTCTCGGTGCTGCGCGAGGAGATCATGGCCGTCATCGCCAGGCATGTGCAGATCGACCAGGATTATCTGCAGGTCTCGATGGATCGCGGCGAGACGATGTCGACGCTGGAGATCGACATCCAGATCCCCAACAAGAGCGCTAGGCCGCTGGCCATGTCGGCCTGAGCGTTGCGCCTGTAGTGGTTTTTGACGCCGGCGGGACAGCGCCCCCTCTGGCCTACCGGCCATCTCCCCCAATGGCCGGCAGGACAAAGGGGGTGTCTTATTTTATGTCAACCATAGGTTGCGTGAAATATTTCCCATCCATTTGCCACTTGCGCAACCAACAAAAGGGTGAAAACGTTGGTCCGGGGTAAATGGGCAAGGGTGGCCGTCGCGGCTGTTAGAAGCTCCGGGGCGGCCGTGAAAAGCGATGAATTTTCCACAGTTCCTGGTGGGGATGACCGCCGCGGCATTCGTCGTGGCGCTCTCGACTTTTTTGGCAACGGGTTCAATCTGGAAGGCGCTCGGCTGCACGGTCCTCACCTTGATCGTTCTGCAGCTTGGATATTTTTTGTCCGTCGTCCGGCTGATCTATAGGGCCGAACGAAAGCCACACAGTGACCGCGACCCGCGAGTACTGGACCGTCGAGACAGCATGCGGTTTTGAGATTCAGGTCGGCCACCACAAATATAAACATGCCTAGACCATGATGTTCATCAGATAGACAGTATGGTCTAAACCGCTTGAAAGCGGACATGTTCGGTTCTGGGAATGTGCCTTGGACGTTCCGTTACTTTAGTCAACCAGTATATATCTCCGGGTGCATATGCCCGATACTGCGCAGCGCGTCATCCGCTGCAGCTCCGTCGCTCTGCTCACTCCGCCGCCAGTTTGTCCTGCGTCCTGGTGTCGAAGTCGCTGGCGTCGTGGCGCTCGTGCAATTGCATCGCCGGCTCGCCGAAGGCGCGGTTGACCATGCGGCCGCGCTGCACCGCCGGCCGCGCGTCGATCGCGTCGGCCCAGCGCTGCACGTGCTTGTATTCCTGCACCGACAGGAACGCGCCGGCGTCGTTGTACATGCGGCCCTTGGCCAGCCCGCCATACCAGGGCCACACGGCGATGTCGGCAATCGTGTAGGCGTCGCCGCCGAGATATTCGCTTACCGCCAGGCGCCGGTCGAGCACGTCCATCTGGCGCTTCACCTCCATGGCGAAGCGGTCGATGGCATATTCGAATTTTTCCGGTGCGTAGGCGTAGAAATGGCCGAAGCCGCCGCCGAGATAGGGCGCCGAGCCCATTTGCCAAAACAGCCACGACAGGGTTTCTGCGCGCGCCGGCTGCTCGATCGGCAGGAACTCGCCGAATTTCTCGGCCAGATGCAGCAGGATCGAGCCGGATTCGAAGACGCGGATCGGCTTTGGCCCGCTGCGGTCCATCAGCGCCGGGATCTTGGAGTTGGGATTGACCTCGACGAAGCCGCTGCCGAACTGGTCGCCGTCGTTGATCCTGATCAGCCAGGCGTCATATTCGGCGCCTTTGTGGCCGCGCCCCAGCAACTCCTCCAGCATGATCGTCACCTTCACGCCGTTTGGTGTCGCCTGCGAGTAAAGCTGCAGCGGATGCTTGCCGACCGGCAACTGCTTGTCATGCGTCGGGCCGGCGATCGGACGGTTGATGCTGGCGAAGGCGCCGCCATTTTCCTTGTTCCAGATCCATACTTTCGGCGGTGTGTATTGGTTCATTTCGGAGGCCTTTGATGTGAGCGGAGAGGGTTTTGGGGAGGATCAACTTGCATAGATACAGGTAGTGCGGACTGACGGAAGTTCAACTTGTGTTGAACTATTGTCGATGTCGGCAGCGCAAGCCTGCGCGATTGCATCCGGCCCTTGCGCCTCGTCACATGCGCCATAGCTATAGAAGATGCCGGCCCTCTGAACGGTCGTCGTGAGTATTGCCAGGATTGAGAGCATGACCATCGATACGATTTTGCGGTCCATCGTGACGGTGCGCGCGTCGATCCCGGATGATGCCTTCACCGCGAATGCGCTGGGCACCAGCCGGGAAGGCAGCGGCGTGGTCATTCGCGACAACGGCCTGGTGCTCACCATCGGCTATCTCATCACCGAGGCGGAAGAGGTCTGGCTGACCGACCACAGCGGGCGCGTGATTCCCGCGCACGCGCTTGCCTACGACCAGGAAACGGGCTTCGGCCTGGTGCAGGCGCTGGCCCCGCTCTCCCTGCCCGCAGTGGCTTTCGGCGACGCGGCCAGGGCGACGGCCGGCGACCCGGTGGTGCTCGCCGACGGCATCGGCCAGGCGGTCAGCGCGTACATCGTCACCAAGCAGGAATTCGCCGGCTATTGGGAATATCTGCTGGACGAGGCGATCTTCACTGCGCCGGCTCATCCGTCGTGGGGAGGTGCGGCCCTCATCGGGCAGGACGGCAGGCTGCTCGGCATCGGTTCTCTGCGCCTGCAGATGAGCCGCGCCGGCGAGATCGCCGATATCAACATGGTGGTGCCGATCGACCTGCTGCCGCCCATCCTCGACGATCTGCTGACGCGCGGCCAGGTTGCCAGACCACCGCGCCCATGGCTCGGCGCCTTCTCCGCCGAAAGCAATGGCGAGGTCGTGGTGATGAGCGTCGCCGAAGGCAGCCCGGCCGCCGAAGCCGGCCTGCGCCAGGGCGATATCATCTCGGATGTGCGCGACGGCGAAGTCGACGGGCTCGCCGATTTCTACCGCAAGTTGTGGCAGAACCCGGCGGGCGCCGAGATCCCGTTGCGGGTTGTGCGCGACGGCCGCGAAACCTGGCTGCGCGTCAAGTCGGCCGACCGGAACAGCTTTCTCAAGAAACCGCAGCTGCAGTGAGGCTCCTTTCCTTCTTCCACAAGGGGCCTTGTGGGAGAAGGAGGATCGGCGCGCAGCGCCGAGCCGGAAGGCCGCAGGTTATTACATCACGATTTGAAGGACCGCCATGGGCGGCGCGAAGCATCGCGCCATCCTTGCAACAAGGCCACTGTTGCCGCATTCGATCGGAGCCAAGCAGCGACAAAGGAGAACCGATGACGACCACACAAAGGCAGACCCGCTGATGGCGCCGGTCGAGGTCGACCCCGCCAAGGTCCGCGAATTCAGCGATGCCGAGAGCTTCTACACCTGGCTCGGCAAGCATCACGACACCGAGACAGAAATCTGGATCAAGATCCACAAGGTCGGTTCGGGACTGCCTTCGATCACGCCCAAGGAGGCCATCGACGTCGTGCTGTGCTGGGGCTGGATCGATGCCGTGCGCAAGGGGCTCGACGACAAGAGCTATATGCAGCGTTACACACCGCGCGGCAGGAAGAGCATCTGGAGCCAGATCAACGTCGACAACATCGCCCGGCTGATCGAGGCGGGCCGGATGACCGAGCATGGGCTCAAACAGGTCGAGGCGGCGAAGGCCGACGGCCGCTGGGCGCGCGCCTATGCAAGCGGCAAGGACATGAAAATCCCCGCGGATCTGCAAGCCGCAATAGACGTCGAGCCCGAGGCAAAGGCGATGCTGGCAGGGCTCAGCGCGCAGAACCGCTTCGCGCTCGCCTTCCGCATCCACAACATGAAGACCGAGGCTGGCCGCAAGAAGAAGATCGCCGCCTTCGTCGAGATGCTGACGCGCGGTGAGACGATCTACCCGCAAGGGAAGAGGTGAGGGCTGGCGCCGTCGCGGCTGTGGCTGCCGTTTCGGCAAAGTTCCCGCCTCGTGGGTGTCAGGGTGAAGAAATTGGCCGTCCACCCCAGCCGCTGCGCAGTAACGGATTCTTCTTTGCTTTTGCCGCACAATGGCCGCGACGAGGCAGGCGAAGTCCAGAGCATGGCCGAAAAGAAAAATCGCGACGGAGAGTTCTGGGAGCTGGCGCTCGAACGCGCGCATCTTGGCGTCTGGGATTGGGATCTCGCGAGCGGCGACTGTTTCTACTCGGCGATGTGGTTGCAGATGCTCGGCTATGGCGAGGGTGAGCTAGCCGAGACAAGCGATCTCTGGCTGCAGCTGACGCATCCCGACGATCGCGAGCGGGCGGTGGCCAGCGGCGAACGCCACATTGCCGGCCTGACCGATTCGATCGAGACCGAGCTCAGGCTGAAGCACAAATCCGGTCACTGGGTATGGGTTCTCGATCGCGGCGGAGTGGTCGAACGCGACGCCCAAGGCCGGCCGGTCAGACTGATGGGCGTCCAGACCGACATCACCAAGCAGAAGCAAGCGGAAGCAGAGCTTGAACAGGTCAACGTCCGCTTTCGCCTGGCATTGGCGGCCAGCGGCACCGGCATCTGGCACCACGATCTCGCCGCACGCAAAAGCTACTGGGACCAGCGCACGCGGGACATCTACGGGCTTGTCGCCGACACCGACGAAGTGTCTCAAGACCTCTGGCACAGCTATCTGCATCCGGACGACCGGGCCGACGCCGAGCGGGCCCATTTGGCGCCGCTGCAAACCCAAAAGGTCGTCGCCGTGCAATACCGCATCATCAAGCGGGACGGCGAAATCCGACATCTCGAATCGCTGATACGGTTCGCCGACGCCCAGTCATCGGGCCAGATCCTGGGCACGGTGCGCGACATCACCGAGGCGAAGCAACGCGAGCAGGAACTTGCCCATGCGGCCCGCCATGACGCGCTGACCGGCCTTCTGAACCGCGCCGCTTTCGACCGGCTGCTGGCCGAGCACATCGCAACGGCGCGCCGGCTCGCGGTGTTCTACGTCGATCTCGACTACTTCAAGGCACTGAACGACTTCGCCGGCCACGCCGCCGGCGACCTTGCCCTGAAGAGCGTCGCCGAGCGCATTCTGGGCTGTCTGCCGCCGTCGGTGCACGCCGCGCGCCTCGGCGGCGACGAGTTCGCGCTGCTGGTGCCTGATTGCGACGCAGCGCAAGCCGAGCGTCTCGCCGGTGCCGTTCTCGCGGCGGTTCGCGATGCCGACCTCGGCTTGACGGCGATGTCGCGCAAGCTCGCGGCCAGCATCGGCATCGCCTTTGTCGCCGATGCGAATACCGCAGTGGCCGACGCGCTCGCCTGCGCCGACGACGCCTGCTATGCGGCCAAGGCTGCCGGGCGCAATCGCTTCGCGGTGTTCTCGCCCGAGACGACGTCCGGTTCCAGCGGCCTCAATGCGGCGCGGCTGGCCGCCGACACCGTCGACGCCATGGCGGACGGAAGGCTGAAACTGTTCGGCCAGGAAATCCACCAGCTCGGAAAACCCTGGCAAGATAGCCGCCATGTCGAGGTCCTGGCGCGGCTCGCCGGGCGCAACGGGCGGCTGATCCCGCCGGGCGAGTTCATCCCGGCGGCGGAGCGGTTCGGCGTCGCCTCGCGGCTCGACCGCTGGATTATCAGGACGGCGCTGTCGCTTCATGGTCCGGCGCTGAAGTCAGGGGCGCTCACGCTCGGCTTCAACCTGTCGGCGCAGACGCTGAGCGACCCGCAGCTTTGGGATTTCGTCGACGCCATCATCGCCGAGACCGGGGCGCCGCATTCCGGCATCGGCTTCGAGATCACCGAAACCGCCGCGGTCACCAATTTCGCAGCTGCCGAGCAGTTCGTCGGCAAGGCGCGCGAGCGGCGCTGCCGCGTCAGCCTCGACGATTTCGGGGCGGGCATGAGCTCGTTCGAATATCTCCGGCGCTTTCCCGTCGACACGATCAAGATCGACGGTTCGTTCATCGAGCATATTGCCGATAGCCGCTTCGACCGCGAAATCGTCTCGGCGATATCCGGCATCGCCAGGAGCCTCGGCTGCTCCGTGGTGGCGGAGAAGATCGAAGCGCAGGATGCGCTCGACATCCTCGCGGATATGGGCATTGACTTCGGCCAGGGATTTCTGCTGCACCGGCCGGAGCCGCTGCAAGCGATCGTGGCGCGGGCGTGCGCGACCCGGGCGAGCGCGACACAAGCGAGCGTGGCACGGGCGAGCAAGACACGGGCGAGCGCGCCGGCACCAGCCGGACGGCGAGCCTAGCCCGGATCTCTCCGGGCTAGCCGGGCGAAAAGTCCGCGAAACCGGTCCGGCGCCGTGATGCGCGACTGGTCAGGACTTTCCCGGCGGGCGATAGCGGACCGACTTCGCCTTGCCAAGCGCTTGCATCGTCTCTTCGACGCTCAGGAGAACGGTGGTCTCGTACGAACTGAGCGCTCCTCCCGCACCAATGGCAAGCATGACCGATGCCATCGAAACGTTGTCGGGCGCCTCCCACAGGTTCCAGCCATCGTGCTCTCCGAAGCCGTACCAGAACCCGTGCAGCTTTCCGCCTACCGATTCGATGTAGGTGCGGGCTGCCTCGCGTCTATCCTCGGGGTTTTCGATCAGCCGCGCCCAGGTCTCGGGCGTATAGCTGAATCGTGAGAGATACATGGGCATGGTTCGCCTCCAGGGCCGCCGATCCCCCAGCGGCTCGGCGTCGAGGGGATCGAGGGAGGGGCTGGCGCCGAGCCTGACCGGCTTGGTTGGTTCACCGGCTGACAAAATATGCGCTCAGGCTAATATGATCGCAACACCTATCCTGCAGGCCGCCGCCGATGCGGGTCAGGCGTTGCGGCTCGCCATATGCGCGTCGAGCTTCTTTCTCGAAGGCCCGTACCGCTTGATGATGGTCGCGGCCTCGCTCGGCGGTATGCCATATTTTTTCGCAAACGCCGCTACGTCGTAAGGCTCCTCGCCGGCGGCCGGTTTGCGGTCCTGCTTGCTCCTGGATTTGTCGTCGGCCATGTCGTCCTCCGTCATGTCAGGTGGTTCCCGCTCATGGGCTCGAACCACGATTCACGCCTTCAAAGGGCGCTGTCCTACCATTAGACGAAGCGGGAGTAGAGGAAGTGACGCTGTCTAGCACTTTCTCATCCGCGCATGAAGCTGCTTCATGTCATCATCGGCTTGAGCATGAGACACGCCCTTTCGGCGGGGCCTTGCAGGGACGGGAGCAATCGCCGTGACCAGAACCGACCTCTCCGACTTCTACCGAGACTACATTGCCTGCCTGAACAAGCAGGACTGGCCGAAGCTGGGGCAGTTCGTTGATGATGAGGTGATCCACAACGGCCGGCGGCTCGGTCTATCAGGCTATCGCAAAATGCTGGAGCGAGACTTTGCTGAAATTCCGGACCTTTATTTCAACGTCCAGATGCTGATTTCCGATCCGCCCTACATAGCGAGCCGGCTCGGGTTCGACTGCGCGCCGAAAGAAAGCCTCCTCGGCCTCCCTGTAAATGGGAGGAGAGTTTCCTTTGCCGAGAATGTTATCTATGAATTTGGGGACAAAAAGATTGTAGAAGTATGGTCTGTCATAGACAAGGCTGCCATCGAAGCCCAGCTTTAGCGCGAGAATGCTCGGCCGTCGTTCCACGTTCCGATATGAACCACGATATGAACAATGGCAGCTGCCTGTCTACCGCCTGTCAAGGACCCGGCCTTGACGCCTGAACACGCTGCCCCAGATTACGCGGCGGAGTTTTCAGATATGCGATACGACTGGCAGGGGCGCAAATTCCTCGAACGGCATTTCGGCATTGTTATCGCAATTGGCCTGGCTGCAGGGCTGTCCGTGCTGGTCGCGCTGGGCTACACGCCTTAGAGACTGTTTGGAAACTCTACTCTGGCGGCCATCTGATGGCGTTTTCTGCGCTTACCTACAGCGCCGCGCGTCCTTTGGACGCGCAAAAGGACGCTGTAGCACTTTTGGTTTGCGCATGATCCTTTCCGAAAATCTTCCGATTTTCGGGGTCATGCGCGGGCTCACGGACCAAAACGTCCGCTGCGCGCCGGTTCTCGAAACCACCACCATATAACTCGCCAGAGCGAATTTCGAAACAGTCTCTTAAGCCTCGGATTTAGCGCTCTGCTGGGCATGACCCACGGCATTGGCGAAAGAAATGTCATCCTTGATCTCGCGCATCGCCATCGAGGTGATCGTGCGGCGCACGCCGGGCAGGCGGCTGAGCTCGACGCGCAGCATCCTGTCCAGCGCCATCATGTCGACGGTCACGATCTGCAGGAGATAGTCGGCCTCGCCTGTGGTGGCGTGGCAGCGCCGGATCAGCGGATGCGCCTGGACGGCGGCCTCGAAGGCTTCGGAGAGCTCGAAATCGATCGACACCTGAATGAAAGCTTCGATGCCGAAGCCAAGCTTGGCCGGGTCGACCCGCGTCGAGTAGCCGCGGATGATGCCGGCGTCCTCCAGCGCCTTGACCCGCTTCCAGCACGGCGTCTTGCTTAAGCCGACCTCGTCGGCGAGCACTGCGAAGGAGGTGCGCGCATCGCGTTCCAGCGCCGCGACGATCTTCCGGTCGACGGCATCCAGCATCACACGTTCTCCAAACCTTCGCAATGGACGAACATTCGTCCTCCATTTTCTGGTATTTGGATAACACAAAGGAACAATGTTCAAGTGAAAAGCGACTAAACTGCGGGCTCGGACCGAACAAACGCCCTGAGGACCGGGCAAAGGAGCAGCTGCCATGCACAAGCCGGATTATTACGCCCGTATCGAAGCGCCCGAGATGCGCGACTATGGCGTCTACCTCAGCTGCGACAAGCTACTCGCCTGCCAGAAGCCGCTGGCCGAGATGGTCAATGCCGACGAGCTGCAGTTCCAGATCGTCCACCAGGTCGAGGAGCTGTGGATGAAGCTCATCGCCTACACGCTGGTCGATGTCGTCGACTTCCTCGAGCAGCAGAACACCCATCGCATCGTCACGCTGATGGGGCGGGTGCATCGGCTGATGCGCCTGATGACGGCGCAGCTCGACCTGCTCGAAACCATGTCGCCCAAGGAATACCAGGAGATTCGGCTGCAGCTCGGCAATGGCAGCGGCCAGGAATCGCCGGGCTTCAAGCTCTTGCTGCGCATGCCGCCGGACCTGTGGCGGGCGTTCAAGGCGTCCTATCTCGATGGTCGCGGGCTCTCGCTCGAGGATGTCTACGATGTCAGCTATGACCACGGCGACAGCTATGTCGTCGCCGAGGCGCTGATCGAATTCGACGAGCTGTTCCAGAAATTCCGCGCCAATCATCTTTATCTCATCCACCGCTCGATCGGGCTCGGCTCGAAATCGCTCAAGGGCCGGCCAGTCGAACTGCTGCAGGCCGGCGCCCTGCATCGCTTCTTCCCGGAACTGTGGGACATACGCTGCGACATGACCGACCGCTGGAGCGGCCAGTATGGGACTGTGCGGGCACCGATCAGCCACCCGGAGGCGAAGGCAGGGTAAGGCCCGCCATCCCTTCTCCCCTTGTGGGAGAAGGTGGATCGGCGCGCAGCGCCGAGCCGGATGAGGGGTGTTGGACGGAATGCGGCGATGCCAAGCTGGAGCACCCTCATCCGACCGCTTCGCGGCCACCTTCTCCCACAACAAGGGGAGAAGGGGAAGCGCCGCATGTCGGGTTTGCGGCTGGTGTAACGTCCTTGGGGCGAAATCGGTCGCAACCCTGGAGGACGGCATGTCATCGGAAACCACCCAATCACCGGCTCAACCGCCGTGGCAGACCGCGGCAATCCTGATTGGCCGCCTGATCTTCGCAGCCGTCTTCCTCATGGCGGTGACCTTCAAATTCATCGACATGGGCGCCACCGCGGGCTACATCGCCGCCGCCGGATTTCCGTTCCCGCTGTTTCTGGCCTGGTGCGCGGCCGTGCTCGAAGTCATCCTCGTCCTGTGCTTCCTGACCGGCGCCTTCTTCTCGCAGGCCGCTCTTGTCTCCGGCGCCTATGTGCTGTTCCTCGCCTTTGCCTTCCACGGGCCGTCGCACTGGGCCGGAAACCAGGCCGAGTTCGGCTTTTTCGTCGATCATTTTACCTTCCTGGCCGGGCTGCTGTTTGCTGCCGTGCATGGGCCGGGCCGTGTGCTGACCTGGAAGCCTGCATCGGCCAGGTGATCGTAAGCTCGGCTGGCAAGCGGCGGTCCGACCGGACGGGGGCGATCGCGGCGTCACATCTGATCGTTGTAGGGTTCCTTCATCTGGCCGACCATGCGCGCCAGTTTGGAGAAGGACGGCATGTCCGCCTCCGGCTGGCACTGGTTCGCCAGCTCCAGCAGCCGGATCGGGAAGTTGACGGCATCGCGGCTCGACGCCGACATGCCTTCGGAGCGCTCCTCGCTGGTCTCGCTGGCTTCGGCCTTGCGCAAGGCGGTGTCTATCTCCTCGACCGTCAGCACGCCCTTGCGGACAAGGATCTGATTGATCGATGCGACGGCCATCAGCAGGCCCTCGAGTTGCAGATTGGCGACATTCATGGCTATGCTCCCATTGGCAAATTGCAAACGCGCGAACACCGGTTCCGATCCCTGCACCATAGCGCGGCGGGCGGCCGAATTTTAGGCCGGCCCGCGAGATTTCGCTTGCTTTGTGACGGCAGCTATGCTAGGAATATAGTCATGGTGCTGATTTGCGCCAACGACCCGCCCGCCGAGGCGGGTTTTTTTAATTCAAGCCTTCTCACAAGTTCGTGCCTGTGTTGCCGATATCAATTGCCGGCGGGACAGCGCCCCCTCTGTCCTGCCATCTCTTTGCCAAAATTTGGCATCTCCCCCACTTGGGCATATGCGCTAAGATAGCTTCGGCATGGACTGAAATTTGCGCTTTCGTGGTGGTTCACGCCATCGATGTCGCAA
>NZ_JBVVQO010000014.1:0-157323 GCF_055811215.1 Mesorhizobium sp. WSM4819
AAGATCACCACCGTTCTCGGCGCAGTTTTGATCTGCGGAGCGGGGCTGTTCGCCCTAAGATCTGCGAGGTGAAGCGCGCTGTGCTGGCAAATTCGACGTCGCAGATGAATTGTTAATGTCGCTTTTAGCCTGGCCGCTGTTGTGCTCTCAAAAGGGAGTTGCAGATCGCCAACAGGTTCGAAATCAAGCGCCTGATGGCGACCAGAAGCAGGCCGACCATCATCTCGACGGCCCAGGTCGCCCGTGCGTTGAACACGCTGATGAGAGCGTGTCCACTTGAGGCCGCTCCCTCGAAGACGCTATTGGGCAAGCACCCGTGCGCCATGGTCATGTCGTTCAGTTGACTGCGACGAGGCTCACCATCAGTCTTTGGCGAGTGGGTGACTGACCCCGGAACCCCGTTTGTATGGGTAAACGCTAATCCCGTTGGATGGAGGTCGGCGCGATCGCAAACGACTACGGAAGGATTTACTCCAAGGCGGAGGTTAGCGATCGAACGCTGAATGAGAGCCCACCGCATATCGGTACACGCAGGACGGCGGCTAGATGGTATAGTGTCGGTCTGGTCAGCCTTTCCAGGGATAAGCAATGGAACGCCGTTTGGCCGCGATTCTGGCAATGGATGTAGTCGGTTTTAGCCGCCTGATGGAGGTCGACGAAGCCGGCACGCTGGCTGCGCTCAAGATCCGCCGCAAGGAGGTGCTGAAGCCCCTGGTTGCCAAGCATCACGGACGCATCTTCAAGGTCGCCGGCGATGGCGTGCTGGTGGAGTTCGCCAGCGCTGTTAACGCCGTGCAATGCGCGGTCGAGCTCCAGGAGGGCATGGCCGCCGTAAACAGCGATCAGCCTGAGGAGCGGCGGATCGTGCTGCGCATCGGCGTCAATCTGGGTGACGTCATTGTCGAAGGCAGTGATCTCTATGGCGACGGCGTCAACATCGCCGCGAGGCTCGAAAGCATCGCCGAACCGGGTTCCATCCTGGTCTCCGGGACCGCGCATGACCACATCAGGAACAAAGTCCAAGTAAGCTTCGACGATCTCGGTACGCAGAACCTGAAGAACATCGCCGAGCCGGTTCGGATCTATCGGGTCGCCGGAACACCGGCTGTTGCGGTCGTGACGCCCAGTGTCACAGCCGAGAAGCCTGCCATCGCCGTCTTACCGTTTGTGAACGTGAGCAGTGATCCCGAGCAGGAGTACTTCGCGGACGGCATGACCGAAGACATCATCACGGAACTCTCGCGCTTCAAGAGCCTCTCGGTCATCGCGCGCAATTCCTCATTTTACTACAAAGGGCGGTCGCCGAGGATCCAGGACGTCGGGCGCGAACTCGGCGTGCGCTGGATCGTCGAAGGCAGCGTGCGCAAGGCCGGGAACTGGGTACGCATAACGGCCCAGCTAATCGACGCAACGACTGGGGCGCACGTGTGGGCGGAACGCTATGACCGCACGCTCGACTCCATTTTCGAGGTCCAGGACGAGGTCGTGCAAGCAATCGTCGGTACAATACCGGGGCATCTTGGTCGAATCGCAGTCGAGCACGCGCGCCGGAGGCCGCCGGCGAACCTCACAGCCTTCGACCATTTGCTTCGGGGACGTTGGGCTCTGTTTCACTCCACTGACGGTCTGCAAAGTGCTCTGGAACATCTTCAGAAATCGATCGAGGCCGATCCGAACTATGCGGCCGCGCACGCGCAGATCGCCACCGCCTATGCCTATGGTATCTATGCGCTGGGCCTTGAACCGGAGATTGCGATCGAACGCACGTGCCATCACGCGGGGCGCGCCGTGGCGCTCGACGGCGGCGATACCGAAGTCAATGCGGCCGCCGCCGCCGCTTATATCACGAGCGGCATGCATGAGCTTGCCGATCTTCACTCCGCGCGTGCAATGGCAAGCAACCCGAACGATGCATCGGCTCTCTTCAGCCGCGGATTTGTTCTCGCCCACCTGGGTCGGCCATCCGAGGCGATCGAAATCTTTTCCCGAATGCAGAGGATCGACCCTTTGGCACCTGATGATGCCAGGTCAGAGGTGCTGTGCGACTGCCACTTCATGTTGGGCGAGTACGAAGAAGTGCTTGCGATCCTTAAGCACAGGCACGATGTGCCGGCCTATATGCACTTGATCGAAGCCGCGGCGTACGCACACCTGGGTCGCATCGAACACTCGAAAGCGGCTGTCGCGGCGTTCCATAGCAGTCCAGCCCCCAAGCCTGACCCAAAAACCATGATCATGTCGCAGATGCGCATGATAGCTCTTCAAGAAGACCGTGACCGCTGGATTGAGGGCTACCGCAAAGCAGGCCTGCCGGTATGAGGGTCCGGCCTCGCAGCCCTGACGCCGGCGTGGCCGATTACCCGACCACCTAGTCTACAGGCGTGTGTTTTCCTGAGCGTGATTGCCGTCCACTGAAAGCTCCTTCTGGCGCGCATCCGAGTCCTTGCCGAAGGCGAAGGATGAACGAGGCGAATCCTTGCCGGACGCAAAGGATTGACCCGAAGGCGACACCCACAAGTCAGATTCTGAGTGGCAGCTCTGCGCCTGATCTCAGCAGTAGAGGCAAACTTTGCCTTCGCCTGGAAGCGCACAACGCGGCAGACTTAGACTTAGGTCGCGTTTGCGGCTCGAAGCCGTCATCCGAGTCTTCGCTCAGTTTACGGGTCCCGACCCGTGTTCCGCCTCTCGCAATAGGCCCTGGAGGCGAGCCGCCCATTCGCTGTTGCCATTTCTGAACGGAGCAAGCGCATCGCCTGCAGACTCCGGGAGATCGCTCGCAGCGGCGGCGAGGCGGCGAGCCTCCTGACTATGTCCCGCGGCGGCGTGGCAGCATGCCTGAATGCGGAGGAGCGGCGGCCAATCAGGACGCGCCTTTAGCGCCGCGCGTCCTGAGTTGAGCGCGCCCTCGACGTCGCCCGAAAAGAACAGCGCAAGCATTAAGAGGCTGAACCAAACCGCATTTTGGGGATCGTGGGGATTGAGTTCGAGGCCGCGAGCCAACGGCTTTTGCGCACCGGCCGCATCGCCCACGAAAAGACGGGCCATACCGAGGACGAGATAGCCCAAGGCAAAGCTCGGACCGAGTTCGATCGACCGTTCCGCTGCGAGGATCGCATGTTCAGCCCTGCCGGTGTAGGCCGACACAATTGCCAGCGCATAGTGCGCATACGGATTCCGAGCATCGAGATATATCGCCCGCAGGGCCGCATCGAGTCCTTCCTTCCCGTCCGCGGCTAGATTTTTCGTCCAGCCATAGGCGATGAGACCTGCGTTGACCCGCGCGAGCCAAATCTGCGCCTCTGGAAGCATGGGATCGAGTTCCGTTGCCTCTCGGAAGAATTGTCGTGCGAGACTGTGCGTCGGCTGGGTGACTTTGTGAAAGTTGAATGTGCCTTGCCGTACGAGATCCCAGGCGGTCACATTCCCGGTGTGCGGAGCAACCTGAAGTCCATGGCGCAACAGCAACTCGGGCTCGACCGCCGCTGCGATCCGCTCGGCGATGGCGTCCTGCACAGCAAATACCTCGGCCACCGAAAGATCGTAATGTTCGGACCAGACGGTGGCGCCCTTCATTGCGTCGGCGAGGTGCACCGATATCCGCATCCGATCACCGGCACGCCGGATGGCTCCATCCACCAGAAAATCGACGCCAAGTTCGCGCGCGATAGACTGCGGATCCTTCGAGACATTCCATCTTGCGAAACTCGCCCAGCGCGACGCGACGCGGAACCATCGGAACCGAGCGAGTGCCATGATCAGGTCGTCGGCGATACCGTCGGCCAGATATTGTCTCTCTGCATCGCTGCCGAGATTCTCGAAAGGCAGTACTGCAATCGCGGGGCTGGATCTCGCCTCTGACCGCCCTTCGCTACCAGGTCCGTTTGGCCGGCTCTCTACCGGACCGGAAAATCTGTATCCGACCCGTGGGACCGTGATGATCCAGTCGCCGCCGTCTGACGCCGGGCCAAGCAGCTTGCGAAGGGCAGCAATCTGAACGGAAAGATTACTCTCCTCGACGGCGAGCCCTGGCCAAACGGCATCCATCAGCGCCGACTTGGTAACGACACGCCCATTTGCCGTGAGCAGAGCGGTGAGCAGCGAAGCGCCGCGGGCGCCGATGGAGACAGGCCGATTGTCACGAAGAAGGCATCCGTCCTCGATAACGAACTCGAAGGGGCCGAATACAAGGTGCTGGGTGCTCATGATTGGCAATGATACGCCCGATTTCGGAGTTTTTCGGAATTTTTCGGCGTCGTTTCAAGACTTGTGCCGGCTCCGCGCGCACATTCAGCTCCATGTAGCAGTTGAGGTGGTGAGAGCGATGAAGAACGAAACAATGCAACCGAAAAATGCTCATGCATTATCCGCTAAAATCGTTCGCGGGAGTGACAGCTATGTCGCCGAGCAAGGATCTGTCTATCGCTCGGGAGTCTCGGCGGAGAGCGTAGGATCTAGCATGCTGTGGCTCGGAACGATTTCGCTACCCGCAGGGCGACGAACCAGCGCCCATCGCCATCAGGGGCACGAGACGGCCCTTCTAATGACCGCGGGCAAAGAGATCGAGATCTGGTCGGGGGCCGCGCTCGAACGGTGCGAAAAGGTCCTCCCCGGCGACTACCTGTTCATTCCGGCGGGCGTTCCGCACGTGGCCGTCAATCGTAGCAATGAAAACGCCGAGTTCCTCGGTGCCCGCAACGACCCCGCTGCGAACGAGAGCGTCGTGCTAATGCCGGAACTCGACGAGATCGTGCCCTAATCAGGCCGGGAGGTGCGCTATGGCCGTCATCGAACAACGCCTGGCCGCTATGGGTCTGGAACTGACCGAGCCTTTGAAAGTCCGCGAGGGGCTGCGTATGTCTTTCGCCTGGGTCCGGGTGCGCGGCACCCGCGCCTACATCTCCGGTCACGTGGCGTGCAACAAGGATGGGACATTGGCAAAACCCCTCGGCAAGGTCGGGACCGGGGTTTCGCCAGAGCAGGGTTACGCGTCAGCGCGGCTCGCCGTAGCTAGCCGCCAGGAGCGCAACTGACGCCGCCGACGCGCATGTCTGGGCAATGACTGCCCTGCCACACCCTCGGATTCGAGACCGTGATGCCGAATTTCGTTGCTGGTCGGACCCGGCCTAATTCGGCGCCGCGGCTGCGGTTTCGCCCGGCGGCATGATCCGGAACACGAAGCTCGACACCTTTTCCCCCGGTTTGAACGGGCCCGGGACCTGGTTGCCCACCGGCTTCACGCTTTGAAGGAATGCTGCGATCGCCGTTGCGTCATCGGCCGTCAGATGCGCAAAAGCGTGCCAAAAGCATAATCGGCGCGAGGATGCGGCCGTCCGGTCGTTCGCCCGTCTGAATCGCGGCAACGATCTGCTCAGGGGGTCCATTGCCAATCCCGGTCTCCTTGTCCGGCGTGATATTGCGGCCGACAAAAACACCCTGACCAGGAATCTCGAAGCCTACGTCCGAGCCGCCAAGAAAGCGCGACATGGCGGGCTTTCCGAAGAAGTAACCCGGCGTGTGGCAGTCGTTGCATCCGCCGATCGTGACGAGGTATTCGCCGCGCTTAATCTGCGCGTCGTCGGCAATGGCTGTGACCAAAGAAAGCGCTAACAACGCGGTCAAGAACGCGAGGCGAACTGGTGTCCGAAGCATCGTTTCCTTCCTTTCATTATCGCAACGCGGCCGGGCTTTGTGGCGTCATTACTGCACTAGCCCCGCTTTGCGCAGGCCAACGGTTAACTTCTCGGCATCCGAGGGATCCCTGAACGGCAAACGGCCGATATGCTCGACGGGGGAGTACCTCGTATTGATTTCCTTGAGTTCGCGCCAAACTTCGCCGGCCTCGTCCAATTTGCCAAGGTGGCCCAATGCTGAGGCGAGGAACGCGCGCGACAAGTCCGTGGTGGGATTGAGCGCGATACGATCCCTGAACAAAGCCGCCGCAGTCTCGTAATCGCCGGCTACGAAATAAGCGGTGCCCAGGAAGTGTACGTGCTGCTGTCGTGAAATCGGATCGAGGCGTATCGCCCGTTCAATCATGGGAATGGCTTTCGCCGGCTCTCCCGTATAAATGTGAACGGTGCCCCGCATGTTGAGCGCGGGAGCGTAGTTGGGATTTAGCAACAACGCCCGGTCGGCCTCATGGGCCCATCGCTCATAGTCCCTCATGAACATGGCCACCATTGCGGCGACATAATGGGCGAAAGGGTCCTGGTCGTCCCTGGCGATCGCTTGGGCGGTGAAGCGATCGGCTTGATCAAGTGACCTCTCGGGCGCGTCGGTCCAATGGTTCTGATAATCTAGGATATAGGCCATGCCCAGACCCGCATAAGCGGCGGCGTAGGACGGATCGATCTCGATCGCCCGACGGAAATAGGTGGTCGATTGATCGAACATCTCACGATCTCTCTTGAGCCCAAGGATCAGCTCGCGACCCCTCAAAAAGAGATCGTGGGCGTTCACGTCTTTCGTGCCGCCATCGACGATCAAGGATTTCTCCGCCTCGCTGAGCCTGACCTTCAGCGCAGCAACGATTTGTTGCGTGATGTCGTCCTGGACCTCGAAAATGTCAGTGAGGTCACGGTCGTAGCGCTCGGCCCAGAGATGTCCGCCGCTTGTGCCATCGATCAGCTGGGCGGTGACGCGAACCCGGTCGCTGGCCTTTCGAATACTGCCTTCGACAACGAACTTGACGCCGAGTTCACGGCATACGTGAGGGACACTGAATGTCTTTTCTTTGTAGACGAAAGCCGAGTTGCGCGCGATGACGAACAGGCCGGATGCCTTGCTGAGATCGGTGATGATATCCTCAGTGATGCCGTCACTGAAGTATTCTTGCTCGGGATCGCGGCTCATGTTGTTGAAGGGAAGGACCACGATCGATGGTCGTTCCGGGAGAGGCATCTGATCAACACTGGGCGACGACGCCACGGTGTCACGAACCCAGCGCCAGATGTGCACCGGCCGGTCGATATTCTTGACCCGCTGTTCCCCCAGATCCTCGAACGGCAACTCAATGCGATCGCGCACCTGGTCATAGACTGCCGCCGATACGCAAACACCGCCCGGTTCCGCCAATCCCTCCAAACGGGCCGCGACGTTGACACCGTCTCCGTGGATGTCGTCGCCATCGATCACCACGTCGCCCAGATTTACGCCGACGCGGAACTCGATACGTTGCCCTTTCGGTAAGACTTCATTGCGTTCAGCTAGAGCCTGCTGCATCTCGGCGGCGGCTCTCACCGCCTCCACGACACTGGCGAACTCTGCCAACACCCCATCACCCATGAACTTTACGACGCGCCCATGATGTTCCGCGATTTTCGGCCCAATGAGGTCAGTAAGCAGAGATTTGAGCGCCGCGAGCGTGCCATCCTCATCGGACCGGATCAGACGCGAATAGCCGACCACGTCAGCGTCCATAATGGCGGCGAGGCGGCGTTCCATGCCCCGATTTCCTCCCGTCACAGAGAGTAGAGCATTCTTAGCCAACAATCTATGACGGTGCTGGGCTGGAATTCTAATGTCGAACATTGCGCCCCATCGGCGCATCGCAGCCAAAGGTCAGATCCCAGCCAGCCGGTTCTTTGACGCTTTGGCCGATGCGCACGTCGCCTCGAGCGCGCCAATAGCTCTTTTTGCTGGCGTACTCTCCCAATGGCTCATTCGGATGTTCTCTTCCTAGCCGGGAAAGCCGCTGAGCAGTCGGTTGCATTCAGTGACAAATTTTTCGCTTGGCACGCGGCCATCGGCATCGCGCGAATACTCCGGCTTCAGGCGGTTGAGGAAGAACATGTCGAGCCTGCGCCCATGCTTGGTCTCAATGACGCCTCGCGGCTCCAGTTCGAATAGCGTTTTGACATTTCCCGCCACGGTTTCCGAAACATTGATCCGTCCGGGAGCACCATTCGCTTCCATGAGCGCCGCCGTGTTCACCGCATCGTCCCAGATATCGAAGGTGAACTTCCGCCGGCCGACGACTCCCAATATGACCGGCCCAGTATGGCTCCCGACACGCAACTCCAGTGCCGGCAAACGGGACGTCTGAGTAGTGGTTCGGCAATGACCGCTCTTGGCGCGATCCCGACCTCGCGCTCGCTCAAGTAAAGAACTCGTCCTCGTCCTCGTCCTCGCCGGTGAACTCCCATGGCTTGGGTCCGATATGGTGCGTCGTTGCCACCCGACTGCGTGACACGGGCGAGAGGCCGAGCTCGCTCATGAACTTGTGCCGGGCATTTTGTCTGGCGGGCAAGGGCGAGGGCGGAATTTAATTGCTCCCGTCGATCAAGAGCATCCGCGCCCTTTCCGGTTTCGATCTCGGTGAACTCCTGGAGGATAATCATCCCCTCCGCCTCGGCAAAGCGGGCGACCGCGGCACGCTGGGCACAAGCCCGAGCGTCCTTGCCGTTGTGTGGAGACTCGATAGTAGGCGACCGCGCTCATACTGCTGTTTCCGGGGTGTTCAAACTGCAAACCACCGTTTGCAGTGTGCTCACGGAGACACGGGTCAGCAAGTTCTTTCAGGAATTAGGCTTCAGCAGCAACGCGGTTGATCTGGAGCGCCATCTATATGCACGCAGACTTGTTGGAAGGCACTTAGCTGCTCTACGCCTAAAGCGGTCGCTGAATGCCATCCCAGGAAAGCCGTCAAGTTGAATTGCCCTCATAAGCATTTCTTCAAGGTTTGACCCTAGGTTTCTCTCCGAAGCTCGTAACCGACTTCGGGGAAGAGCATGTTGAAAGTCTACACCTGCATTGCCTCGCAGCATGATTTGCGTCTGGTTGCCCTGGCGGCCTTGGTCTGCGCCCTGGCCTCGTTCACGGCCGTCAACCTCCTCCATCATGTCGGGCGCAGCGAACGCGAAATGCGACGGATCTGGCTCGCAGTAGCTGCGGTCGCCACCGGTTTCGGCATCTGGTCAACGCATTTCATCGCCATGCTGGCCTTTCAGCCCGCAGTGCCGAGCGGCTACAATATCGCCTTGACGATCGTCTCGCTGGTCGCCGCGATCGCTTTGACGGGAACCGGCCTCACCGTCGGCATGTCGCCCCGCGTTCCGTATGCACGCTGGATCGGCGGGATGATCGTGGGGGGCGGTATCGCCGTAATGCATTATACTGGCATGGCTGCCTTCGAGATCGCGGGCCGCGTCGTCTGGGATATGCCGCTCGTCGCAGTGTCGATCGCCCTCGGTGGACTGTTCGGTGCCGCAGCCTTGCCAGTTGCCCTTCGGGCCAACACGATCAAGTGGAAGGCACTCGGGGCGTTGGTGCTGACGGTCGCGATTTGCAGCCATCATTTCACTGCGATGGGCGCGGCCGCGATCGTGCCCGATCCTCGCATCGTCGTTTCGGCCACGGCGCTGCCAGCGGAATGGATGGCAAGCGGACTTGCGCTCGCTTCGATCGTGATCATTCTTCTGGCCCTTGTCGGTCTTGTCCTCGATCTGCGCGATCTTCGTCGCGCTGGGGAGACGGCGCGTATGCAAGAGCTGGCCGACGCCGCCGTCGAGGGGCTGGTTGTGTACAACGAGACGACGATCGTAGCAGCCAATCACAGCTTCGTCGCCCTTGCCTGTGTCGATGGCTCTCAGCCTGTCGGCCGCTTGCTCGAGTCTTTCTTCCCCACCGTCTCGCAGGGCGAACTCACGGCCACCGCCCGAAAGCCGCTGGAGGCCGAGCTATGCGCAACCGACGGCAGTATGATCCCGGTCGAGCTGATCCGACATAACATCCTTTATGCCGGTAAGCAGCATCAGGTCGTGGCGGTGCGCGATATCCGCGGGCGTAAGCGGGCGGAGGAGCAAATTCACTTCCTTGCTCACCACGACCCCCTGACTAAGCTCCCGAACCGCACGAGCTTCAACGAGAAGCTGGAGGCAGAATTCGCGGCGCATCGTGGGACCGACAGGTGCCTTGCCGTCCTTTTCCTCGATCTCGATCGCTTCAAAGAGATTAACGACCTCTTCGGCCATCTGATCGGGGACGCCGTACTCCAGTGTGTGGCCGAGAAGATTAAGAACGTCCTCAAGCCGGAGCATATGGTCGCGCGCTTGGGAGGCGACGAGTTCGCTGTGATCGTTCCAGGCCTGCCGAGCCCAGCGTATGCGACGCGCACCGCTGAAGCCATTTTGAACGCTTTCGACGAGACCGGCGTGAACCTACCCGCCGGCGTCACTATCGGAACCAGCATCGGCATCGCTGTCTTCCCGAACGATGGGCCCGATCGCGCGACCCTTCTGAGCCATGCTGACGCGGCGCTTTATGAGGCCAAGTTGGAAGGGCGCGGCATCTATCGCGTTTTCGAACCGTCTATGGGTGAGCATCTACACGATCGACGTCAGTTCGAGCACGACATCCGTCATGCGATCTCACGCAACGAGTTCAGTCTCGTCTTTCAGCCGCAAGCGGAGCTTCACTCCAATAGGGTCTTCGGCTTCGAAGCGCTTCTTCGTTGGGATCACGGCACGAGAGGTGCCATCGCCCCGACGGTGTTCATTCCGATCGCGGAGGAATGCGGCGCTATACTGAAGATCGGCGAGTGGGTGTTGCGCACGGCCTGCGCCGAGGCGGCGACGTGGGACCGACCACTGGGAGTCAGCGTCAACGTCTCGGCCGTACAACTCCATGGCGGCAATCTCCCGGAGCTGGTCGAGGAGGTTCTGAAAGAAACCGGCCTGGACCCGTCCCGCCTCGAGCTGGAAATTACAGAATCGTCGCTGATCAAGGATATTGGGCGGGCCCTCGCGGTCTTGCACAAGCTCAAAGACCTGGGCGTCCAGATCGCGATGGATGATTTCGGCACCGGCTACTCATCGCTGTCAAACCTGCGGGCCTTCCCGTTCGACAAAATAAAGGTCGACCAGTCCCTTGTCCGTGCGGTGGATACCAGCGACGAGGCGGCCGCCGTCATGCGCGCGGTCTTCGGGCTTGCTCGAGGTCTCAAGCTCCCCGTCTTGGCGGAGGGCGTCGAAACTGACGCGGAACTAAGCTTTTTGCGTGCGGAAGCCTGCGATGAAATGCAGGGCTATTTGCTCGGCCGACCCTGTCCCATAGCTGAGTTTGCGCAGCATACAAGCGGCGAAGGCAAGGTAGCCGCTCCCCAAAGGCTGCGTAAGCACAAGTTGCGAGTAGTCAAGGACAGCGCGGCCTAGCGGTACCGACCTAACATAAGAGTCCGGCTTGGGATTCGGCTTTGGCGAAAGCGCATACGAGTCTGGCGCATGCGCACAGGAATATCCTTCATTGCGCGAATTACGCAGACAGTTCGTCAGACGGTGGGCTATTAAGGGTTGACACTAGCGGCGGCTTTCATGAGTCGCGCCGCGCCTTCACTCTCGCTCTCCACGAAGCGCGAACTCGGGCTGCGTCATGCTCATTGGCTCGCCTCCGTGCTTAGCGATCCATTTGCGCAGATCCGGCCCGGCGAGCACGCGCCCGATGTCATTTGCAAGCTGGTCAACCACGCCGGTCGGAGCGCCAGCCCGCACCCACATTCCATACCAGATCGGGAGTCGAATCCGGCGACGCTCGCCTCCGCGATTGTCGGTACCTCCGGGAGCAAGGTTGAGCGCAGCGCGGTACTCACGCCCAGCGGAACGAGTGTGCCATCGCGAATGTGCGGCAGTGCAAGAGAGATTGGCACCAAATAGTAAGTGAAGCGCGCCGCTATCGCGTTGGCGATTGTGTCGGCGTTCGAATCGTTCGGCGAGGGAGGCACATGCAGCGCCTTGACTCCCGCCGCTTGATTGAATTTCTCGACTCCAACATGTGTGCCGGTGCCTATGCCGGTCGATCCAAACTGAGCTCACCTGGCTTCGCCTTCGCCGCCGCAATGAGCTCGCCGACGGTGGTCACACCAGTCGCCTTGGCTGCGACGAGCACGTAGGCTTGCCTCGTGAGCGGAATGATCGGAATGAAATCCTTCAACGGTTCATACGGGAGGTCCTTCTGGAGCGCCGCACTATATGCCTGAGCGTTGGTGTTTATCAGCAGCGTGTGGCCGTCGGCCGGTGACTTCGCGACCGATGCGGGGCCTGCAGTGGCTCCCGCACCTGGGATGTTCTCCACTGTCACCGGTTGGCCCCACAGCTCAGAAAGCTTCGGGGCCAGGGCGCGGGCCAACAGATCAGGCCCGCCGCTCGCCCCGAACGGCTCAATGATGCGTACCGGCTTGGCCGGATAATCTCGTGCTGACGCGGCCAGATTTGTTGCGCTTCTCATCGTGTCCTCATATGCCTCGGCACAGCCAACGAGAAATAGCAAAGAGCAACGCAATTGATCGAAGCGTCAGTCCCATAAGATTTCTCCTTGTGTCACTCAAAAAACTACCTACTGGTATCGGCCCAACATAGCCTAACATAACAATCCGGCTTGGGATTCCCTTTGGCGAAAGCGAATGCGAGTCTGGCGCATGCGCACAGGAATAGCCGACCACGTCGCAAGCCAGGATCGCTGCGAGGCGGCGCTACGCGGTCATTGCACCGCCCGGCGAGGCGCGTGCACGCGGGCTGTCTCGCGCCCATGCCCCGCCAACTTCCAGACGCCCAACGTGCATGGCATCCGCTGCCCGTCGCCGATTCAGAACGGAGAACGCAGCTTAACGTTGCCTTCACGAGATTTCGCCATCCCGCTTGCGAGGCGTGGAACGATCCAGTCGCCGCGCTAACTGCCAACCGGCGACACGCCCACGCGGCCTCTGGAGACGCTGACACGCCACACCCAGAAGGCCGGAGATATTTGCTGCCCTTGGTAACCGGGTGCTTTTGTCACCGCGGTGTAACAGCGAGATGCCCTACGAACGCGCGCATCGGGCATCACACCAGACGTTCGCACTTAGAGGTGCTGAGGTCGGAAAGTGGCGCAATCTTCGTGTTCAAGAACCTGCACTCTTGACCCGTTCGGGTCCTTCAGTGGTTGTAGGTCAGGGGCGCTATGTCAGCCTTTGTTGCCGTTCGCCGATCGGGATGAGTTGTGCCCTCCACGATGTGCCCTCGACGATTCGTCGTCAGATCAGGCTTTGCGGACCATGTGCTCTCGCCGCCAGGCCGCTGGTGGGACGCCATATTCGCGTCGGAACGCCCTGTTGAAAGCCGCTTCGGACTCATAGCCGATATCGAAGGCGATCCGCACGATCGGGTCGGCGGAATCCCTCAGTTGCGCCGAAGCCTGTTCGAACCGCTGTCTCGCCAGATAACGCATGGGCGGCTCGCCGATCACGCGAGTGAAGCGGTCCGCGAAGGCCGAACGGGAAACGGCTATCTCCCGTGCAAGAGCTTCCGTCGTCCAGCGCCTGGCAATCTGGCCATGGAGTAGCCCAAGGGCGCGTCCGACGACCGGATCGCGCATTCCAGCTGTCCAGGTATTTCCCGCCGGGGGCTGAGACGACAAGTAGCGTCGGACGGCCTCCATAAACAGAACTTCTGCGAGCTTCGCGAGCATTGCTGGCGATGTGGCGTGGCGTCCCGCCAACTCCTTCGTTGCGAAGCGGAAGGTGCTTTCTATCCAGCTCCCGCCTTCGGCGACATCGAGCTTCAGCACGCTTGGCAGCATTGCGATGAAGGCATTGTGCGGAAGATCGTTGCCAAGAAAGCCGCAGAAAATCTGCGTCCGCTCCCCGTTCCCTCCATAAATGATTTTTGCAAGCCCGCCTTCCGGTCCCGGCTGGATCAGTTGCTCGGCACTGACGGGCCGCAGGTTTAATGCACTTCCGAGGACGTGATCGTCATTTCGTGGCAGAACCACGATCTCGCCGCTCTCAATCTGCACCGGCTGCTGGCCGCCGACCTTCAAGACACAGCGGCCGGCGGTGACGTAATGATACGCGATAATGTGACGAGGCTCGGGCGTAAACGGGCTGCAGTCCTCCGGCCCGACCTTCGCCGAAATGCACCATGGGGCTGTGAGTTCAGCGTCGAGGAAGATGCCTCCCGTGAGGCGCATCGCTCGAAGCATATCCAAAAGAGCATCCACGGGACGACATTCCATTAAAAACGGCGGATCGGTCAAGAGTTCCGGCGCATCGCTCATTAACCGGCCCGACCAGCAAGTCTAACTTAGCATTGAAACCGCTGATCCGGCAGCCGGAAGCTTACGGCCGGCCGGGTCGGTGATGCGTTCACTCTCTCTATTCAAGAAGGAAACCAATTATGATCGTCGATCAGCAGGGCCACGCGCTTTCCGGCGCAACATTCGAAGCCGCGGGACTGTACGATCGGGCTGCTGCGGCCTTCAACTTCTACCGTGGTGACCCCATCGGCATGCTGGACCAAGCCATCAAGGCGGCCCCGGAATTCGCGATGGCGCAAATCCTGAAGGTGCACCTGTTCGGGCTCGCGACCGAGCCGGGGGCGACGAAGGATGCGAAAGCAATCGTCGCTAAGGTTAAGTCATTGCGGCTTTCGGAGCGGGAGGCGTCTCATGTCGCCGCGCTTGACCTGCTGCTGGAAGGACACTGGACCGCCGCCGCCGAGGCCCTCGACCTGCACAATGCGAACTATCCGCACGACCTCGTCGCGCTTCAGTCGGGCCGCCTGATGGATTTCTACCGCGCCAACGCCCGGGACCTGCGCGACAGGATCGCGCGAGTGCTGCCGAAATGGTCCGCGGATATGCCGGGCTATTCGATCCTGCTCGGGATGCATTCATTCGGGCTGGAGGAAACCGGCGACTATGGGCGAGCGGAAGAAGCTGGCCGCCGTGCGGTCGACCTGGAGCCGCTCGACAGCTGGGCCCACCATGCCGTCGCACATGTGATGGAGATGCAGGGCCGCGCTGAGGATGGCATCGGCTGGATGATCGCTCGCGAACCCCACTGGTCCGGCGACGACAATTTCTTCAAGGTTCACAATTGGTGGCATCGTTCGCTCTACCATCTAGATCTCGGGCAAGTCGACGAGGTCTTCGCGCTCTATGACGGTCCGATCCGCAGGGATCGGAGCACCGTCGCACTCGACATGGTCGACGCCTCGGCGCTTCTCTGGCGCCTGCATCTTTCAGGGCACGATGTCGGCGACCGCTGGCAAGAATTGGCGGCGACCTGGGACAATCATGCCGACGGCCGCACATACCCCTTCAACGACTGGCACGCGGCTATGGCATATCTTGGCGCCGGCCGGAACAGCGAGGTCGAACGGATCCTCGCATCCTATCGGAACGGAACCGACGTCACCGATGTCGCCGAATGGGGGCAACGGACTGCTATGCCCCTTGTTGAAGGGTTCACAGCATTCTGGCACGGCGACTATGACACCGCGGCGCAACGCCTCTCTGGCGCACGCTTCATCGCCAACTCGTTCGGCGGCAGCCACGCGCAACGCGACGTCATCGACTGGACCGTTGCTGAGGCCGCCGTGCGCGGAGGTCTGACAGGCTTGGCTCAAGCCCTCGCGAACGAGCGCCTTGCGCTGAAACCCCACAGCCCGGTGAATCGAAGCTTCCTGACCCGGGCCGGAGCGAATGCAGCGCCGGACCGGGAAGCAGCCTGAGTGAACCTGCGTTTCGAATCCGGTAGTCCGGCGGCGGAACGCAGGAATTTTGAAGTCTCGACACGGCCCCCTCGGGGCTCCATCAACCGCGCCCTTGGAGTTTCAACAATGAAACATCTAGCAATCGTCGTACGCGATGACGCCTACGAAAAGATCCTCACGCCGCTGACCTTCGCCTACACCCAGGCCCGAAAGGGCGTGAAGGTCGACATGCTCTTCCTGCTTTGGGCAGTAAGGGCGCTGACCAGCAAAGGGGCGGCTGCCCTTTCGGTGGACGGCCGACACAAGTGCGAAACCGATTGGCTTCGCGGCCGGATGGCCGCGGACGGAGAGCCGACCGAGATCGAGGACTTCCTGAAGCTTCTTGCTGAGACCGGAAATGTCAACCTCTACGGCTGCGGCTATGCGGCGCAGACCTTCAAGGTCGAGCCCGCCGACCTCATAGCCGAAGCTGAGGGAATCGTGGACCCTGGTTGGTTTCTGACCGAAAAGGCCGTCAAGGCGGACCACTGTCAGTACTTTTGAGCGCTCGTCAGCCAGTACCTTAAGACTTTCAAGGAGTTCCCGCCTGCACAACGTCCCTCGAGCTTTCGATCGACCAGATTGTCGAGGATATGCAAGCGTCCTTCTCGGCCACCACCGCGCAATGAGGCGCCGGGATACCTCCGGAGCTCAGCAATAAACGGACGGGACCGCATCTTGCGGTCCCTTTCCTGCAACGACCGCTTAGGGGACAGAGGCGCAACGTTCACATTGCAGGCAATGAAGGTCAGGAGATGGCGCGATCCCGACCTCGCGCCCGCTCAAGTAAAGAACTCGTCCTCGTCCTCGCCGGTGAACTCCCATGGCTTGGGTCCGATATGGTGCGTCGTTGCCACCCGACTGCGTGACACGGGCGAGAGGCCGAGCTCGCTCATGAATTTGTGCATCAGCTCGACATTCTTGTTGAAGATGGCAAGCCAGGGCGAGGGCTGCACGTAGCCGGCCGGCGTCCGCAGAAGGGGAGGGGTTTCCTTGAGCTTCTTCTCGGCCTCCACCCAGCGGCTATAGGCTTGACAAGTAGGCAGCGAGTGCGGCCCGATCCAGTTCGCTGATGATGCCGAGCTCGTGGAGGTAATGCGCAAGCCGCTTCCACTCGGCCTTGGCCGTTGGCATCAGATGAGCCGGGCAGGTCGGGATCGCAGTCACCGGCTTTGGCTCACGCTTGTTGAGTGGCCGCTTACCTGGATTGCCGAGCGCAATCTTCAGTGCCGTCGGCGTTGGCTTGCGTCCTCGCATAATGCTTCCTTTCAGCCCGTAGCACCGCCGCTATGGCTACGGAGTTTGTCGACCATTTCGCGGCTGCAATCATGCTGCCGGAAGGCCGAAAAACCCGGTATTTTGCCATTCCTAATCCAGCCGTTACGCTGCTACCCCCCTGCCAATTTCGCGGTTCTTCGAAGAAAGGGGAGGCACCGGTCGCAGGGTGAAAAGCTGTAGAGATATGACCGCCCCCCTCCCGCGAGGCACTACAGGAGCTTCATATCTTCGTAGGTGGTCACGAAGGTCACTGATGTATCCAGTTTTCCCCTCCAGCTCATGGATGGAAGTCTCCTTCCAGCGGACCCTGGTCTTCAGCCAGAAAATTGCTGCAGTGACGGCCTCCCGACCTTCACCGGTCGCCTTGCGGTAGAGGCTTTCGGCGACCCGTGCGTTGGCCTTGATGGCGCCGCTCTCGAGCTCATGAGCGTAGGTCGCCTTGAGGTCTTGCTCGTCTGTAGCGAGCACGCAGGCAATGTCGGCCGTGCTAAGCCCGAAGCCGGCCAGCGCCTCCACCCTGGAGCTCAGTGGCCGGTTTTCCAGAGGAGCTTCGATATAGGCGCTCATTTGGCTCGGTCCGCGTCCCAGAAGGTGACGGGAAGGTTTGCTGGTGGTGAGCCGGCAGGAGTCTTGCCTAGGCTTGCAAGATCCGGAGCGCGCAGGATGATGCGGCGAATCTCATGCACCTGCTCGATCGGCTTGCCGTCCAGGCCTGAGTGCTCGTTGACCGAGGTCTCCTTCCAGCGGCCGCCTGCCTTGAGCCAGAAGATGGCGGCGATGACCGATTCACGACCTTCGCCCGTTGCCTTGCGGAAGAGGTTCTCCGCCACCTTGGCGTTGGCCTTGGTGGGCCAAAGGCCAGTTCGTGTTTATAGTGCTTGCGCAGCGTCTTCGCATCCATACCGGCCATGCCGGCAATGTCTGCCTCCGGAACACCATAGCCTGCCAGCGCCTCTACCTGACGGCGATGAAAAGCATCGGGCTGATGGCTGGGGCGGGCCATCAGCCTGCCTCACCAGATGCCACACTCGCCGCCTGGCCTGCCTTGGCCTCGCCTTGCCGGCAACCATGCTGCTGGAGGCCAATTCCCGACGAAGAGCGATTTTGGGCCATCGGAGTGCCGGTGGAGGGCCGTTGCTCAGAATTGACCTCCAGGAGGCACCTTCTGGTGTAGGGATGGCGGCCGGCTCTGAATGGCCAGAGCGGACAGGTCACCGTCTCGCAGAGCTTTACCAATTGCTGGCCTGAGCAGTCCAGGCACTTTCGTCGAATCGCCTCGACAGGGCTCATTGGCTTATGGCCGGCAAGGCCGGCAGCATCGCGGGTCGGCGGCCAAACCCGGGCAAGCTCCATCCTGGTCATGCCATTCCTCCAGCTCTTGCCGCCGCGATCTCGGAGAAGGTCCGTTCGTCGCCCTCCAGCACTGCTGCCTGGCCGGTGAAGTCCTGCCAACGCAGAACCGCGACATCGACATCGGCTGCGTTTAGTTCGATCGCGTGACAGCAGCCGCCGGTCATCTCGGCTGCGATGATAGTGGTGCCGGAGCCGCAGAACGGCTCATAGACTGCCTGTCCGGGCGAGGAGTTGTTCTCGATCGGACGCCGCATGCATTCAACGGGCTTCTGCGTGCCGTGGCCCGTGTCGGACTTCCTGTGCGGGATGGCCCAGAGACGGTGGTCTGCTTGCGATCACCCGCCCAGTGGCCTTTCCTGCCCTTCCTGACCGCATACCAGACCGGCTCGTGCTGCCAGTGATAGTCGCCGCAGCCGATGACCAGCCGGGTCTTGTCCCAGATAATCTGGCGCGGACGGCAAAGCCGCTGGCTTCGAAGGCTAGTCACGACCGAAGCCGAATGAAGTGCCGCGTGCCAGACGTACATCACGTCGCCCGGGAACAGCGCCCAAGCCTCGCGCCAGTCAGAGCGATCGTCATTCAGGACCGTTCCTTTCGCCAGGCCCTCTGACGGAATGCCAAGGCGCATGCGCCATGCAGGATCGTAGTTGACCCCGAAAGGTGGATCCGACACCAAAAGGTGTGGTTTGATGCCGGCGAGCACTTTCTCAACGTCGGCTGGGTTGGTGCTGTTGCCGCAGATCAGCCGGTGTTTGCCAAGCAGCCAGACATCGCCGAGGAGGGTGGTCGCCTGCGCGGGCGTGTCGGGAATGTCGTCCGGATCGGTTAGGCCTGCCGTGCCGAGGCTGGTGAGTGCGGCGATCTCCAGATCGTCGAAGCCGGTCAGCGACAGATCGAAGCCGAGCGCGTCGAGTTCCCCGAGTTCGAGGCCGAGCAGTTCACTGTCCCAGCCGGCGTTCAGCGCCATCTTGTCGTCGGCGATGATGTAGGCCCGCTTCTGCGCGTCGCTCAGCTCGGAGAGCTCGATCACTGGCACGGTGCTCATACTGAGCTTGCGCGTCGCCAGCAGCCGGCCGTGGCCAGCAATAATGCCATTCTCTCCGTCGACCAAGATGGGGTTCGTCCAGCCGAACTCCCGGATCGAGGCGGCGATCTGCGCCACCTGCGCATCCGAGTGCGTCCTGGCATTCTTTGCGTATGGGATCAGAGCCGCGGCAGGACGGTACTCCACTGCAAGGCGAGGAGCAGGATTTTCGATGCTGCCGTTCTGACCAGCGACGGCCGGAATGGCGTCATCCGTATCAGCCGCAGTAGCGCAACCGAGAACCGCTTCATGCTGCTCCGTCTGCATCAGAGTTCCTTTCCGCACAGGCGGAGTGGGTGGTGAATGTCCTCCTGCTTCAAGATTTGTTATAACAGGGCCTTACGTGACTGTAATCGCTGCTGTTTTTCGCTTGACTACGATTGTTTTCGAACTGCTTCGCTGGTTCGTACTGGCAGTGCTTGTGCTTGGCGAATAGAGGGTCGGGGAACGAAGTCGCCTCTTCTACATTCTCACCCCGGCATCATTTGTTGCTCGAAGTGTGGAATTTTGCAGGACAGGAGAGGTCGACCAAATGGCAGGCAGGCGCGCTTCACCGCGTTCCGCGGCGGGCGCACGGGCAGCCAAGGGGGGTAGGTGAAACGGCTGCTCGACATTCGCCTTCCCATAGGGGTCGTCCTGGGTTTCGTATTGCTGGTCGTCACGCTCAACCTTCCCGAGCAGCATGCAGTACGCCAAGCCATTCCACACGCCTATGGTATTTCGGACCCGCAGTTCCTTGAGACCATGGAGGCCGTTTACGGCGGTGAAGTACGCCGGGGACATGCCGTTGAAACGCTTGTAAACGGCGATGAGATATACCCGGCCATGCTCGGCGCAATCAGGGAAGCGCGGTCTTCGGTCAACTTTGAAACCTACATCTATTGGTCCGGAGAGATCGCTCTGCGCTTCGCCAACACTCTCGCCGATAAGGCGCGGGAGGGAGTACCAGTCCGCGTCCTCGTCGATTGGGTGGGGAGCATTCCCTTCGACCAGCGCCTCATCGACATCATGCAGCAGGCCGGGGTTTCGTTTCACCGCTTTCGGCCGCTTCACTGGTACACCCTCGACCGGGTGAACAATCGCACCCACCGCAAGCTCCTCATCGTTGATGGATTAGTCGGATTTACCGGCGGTGTTGGAATTGGCGACGAGTGGTTGGGCGACGCACGCAACGCCGACGAATGGCGTGACACTCACTATCGCGTCACCGGCCCGGCAGTGTCTGCAATGCAGGCAGCGTTTGCCGATAACTGGCTGGAAGGGACGGGTGAGGTCTTGAGTGGCAGACCGTTCTACCCTGCCCAGGACGAGAGCGGCCCTCTGGGCGCCCAGGTCGTTATTTCGTCGCAGCCCGAAGGTTCGGTATCCATGCATCAGATGATGCTGATGGCCTTGGCGGCGGCTGAACGCCACATACGGATCGGTATGGCCTATTTCGTGCCCGATGATGTTGCTCTCGTCCAGTTGCTTGCGGCTCGGGCACGCGGCGTCGAGATCGACATCATAGTTCCCAGCGAGAATACCGATGTGCCAATCGTGCGGAAGAGCTCGCGCTATTTTTGGGGCGACCTTCTGCGATCTGGAGTGCGGATACATGAATTCCAGCCGACCATGTATCACCCCAAACTCCTGATTGTAGACGACGCTTGGGTAACAATGGGATCGGCCAATCTTGACGAGCGTTCGCTCCGGCTCAACGACGAGGCGAACCTCAACATTTACGGAGAGGAGTTCGCCGCCGAACAGATTGCGATCTTTCAGGACGACCTGAAACGCTCGCGGCAGATCAGTCTTCAGGAATGGCAAAGCCGGCCGCCAAGTAAAAAATTCACTGACTGGATCGCGAGCTGGTTGAGAGCTCAACTCTAGGAGAACCCGCGTCGGACATGGGTCTAACGCCGCATAGGAGTCATCGGCGGGAAAGCCGGCGGTATTCAGCAGCCCTTTTCCTCCGGCTATCGGGATAGGCCGCCCGCCGCGGCCATATCTTGAGATATAGGTTGGAGCACACACCCGTTGGAAGGCGGAATTGCTGGGTCGGCACCCGTTGGAAAACCGTTGGCGCAGACCCGTTGGAAGCACCGTTGGAAGTCACTGATCGGCCGCCTTTTTTGCAGAAATGACAATGGTCTGGCGGCGCTTTGACGGTTGCCCGAAATTCTCGACGGCGAATTCGTTTTGTTCCAGGAGGACGGCTATGGCTTGCTCGAACCACTCGCCAATACCGCCGCCCCCGGCCAAATGAAGAAAACCACCGAAGATTGCTGATTGGCAACGCCAGGTCGGCGCCGCTTGGGGCGTTGGGGTAGATTGCCGTAGGGCGCCCCGCCGTTTGGGTTGGCGTAGTCGGCGTCCTCGGCGATTACGGCGGCTGGTAATCCTCGAACCAGAATGATGACTGGCGTCGCGAGATGGTTCCCACCGACGGCAAGGGAAAATGCGATGTCATTACGATGCGGCCATTGTCCGAGCAAGCCTCCAGGAATGCCACCGCGTCGGACGTGCCTGGTGAGGGTCTCCCCCAAAATGGCGCAAACAGGTCAGGTTTCTCTGTCCTAGACCCAGTCCGCCGGCAGCCAGCGAAAGCCATCGCCCTCCTTCACGACATGGCCGACGCCCGGGAAGGGATAGTGATAGCCGGTAACGAGAAGCCGATCGTGCGTCGCGCGGTGGATGGGCGTGCTGGGGTGGCGGAGAGGTTCGTAGTACTGCGGAAGCCGGATAATGCCGGTGGAGGGAAGGGGCCTCAGTTCTGCAGATGCAACGGCCTCGGCCAGGCCGGTGTCCTTCGCCGTGAAGAAATAAATGACGTTGCGGTCCCCATCGAACTGCGCTGTCATGGGACGAGGGCGGATGCCGGGGACGCCGATCATTGCCGTCATGTCCGAACGGATCGAGTCCCAAAACTAGCTTTTGAATTCCGGATCTTTGTCGGGCATGGCTTCTCTCCTGTGAGAATGCCAAACGCCGCGCGTCTGCCGTGGTTCCAAGCGTCTGCAGGCAACAGGCAGATCTGGCCCGACGCAGACGTACATGCGGCACGAGACTTCTGGTGCAGGGAAGCGGCCTGACCGGTTCCGCTACGCGTTTTATTCCATCCTCTCCGCTAGACTTTCTCCGCGCAGTGAGCATTGGTTCTGTATTGACGCGTAGTCGAGCGTATGCAGCAGCAGATGGACGCGCTGCGGTCGCCAAACCCAAGCGGAAGATTCCTATGCTCTTCGACACAGCCGCCGCACTGCTCGACTGGCTTGGCTTGATCGTTTTTGCGATTTCGGGCGCGCTGGTCGCCTCGCGCAAGCAAATGGACGTAGTCGGCTTTGTCCTGCTCGGCACGGTGACGGGCATCGGCGGTGGCACGCTGCGCGACCTTCTTCTGGGCTTCAGCCCCGTTTTCTGGGTGCGGGAGGTCTTCTCGCATGCGTCATCGTATCATGCGCAGTGTTTTTCACCGCTCACATCCCGCAGAGTCGCTACCGCTTGCTCCTGTGGCTCGATGCCCTCGGTTTGGCGCTCTTCGCGGTCACGGGTGCGGAGCGCGCTTTGCTTGCAGGCTCAGGCGCGGTGGTGGCGGTGGCTATGGGTGTGGTCACGGCCACCTTCGGCGGAATCATTCGTGACGTGCTGGGCAATGAAATTCCAATAGTGCTTTCCCGTGAAGTCTATGTCACGGCAGCCCTTGCTGGGCGATTGTCTTTGTTGTGCTTACGCAATATCGGCTTAAGTCGCGAGGTCGTGCTCGGGGCAGGTCTCATTGCCGGGCTGCTCGTGCGCGGATGGCGTTGCATAAGGGATGGTCGCTGCCACGCTATCGCGAGCGGCGGGGGCGAACGCCCGATGAGATCGACCGCCTGGATCGAAGTGCATAACGTCCCGAGACCTGAAGTCCGCCCCGATCATGCCTTCCCCAACGGGCCGAAACCCTCAGCCCACGTTGTCCGTGCTGTCCGGATCGATTGTCGTGATTGCTCTCTGGCACCGATCACGCGCCTTTGCTCGGCCCTTATCTGGCCGCACAACGCGAGATTAAGGGCCACGAATCCGCCCCACATGCCAAAGAAAGCGAACATCGGAGGGAATTGCGCTGCTTGTACTATCCGATGACGGCTTCAGGTGTTATCGACGCCTAGATGGATGACAGCAGCTTATGTGCTGCGCATCCCACCGCCAGGATATATCTATAGCCGTGCGTCCTGCGAGATCGGATTGTTCGCGTCCTCTTGCCCTCCTATTTTCGATCGCCGAACTCTTCCATCCTGTCGGGCAGGAATGGAGACCATCCTTGTCCGGCATCGGCGAAGGAACGGGCCGAGCTGATCGTGACCGGCATAGCGGGGACCGGTACGCTGGCCCAGGTGCTGATCGGCAGCACCGTAGCCGCTCTTGTGAGGACGTCGCCGGTACCGCTCCTGGTCGTGAAGAAGAGAGTGCTTGAGACGGAGGGCCGAGCGGCCGTGGCGACCGACCTATCGGACTCGTCAAAGCCTGCCTTGATGGTCGGGCTGCGATGGTTTGGGTTTCGGCGTCTTGAGCTGTTCCACGCGTTCGATCCGCCCTATCGCCGTCTGGTGGACGACAAGGCAGCTTGCGACAGCCAGTTCGAGGAGAGTGCGGTCGAACAGTGCCGGGATTTCGTTCGGGACGTAGCAGGCGCGGATGCTGTCTCCATGATTGAGGTCATTGCCCGGCGTGGGGACCCGGTGACTGGACTCAAGGTCCTGACGAATGAAGCCGATACCGATCTCGTCATCGCAGGCACGAACGGACGAACCGGCTTGATGCACGCCCTTTTGGGTAGCGTAGCCTCGCGCATACTGCGTGATGTCCCCTGCGATGTACTGGTCGTGCCGAGCCGTGCGCGTTAACACTCCCGCTGCGCTCGACGCATGATGCGTGCGTCCAGCTTCTCATCTTGCTACTGAGGACGGTTCCCACACTTCGTTGATGCCTGAACGTCCGCGCGGCTAGCTAATCCACGCAAGCTGGTAGCCGCTTGAGGATGGCGCGCCGACCTAGGACGCAGCTAGTCTCAGGAAGCTTGTGACATTGCCTTCACAAAGGTCCATAGTCGCTTGCGGGCGTGGGAAACACCGAGCGCAATGGATTGCTCCCATGGCTAAATTCGATGTCGGCTACCTCGTAGGCAGTCTTGCCTCCCGATCGATCAACCGTCGGCTGGCGTCAGCTCTCGTCAAGCTGGCTCCGCCAGATCTGGCGCTCCAGGAGATCCCCATACGGGATCTGCCACTCTACAGCTACGACTATGACTCCGACTATCCAGAGGTGGCCAAGCGTTTCAAGGAAGCTATCACGGGCGTCGACGCCGTGCTGTTCGTCACGCCAGAATATAATCGCTCTATATCCGGCGCTCTGAAGAACGCGATCGACTGGGCGAGCCGCCCGTACGGCCAGAACGTGTTCACGAGAAAGCCTTCCGCCGTGATCGGAACATCGCCTGGCTCGATCGGCACTGCCGTCGGGCAGCAGCACCTTCGCAGTATCCTCAGTTTCTGTAATTCCCCGCAGATGAACGCGCCGGAAGCCTACATCCAGTTCACGCCAGACTTGATCAGCGATGACGGGCAAGTGTCCAAGGAATCCACGGCCGAGTTCCTGAGAACGTTCATGGCGGAGTTTCGCGTCTTCATCGAGCGGGTGCTTACTGTGCTCCCACGCCAGAGCTGAAGCGGCCGACCCGTCCACAGGGCGCGGCAGATAGCCACGTGCGGCCGGCACGATGATTTCGTCAAAGTCACCAACCGTCACGGTCGTAGCCGGAATCCGAGGCGCGGGAAACGGCACGACAGCGGCCACCCCACGAGCATCATGGCGCGAGCGGTATGGTGGCGCTTGACTTTCCGTCCTCGCCATCCCACGTACATGGCATGTTGACCGACCGCTTCACCCTTCTCCTTACGCGGGTGTGCCCCATCGCGGGCACCTGACCCCCGGCCAGGTCGCGTCGCGCCCCGGCCGCGGGGCATAAGCTCCCGTCTCCCGTAACCCGGGACACTATGAGCCCCACACGGCGACACCAATCCAATGACGAAAATCAATACCACGGGCGCGCTGCGCACGGCGGTGGAATTCTTTAGGAGGCCGAGATGGCTCCCGGTAACAAGAGACAGCGCAAGCCGGCGATTTCGATAACGCGCTCCGATTACGAGCGGCTATCGCGCCTGGCCCAATCATATGCCGCGAGAAATCCAGATGTCGCGGATGAACTTCTGGCCGAACTCGATCGCGCGCGGGTCGTGGGAGATGGGCGGATCGCCTCGGAGACGGTTCGCATGGGCTCGACCTTGCGCTTCACGAGCGATCTTGGTGAAGATATGCGCGTGACGCTGGTCTTCCCCGGCGAGGCGGATATCGCAGAAGGCAAGATCTCGATCCTAACGCCCATTGGCGCGGCGCTGATCGGCCTTTCGGCGGGGCAGTCAATCGACTGGACCGCTCGTGACGGGCGTATCCATCGCCTGAAGGTGGAATCCGTCGAGGCTCCGATTCAGCCTTCGGCGCAACCAGCCGCCATCGAACTGCGACCGGGGACATGACGAAGGTCCGGCCGCCCTGCCGCCTCTCGCTCTTCGGAGGCTGCCTCATCGCAGGATCGTAACCCCTGCGCCGCCAAGGGCGGCCAGGGGATTCTCCGTTCCGTTTCAATGCAACCGCTCCCAGCAAGGAGCGATGGAGAACTGCGATGTCGACCAAAACCTGTATTCTCACCACGAAAGATCTCACCATCCTCGAGGTCATGCGGGATCGCTGCCTTGGCAGGGATGACCCGCTGGCACCGATCCTGAAGAGGAAAATCGAGAGCGCCCAAGTGGTTTTCCGCGATGACGTTCCCGTTGACGTCGCCACGCTCAGCAGCCGCGTTACCTTCAGGGTTGATGGGCGCGACGCGGATACGCGCATTCTTTCGCACGACCGCATGAACGGGGCAGCCGGCCTGTTCCTGCCTATCACCACGCCGAGAGCGCTGGCCCTCCTTGGACTCACCGAGGGTCAGGACTTCCTTCTGACAGACCGCGAAGGGCGAGAGGAGCGAGTCTTGCTCCAAAAGGTGCAATACCAGCCGGAAGCAGCGAGACGCGAAAGAGAAGCTTTGGCCAGCTTCTCCGCTCCAGCGCAGCGCGAGCCGTCGCTGAAGCTGATCCGTGGCGCCATCTACGACCAGCCCCGGCTGGAGCGTATCGGACCGGACGGTTTCGACGACGATCCCGGGCCCTCCGCAGCGTGACGTCGGCCCGAGGGGCGGGCCCACATGGCCCGTCCCTCGGCTGCCGTTTCGAGCAAGAGAGGGCATCTGGAGCAAACGGGTTTCTCTATCCCAGCCGGAGGCGAAGTGATGAACAAGCCGAATCTGCCCCCCGTCACATTGTCTAAAGGCGACCACAAGCGCCTGCAGATGATCGCGCGTTCACTTGCCGAACAGTGGCATCCGTTGGCTACTGCCCTCCTGCAAGAGCTTGGCCGCGCGGAATTGCGCGAGCCGGATGACATCCCGGAAGGGACGGTGGCCCTCGATCGCCTCGTTACCTACAGGATCGATGGCGCGGATCGTGCTGAACGGCAGTACCTGATTCACCCCGAAGACAGGATGTGGCCGCCTGCGGAGATATCCGTGACCACGCCGCTCGGAATCACGCTGCTGGGGCTGTCTACAGGCCACCGCATGCCCATCATCGGCAGCGCACTTCGAGAGCCGCCTTGGGTGGAGGTGGTCGCGGTTGGTCGTGCGGCAACGAGTGGCCTCGCGCGCCGGCCAGCCCTTGCGCGAGTATCGTCTCGATCGTTGGCGGATTGGTGTCGATAGCTTAAAGAACCCTATAGTGCCGCCCAGTCACAAGGAGAGTGATGGAGCTTTACACGCTACTTGTGATCATAGCCCTGCCATTCGTGGCAGGCTTGGCGTCAATTCTTCTTCCGTCGGATTCGCGCACGCCTGCGACCTGGCTCGCAGGAGCGACGACGGCGGCTTGCCTAGCATCGACCCTTTCGCTTTATCCATCGGTCCGTGGCGGAGGGATCGTAAGGCATCGCCTCGAATGGATTCCTTCGCTTGGTCTCGAGTTTACGCTGAGGATGGATGGTTTCGCCTGGATCTTCGCATCTCTGATCAGCGGCATAGGCTTCCTCGTCGTGCTCTACGCGCGATATTACATCTCGCCGGAGGATCCGGTCCGCAGATTCTATTTTTTCTTCCTGGCCTTCACCGGCTCGATGCTCGGTGTCGTACTTTCCGGCAACCTGATCTTGCTGGTCGTTTTCTGGGAACTCACCAGCATCTTCTCGTTCCTGCTCATTGGCTATTGGCATCATAGTCAGGCGGCCCGCGACGGGGCCCGCATGGCGCTGACGATAACCGCCATCGGCGGCCTGGCGCTGCTGACGGGCATTCTCGTGGTTGGCCACATCGTCGGCAGCTACGACCTCGACGCCGTTCTGGCTGCCGGCGACCGGGTACGTCGCCATGAACTGTATGTTCCGGCCCTCCTGCTGATCCTGCTTGGCACGTTCACCAAGAGCGCGCAGTTCCCTTTCCACTTCTGGCTGCCCAACGCCATGGCCGCGCCGACGCCCATATCGGCGTTCCTTCATTCGGCGACCATGGTCAAGGCGGGAGTGTTCCTCATGGCACGACTATGGCCGGTGCTCTCGGGCACGCCGGAATGGTTCGTGATCGTGGGCCTTGCGGGCATGATCTCGCTCGTGCTCGGGGCCTATCTCGCCATGTTCCAGCAGGACCTCAAGGGACTGCTGGCCTATTCTACGATCAGCCACTTGGGCTTGATCGCGCTGCTCTTGAGCCTTGGCAGTCCGCTCGGCCTGGTCGCTGCGATTTTCCATATGCTCAACCATGCCACCTTCAAGGCATCGTTGTTCATGGCGGCCGGGATTATCGACCACGAGGCTGGGACGCGGGACCTCCGGCGACTCTCTGGCCTGTTCCGCTACATGCCTGTCACGGGCACGCTGGCCATGGTGGCAAGCGCCGCCATGGCGGGCGTCCCACTGCTGAACGGCTTCCTGTCGAAAGAGATGTTCTTCGCGGAAGCGGTCGAGACTCATGCCGACTCCTGGGTAGACACTATCGCGCCGTATGCGGCCGTGCTCGGAAGCGCCTTTGCTGTCACATATTCCATCCGCCTGATCCATTCGATCTTCCTCGGCGCGCCTCCACCGGAGAGCTTTCCGCGCGCGCCGCACGAGCCGCCGTTCTGGATGCGGTTTCCGGTCCTGTTCCTGGTGTTGGCGTGTCTCCTCGTTGGCATCATTCCAGGTTTGACTATTGGGCCTTTCCTCCACACGGCCGTGTCGTCTGTGCTGGGCGACGTGACTCCCGAATATAGTCTCGTGGCCTGGCATGGCTTCACACTGCCGCTGGCAATGAGTGCGGTTGCGCTGACTGCGGGAGCGCTGCTCTATTTGGCGGCCGGGGATTACCTTGAGCGAGCCGAAAAACCCCCACTGTTCGGCCGGTTCGAGGGCCAGCGCATCTTCGAACGGGTAACCGTCGCGATCTCGTGGCGGTGGGCGCGCCTTGTCGAGGATGTCTTCGGCACAAGACGCCTGCAGCCTCAGATGCGCCTGCTCGTGACAGCCGCAATCGCGGCCGGGGCCATCCCGCTCCTGGCGTCAGGTCTGGACTTTGGAACAAGCGGCAACGCAACGGTGGATGTCGCGTTTGCGGGGCTGTGGGCCGTCGGCATGGTGTGCGCGGTCGGTGCCGCGCAGCAGGCAAAGTTCCACCGTCTCGCGGCACTTGCACTACTAGGGGGCACCGGGCTGGTAACCTGCGTGACCTTCGTCTGGCTTTCAGCGCCGGACCTTGCCGCGACGCAGCTCGTTGTCGAGATCGTCACGACTGTACTGATACTGCTCGGCCTGCGGTGGCTGCCGAAACGCTCGAAAGCACTGCTCGATCCAAGCGGCATTCTTGATCGAATGCGCCATTTTCGTGACCTTGCGCTTGCCGTACTTGCCGGCGTGGGGATGACGGCGATCTCCTACGCAATCATGACGCGCACGCCGCCCGACTCGATCGCGGGCTTCTTCGTTGAGAGGGCCTACAGCGAAGGCGGCGGTCGCAACGTCGTCAACGTGATTCTCGTCGACTTTCGCGGTTTCGACACACTGGGAGAGATCACGGTCCTCGGGGTCGTCGCGTTGACTGTCTTCGCGCTGCTGAGACGCTTTCGCCCCGCGCCGGACAGCATAGAACGACCCGAGCAGCAGCGCATCCAGCGATCCTATGACGAGGCGGAAGCAAACAGGGAGGCCGGCGCGACCGCGGCCGAATACCTCTATGTGCCGTCCGTAATCATGCAATGGATGTTCCCGGTCATCATCGTGCTGGCCGCCTATCTTCTCTTGCGCGGCCATGACGCTCCCGGCGGAGGCTTCGTGGCAGGCGTGGCGATGGCGGCCGGCTTCATCCTGCAGTACATGGCGGCGGGAACGGCCTGGGTGGAGGAAAGGCTGCGGATCCTCCCCGTCGTCTGGATAGGCGTCGGCCTTCTCATGGCGGCCGTGACCGGGATCGCCTCAACCCTGTTCGGCGATGCGTATCTCACCTCGTATTTCCGGTACGTGGAGCTGCCGCTTATCGGGAAGGTCCCTTTTGCAAGCGCGACCCTTTTCGACCTCGGCGTGTTCGGCCTCGTGGTCGGGGCCACAGTGCTGATGCTGATCGCTATCGCCCACCAGTCGACCCGCCGCCTGCGCGCGGCCCGGTTGGAAGAGGAGCGTGAGCAGGAGGAACGCCAACAATGGAGCTGACGCTCGCCATTGCCATTGGCGTTCTCACCGGCTCGGGGGTCTGGCTGGTCTTGCGCCCGCGCACCTACCAGCTCGTCATAGGCCTCTCCCTGCTTTCCTATGCGGTAAACCTGTTCATCTTCAGCATGGGCCGACTGCGCGTGGGGGCTGCGCCCTTGCTAGGGGCAGACGGGACAGGGAATCCGTCCAACTACGCAGATCCGGTTCCTCAGGCGCTGGTTCTCACCGCCATTGTGATCGGCTTTGCCACGACCGCGCTCCTTCTTGTGGTCCTGCTTGTCTCCCGCGGTCTGACCAGCAGCGATCACGTCGACGGGCGGGAGTCGCGCTGATGGATTGGACTCAGCACCTGCTCGTAGTGCCGATCCTGCTGCCGCTCGTCACGGGCGCGGCGCTGCTCTTGGTCGATGAGACGCGGCACACGCTGAAGGCAACGGTCAGCCTCGCATCCATGCTGTTGCTCCTCGGGGTGGCCATGAAGCTGATGGGCATGGCAGATGGCGCTCCGGGCGGGAGCGGCGCCTTGTCGTCTTCCTATGCCGTCGCAAACTGGCCAGCACCCTTTGCCATCGTCCTCGTGCTGGACCGATTGTCTGCGTTGATGCTCGCATTGGCGGCCGTTATCGCCCTGGCGTCCTTGGTCTTCTCGCTGTCGCGTTGGCACAGGGCGGGACCGCACTTCCACACTCTATTCCAACTGCTGCTGATGGGGCTCGGAGGTGCTTTCCTGACAGGAGACCTCTTCAACCTCTTTGTCTTCTTCGAAGTCACGCTGGCGGCGTCATACGGTTTGCTTCTTCACGGCTCTGGCGTGTTTCGGGTCCGGTCCGGGTTGCACTATATTTCGATCAACCTGGCGGCGTCGCTTCTCTTCCTCATCGGCGTCAGCCTGATCTATGGGATCACCGGAACGCTGAATATGGCTGACCTGGCAGCACGCTTGCCGGCCATCCCTGCCGAGGATCGAATGCTGCTTCAGGCTGGCGCGGCGGTCCTGGGCATCGCCTTCCTTGTCAAGGCAGCGATGTGGCCGCTCGGATTTTGGCTGCCTTCTGCATACATGGCCGCGGCGGCGCCGATCGCCGCCATATTCGTGGTGCTCACCAAGGTCGGTGTCTACGCGCTGCTTCGTCTCTCGCTGCTGCTCTTCGGGAGCCCTGCTGGCGAACTGACTGGGTTCGGCGGCGCCGCCCTGCTGTGGGGTGGCATAGCGAGTCTGGTCTTTGCGACATCTGGCGTGCTCGCCTCTCAGGCGATGGGCAGGCTTGCCGGTTACAGCGTGCTTATCTCCTCGGGAACCCTGCTGGCGGCCGTCGGCATGGGGGACGCTACGGTGGTCTCGGGAGCCCTGTTTTACCTCGTCAGCTCGACCTTCAGCACCGCGGCGCTTTTCATGTTGATTGAACTCGTGGAGCGCGCACGAGAGCCCGGAGCCGACCTGCTCGCCGTTACCCTTGAAGCCTATGGCGAGGAAGAGGATGAGGCCAAAGAGCACGAGGACGAGGAGGTTGGGGCCGCGATGCCGGGTGCGCTGGCCGTCCTCGGCATCTGCTTCGGATGCATTGCCCTCCTGCTCGCGGGGCTTCCGCCATTGTCGGGTTTCATTGCCAAGTTCGCGATGCTGACGGGCATGCTGAACTTGGATGGGCTGGGGGCTCCGAGCGAAATCCCGGCGCGAACATGGCTGCTGGTCGCGCTGATCATCCTCTCCGGTCTGGCGGTGCTGGTCGCCATGATGCGGACCGGCATACGCACCTTCTGGGCGCCGCTCGAGTCTATCGTCCCGCGTGTCCTGGTGGTGGAGGTGGCGCCAATCCTCGCGCTCCTCGCTCTTTGCCTGGCGATGACAGTAGGGGGAGGTGCGATGATCAGCTATACGGACGCAGCTGCCCGCTCCCTGCACGATCCGGCGAGCTATATCCAAGGGGTGCTGGGCACGGGCATGACTGGAAGCGCCAGATGAACCGCGTGTTGCCCTACCCATTCCTGACCGCAGCCCTGCTGCTGACGTGGGTGCTGCTGACGTCCTTTTCGCCCGGGCAGTTCCTCCTCGGCGCTGTCATCGCGGTTGCTGCCTCGCGCGCGATGGCGGCGCTGCAGCCATCGAAACCGAGACTGAGACGCTGGCAGCTCATCCCGCGACTTGCGGGCATCGTGGCGCTGGACATCCTGCGGTCGAACATCGCGGTAGCCAGCATCATACTCGGGGGCCGCCGCCGTGATCGAGTCGCCGGCTTCGTAGCCATACCGCTCGATCTCCGCGACAAGACGGGATTAGCCGTGCTCTCGTGCATCGTTACCAGCACACCGGGGACCGCATGGATCGAGTACGCCCATGATTCTGGAGTGCTTCTTATCCATGTCCTCGACCTGGTCGACAAAGACGAATGGATCGCTTTGATCAAGAACCGTTACGAAGCATCGCTAATGGATATCTTCGAATGACCGTCGACATTCTGTTGTGGTCCGTCACAGCCGCTCAAATCATGCTCGTCGCCGCGATGGGCTGCTACGCATACCGCGTGGTTCGCGGACCGCGCGCGCAGGACCGGGTGCTCTGCCTGGACGCCATGTATGTGAGCGCCATGCTCCTGGCGCTTACGGTGGGCATTCGCACGGGAAGCCAGGTCTACTTCGAGGCCGCCCTGATCCTCGCAGTGCTCGGCTTCGTTTCGAGCGTCGCGCTCGCCAAGTTTCTCATGCGCGGCGAGGTGATTGAATGACCCATGCCGTGGACCTGCCTGCCTGGGCGGCTGTGTTGACAGCCGTACTCTTACTCCTCGGCGCCGGGCTGACCCTCCTCGGAGCGATCGGTACGCTGCAGTTCGGCAGCTTCTTCGAACGGGTGCACGCGCCTACTCTCGGGACCAGTTGGGGAACATGCGCCATCGTGCTCGCGTCTATCGTCTGCTTCTCGGCGCTGGGTCTGCGTCCGGTCGTACACGAGCTGCTAATCGGGGTGTTCATCACCGCGACCACTCCGGTCACCCTCATGCTGCTAGCACGCGCGGCCCTCTACCGCGACCGAACAGAGGGAGACGCCAACGTACCTCCGCGTTCGCTCCTAAGGTCGCCCGGCGGCAGCCTCTCGCGCGACAGAAGCAGCGACGGCCCCGGTGAATCGCCATCGCGCGATCCGCAGACGCCGGAGGCACGTCCTATGACGCCGACCTGAAGCTGAGTCCGGGTTGTGCTACGCCGGAACTTCGTTGGTTGTCCTGCTTAGGGCCGCGGTTTTCCCTGTTGCCTCTCCGGCCGACCCGTTTTTCCTCTCACGTGTGCTGCATGCACTTTCCCCGGCAGCTACCGGCCCTTTGGCATCCCCGCCGGCAGGCCGTGAGCTCATTTTCACAGGCGCTCCAATGCCCGCGTCCGGTTGCCGACTCGAACCTCCGGCGTTTTAGCGTCTAAAGGCCGCAGGGCTTCCCCCATGGATTGAACTGCTCCCAGGAATTCCCATATCCGGAGCATGATTACTTCAGGCCACAAGAAATACTTGGTCGTTTCGGCGTCCCTCCTGACGCTTTCATAGCCCCGAGCGGCTCGAACGCTTCCGTTCGTCGTCTCGGGGAGATCAGCTTCATTCACAACGACTGACATGCCTGTCGTTCCGAGCCGCGTCCGCGGCGCCGGAAAGCGGCCGGCCATGTATGTCCGTCCACCAGCCGTCACGGATGCCGTGTTGCGGTCATCCGATCATGAAGGAGGGACAAAGTGTCCATAATCAAACATCCATCCAGCACCGCACATCGTATTCCCGCGTCGCGCACGCCAAGAGTGACTGTCGCGCAGCTCCTCCTGAGAGCGGTCCGCCGCTGGCAGAGCAACCGCGCCATCAGCGAACTCAGCCGTCTGGACGACAGGCAGTTGGAGGACATCGGCATCTCGCGGAATGATATCCCGAGGGTGGTGGCAGGCCTTTTTCGGCCGGAAAAGGTTCCGTTGAGGGATCGTCGCGTCGACGCCGGAAGACCGCACGCGGCAAGCGGCCTGGAGCCGCCAGTCGGCCGGATGAACCGGAGCCAATGAATGGACACGACCACCAGGACGATCATTGCGGTCGGTATATTCGTGCTGATGATCATGTCTTTCGCGATGCTCTGATCGCCGTCTGACGCGGCCGCCGCGGTTGAAAAGTAGGGCCTGTTAGACAAGGTAAACCCCACATGTGCATGGAGACGTTCGTCAGGATTTCGAGGCTTGCCGGGGAAGGTCGTACCCTTGCCCGGAGCAGGCTCTCTCACCCTGAATCCCGCACATAATCCTGCTCCGGGACATTCCAAAGCGGTTCATTCCTGCGGCGCCGGCGCGCCGTACCGATGGAGCGTGACATGAGAATTTTCCGTTCAAGACGCATTTGCCTCTCCTGTGGCCGTGCTTTGCCGAGAGCCGCCTCCCGCTGTGCCTGGTGCATCGCTTCGGTGGTCGTGCCTGCGGCGTTCATGGATCAGCCGGAGCCGCATCGTCATCCGTCCGGCCGCCCGGCATGGCGACAGGTGCGGCTGTGAGCCGGATTGGCGCCGGGTGCCCCGGTGTGGCTTTTCGCCCGGACGTGATCCCGATCGTGGCTCCGCGTCCGCAATGGCCGTGGTCCGCCTTTTCGATCCCGAGGCCGCGGCCGAGTCGTAAAGCTTGTTCCGGCGATGGCCACGCGAAGCCAGCTATGAGGTTGAGCGAACTCGTCGGAGGGCAGGATGATGTCCTGCTGGGAATGCAGGCTGACCGGAAAGGCACGGCCCTGAGCGGCATGGCTGCCCGACTATCGGAGAAGGTCGGCAGGAGCCACGGCGCGGTGTTGGCCGCTTTGCTTCGTCGCGAACGGCTCGGGCCGACCGCTGTTGGCAATGGCATCGCCATACCGCATGCCCGCCTTGACGGGATCGCCGCTCCGGCGGCTGTGTTGGCGACGCTGAAGCGGCCAGTTCCATTCGGCGCGCCGAACGACAATTCCGTCGATCTGCTGCTTGCCCTGGTGTGGCCGACAGCGGATACGAATGGATTTGTGCCCGCCTTGCTCGGTGTCTGGCGCCAACTGCGGGGCGCCGAGCTTCCGGATCTGCTCCGGCAATCCCGGACACCTGCCGAGGCGCACGCCTGGATCCAAACCTTCGAAGAAAGACGTGACCGATCCGGCCAACCTCCCGCCAAGCCGAGAGGCACCTGACGCAAAGTCACGGGTTATGACCGGATGTCCGACCAGCACGTGTGGCCGCGTGGCACTCAGGTGCACCTACTGGAGCAACTCGCCCTGCGCGATCTGCCGCGTCGAGGACGTGCGCCTCTGCTTGCGAGTTCCGGTTTGCAAGGCGGGCATGCGGCGGCAGTGGTAGCTGTCGATCGATCTTGCGCTCCCCGCCAAAGCGTTGGCCTTGCCATTTCACAGGCGTTGCAGCCACGCGGGACTGGGGCTACCAGTCGCAGTCGACTTCGTCTTCCCGGGCGTGGTCGATCTGCGACTCCGTCCTTGCGACCCTGGACCACCTTCCGGTCGCCCGTTCAAAAGGCACAGTCGCCGACGAACGCGACCCATTGCGGTTGCAAAATCAATACGGTCACCAAAGTGTCGCGCCCGGCCCTGTTGTTCTCAGGTCCGCAGATCCGAAAATGGGCTGAAAGGTGGAAGATATCTCCTGTCGTGCCGCTTGCACGCGGCTGGCCGTATCGAGGGCACAAAGCCTTTAGCTTCAGCGTCAAGTGCAAGGTCGACGGCATCGAGGGAGTTGATGGTCAACCCATTCTTTACGATCGGACATTCGAATCTGAGCTTCTCCGCGTTCCTAGGCATCCTTCGCGCGGCTGAAATCGGGATCGTGGCGGGCGTGCGTAGGCTCCCAGGCTCGCGAACCAACCCCCAGTTCGCCTATGAACACGTCCCGCTTCTCGGCGGCCGTCGAGGGAAGGCGAACTCCGCGCCGCCCGAGCTGAACGGGATGGCGGAACCGCAGCTTCCACAACTATGCTGACTACGCCCTGTCCCCGGAGTTCCGGCAAGGGCTCGCCATCCTCATCGAGTTGGGCAGAGCCCTGAGGTGCGCCATGATGTGCTCAGAGGCGGTGTGGTGGCGATGCCATCGACGCATCGTTGCCGACCACCTTCTCGCTCGCGAAGAGGACGTTTTCCATTTGATGCCGAGTCGAAAGGGCAGTTCTCAGCGTCAGGGCGCTTGTCCGTGAAGACGCGTCGGTGGTCTATCCCGCCGACTCCTCTAATGCCGCGGAGATTGAACGCCCTTTTTAGCGGAAGGGACCGGTATGGTGCAGATAAATTGCACTCAAACCGCAATAACATTCGTTGGACGTATGCGGCGCTCACCCCATTTCAATGGGATGAACAATCGCACATCGGTGGCAAAAATGTCCCGCAAGGGCAGCTCACTTTCGCGATCATGCTTCAAGCTTTCGCCTGCGCCGGGCGGTCGCTTTGCCTCACTGTCGCGACAAAGCTCCCTCGCACGGCCGGGGACGAGAATAGAGGATCAACGGGCATGCTGAACCAGAAGCCGAGCCTTGCGGCGGTAACGGAGGCGACAAGCGGGCCGCTTTTGCTTCGTGATGTCTGCAAGTTCACGGCCATGGCCGCCTTGCTTGCCATTTTCGTGGACGCTGTAATCGCGCACGCGATGCTCTGGGGGAACGACCCTTACTGGACCTACTGGGTCACGGACACGCTTCTGATGACCGCGGTTTTCGCCTTGGGCACTGCTTGGATCGGGGTCGGACTCGCCCGTGGACTCTTGATCACTGCGATACACGTGCTGCTGCTCACCACCTACTACTGGTCTCTTTCGCCGATCGGGCTTCCGTCGCAGCCCGAGTGGCTCGACCTCGAACACACTTGGGTGACCGGTCTCCCGGTCCACTTTGCGGTTTACTATCTCGGCTATGTCCTAGCCTTATGGATTTGGCGCCATCGACAGGCAAGAGGCACTGAGCCGGATTACTCGACGGCGCGCCAGGCAGCTGCCGGGGTGGGGGTGGCTGTCGCAGTCGTGATCGGAACCGGCCTGCTGCAGGCGCTCGTGCTCGCAGATTTCCCTGGGGTCACCTGGTTCGTCATGCGCATCGCCGTTGCGAGCGCCTTCACAATTGGCTGGTGGTCCGTCGCCGGAAGAGACAGGAATGCCGCAGTGGTAGGCGGCATTATGCTGGGGTTCCTGCTGGTCGCCTACGGGCACTTCCTTGGTCCCGTGGGATTGCCTAATTCCGAGTTCCGCCTCCTTACGGCCGACCCGCCGCCCGCAGAGGTCCATTGGCTCTCTTATCGACAGGAGTTCCTGGTTATTCTTCCGATGACGATCCTCCTTGCGATCGTTGGCTATCTCCTTGCTGCGTGGTCGCAAAGCGCAAGCGTGCGTTGGGGCCCCGCGAGCGTCGCCGCGTTCACCGCTTCTACCTTGGCTCTCGCGGTGCTCGGCGGCGGGGTTGCGCTGTATACAGGACCGGAAGCAAAGACTGCCCTCGTTATCGCGGACGGTTCTGTGAGCATCGGAGAAGCGCCCGCGGACGGAGTCGGCATGGCATCCGGCAGCGCGACGCTGCGGATGCGGGTAGCAGACAGGAATCCGCAAAGGACGCCGCTGCCGCCGCATGATCTTGTGGACATCAAGGCATCGGTGTCGGCTCCGGATGGGACAGCATACACGATCCGAGCAACCGAGCCGATGGTAGCCGAGCCGCGCGGACTTTTTACCACTTGGTATGGAGTCGGCTTCGACGTCTGGCATCACGGTAGAAGTGGAATCGGCTACGCCGGGCTTCCAGCGACGAAGTCAAACGTTGCGGTGTACGCGCTTGGGACAGTGGGAATAGGAGAGCAGGTCCTTGCTACCGGAGTGCCCATCCATGTGATGACCTCCTCCCGGGAGGGCGAGCACCTGGAGCTTCATGTCGGACAGACTGGGTTCCCGGTGCCGGGGATTCCAGGTGGCTACTTGCGCGTGACTTGGCCTGAATACCAAGGCGGCTATGATCAGGCACTGTCGTATGCCCGCTATGCTTGGGGTGGCGGGGTGCTGGTCATCCTCCTGGGCTTCGCGATATCTGCGGCCCGCCGCGAACAAAGCCATGCATCAATAACGGAAGCCTGACAGATGACGACCTGTGGACACCGCACACCCGCCGAAGTCTTCGAGGACCACCTGAGACTCAGGCTGGAAGGCAAGCTTGAGGAAGATCTTCGCCGGAACTACTCGGAAGAGGTGCTTCTCCTGACGGTCAACTCCAATGCGAGGGGACATGACGCCATACGGATGTCGGCGGAGCGCTTGGGGCATCAATTGCCCGAAGCGCGGTTCCAGGTCGCCGCCAAGCAGGTAACCGGCCAATATGCGCTGTTGGTCTGGTCCGCGAAGTCGGCGCGCTTCGATGCGGTCGAGGGTGCCGACAGCTTCGTGATCGAGGATGGCAAGATTGTCTTTCAGTCAATCCACTACGGTCTTACGTGGAGAGGCGGAGAGCTTGACGCCGGTGTGACAAAAGGATCGCCGACACCTTAACGAGGCGGCGCGGGCTATAGGCGCGAAACCGTGCTGCCAACCTGATCGGCGAAGCAGCAGTTTCACCCAATTCGCTCCGGCTGAACTCAGAGTCTGCACTCGGGGAAGGAGACGGTTTCGCCCGGGCGCTTTGAACATAAGGGGCCGGGTCCTCTACGGCACTCTGTCGCTTGCGACTATGCCGCCCTCGCTTTCCAGCCGTGCGATTCGTCTTCCTTCCGACTGGGTGAATTTCAGACGCACGCCAATGCCGCCACCGTTCTCTTCGATAAATACCGCGCCGAGCAACTCAAGCGCCGTTTGAAGGGCTGCTATTGAATCCGGATCCGGCTCTTCGAGCTTGCGCTCGAAAGCCTCGATAACAGCTTCGTCGACGCCGGAGCGGATGCTTAACTTGCCTCGTGTTACTTCGACGAGTGCTCGTCCCGCGCGGCATTGCGAACCGGTGATCATGTTATTCTCCGTCTTCAGCGCATACGGTTCGGTGGAGCATACCGGTATAGCAACATCAATGCAGGCGTGTCGACGAAGCTTACGAACCGAAGATCGAGGTCCCTGAGATACGCCGCGAGAGGAAACGGCCAGGGCCATGCCAGTGGCGCACTGCAAACGCGCTCCAGCTTTGGTGCAGGTTTCTTGCTGCAAGGCTGCAACATCTTTCGTTTGAAAGGTTCGGTCGCCTCCGTCAAAGTGCGCTGTGATGAACGATCGCAACAGTTCAGTTTGAGCGGACTGCGTCGGCTCAATGACAGGAGGCCAAGTCGGCCGACACGAGCGACAATCAGTCATCGACCGCGACCGCATGGCTGCGCGGGCCGGGAAATCATGCCGAGCGGGTTAGTGCCGGTGCAATCCAACACTTTGCGCCTGACGCGATCGGTCCTGGCTCGAACCAAGCGGGGCAACATGCCGAGAAACCAAACTCTGCCCATCGTACTGATCACCGGGTCCAGCGGCTTTCTGGGTCAAGCGATCACCGATGGCTTGAAGGGCCGATACCGCGTCATCGGCTTCGACCTGCCCAATGCGAGGCAAACGGCGAACGGGACAGAAACGGTCCCTGTCGATCTCACCTCGGACGAAAGCGTCACGAAGGCGGTCGAAGAGGTGCGCGAACGCGGCAACGGGCGCATCGCCTCCGTCATCCATCTCGCTGCCTATTACGACACGACGGGTCAAGACAATCCGAAATATGACGCCGTCACGGTGCAGGGAACGCGTAGGCTGCTTTCTGCCCTCAAGACGCTGGAAACCGAGCAGTTCGTCTTCTCCAGCACCCTGCTCGTCCACGCTCCGAGTCCGGAAAAGGGAGTCAGGATCAATGAGGATTCGCCGCTCGATCCGCCCTGGGCCTACCCAAAATCGAAGGTGGAAACCGAAGCTCTGATCGGCCGGGAGCGCGGCAACATAAAGACCGTCATCCTCAGGCTCGCCGGCGTCTATGACGAGGATTGCCGCGCGGCCTTCATCGCGCAGCAGATCGCGCGCATCTTTGAACGACGGCCGACTGCCTACCTCTTCACTGGCGATCTCGAAAGCGGCCAACCCTACCTCCACAGGGACGATCTCGTCGACGCAGTGGTGCGAACGGTAGACCGCCGCGCGGAACTTCCCGACGAGACTGTGCTCTTGGTCGGCGAAGAAGAGACCCTTTCCTATCAGGAGATGCAGAAGCGCATTGGACGGCTCGTTCACGACGAGGAATGGCGAACGCTGTCGCTGCCTAAGACTTTGACCAAAGCGGGATCATGGTTCCAGACCGAGGTGCTGGACCAGGACACCGACATCCAGCCGTGGATGATCGAGAACTCCGACGACCATTACGAGATTGATGCCTCGCGCGCTCGGCGGCTGCTCGGTTGGCGACCGCGTCACAGTCTCGGGGGAACGCTGCCGGAGATGATACGCCGGCTTAAGGCAGACCCGACCGACTGGTACGAGAAGAACAAGCTGCATCCGGCCGCGGTGGCGGCATCTGGGCCGGAGCTCGCGCAGGCAAGGCGGCGGATAGCAGGACCGCTGGAGCGCAACGAGGCGGAGGTGGACGCAGGCCTGGAGCAACACCACCAATGGACGCTCTGGGCACCATTGACGAGCGCCATGCTCGGCCTGTGGCTGATTTCGTCGCCGATGATCCTTGGACTGTTCGATCCCGTGAGCGTCGCGCCGCCGCCGGCACTCGGACACGAGCTCGACGAGGCCACCATTCGCAATATGCGCCTCGGGGTGAGCGAGATCGTATCGGGTCTACTGGTTGCCGTTTTCGCACTGCTGGGCATGTATCGCCACTGGAACTGGATGCAGTGGGTCACCGCTGCCGTCGGCGTGTGGATCATGCTCGCGCCGCTCGTCTTCTGGACCAGCAGCGCTGCCGCTTACAGCACCGACACGCTGATCGGCATGCTGATCGTCGCCTTCGCGGTGATGATCCCGCCGACGCCCGGCATCAGCCGGCGCGCGCTGGCCGCTGACGATGACAGGCCGATGGGCTGGAGCTATTCGCCGTCATCTTTCACGCAGCGCATACCCATCGTGGCGCTCGCTTTCGTCGGTCTGTTCGTCTCGCGCTATCTCGCAGCCTACCAGATGGGCCACATCGACGGGCTCTGGGATCCGTTTTTCGGACCGGGCGGCGCGCCGGTCGCAAACGGCAGCGAGGCGGTGGTCACCTCATGGGTCTCGAAGGGCTTTCCCATCGCCGATGCCGGCTTCGGCGCCTTCGCCTATGCTCTGGACATCCTGGCTGGCGCCATTGGCGACCGCCGGCGCTGGCGCACAATGCCGTGGATGGTGTTCCTGTTCGGGCTGCTGATCATCCCACTCGGCGTGACCAGCGTCTTCTTCATCATCATCCAGCCGCCTCTGATCGGCGCGCTTTGCACGCTTTGCATCGTCCAGGCGGCGGTCACCGTAGTGCTTATTCCCTATTCGATCGATGAGGTGCTGGCGACTGTCCAGTATCTGTGGCGCGCCAGGAAGGCGGGCGAGCCGTTCTGGCGCACCTTCTGGAAAGGCGGGCCGGCGCTGTCGGAGAACCAGACCCCGGCTCCGGATCTCGACCGCCCGGTGGCAGGCCTGCTGCGCGACTTCCTCATCGGCGGCGTCAACTACCCGTGGACGCTAGCGGCAAGCGTGGCGCTCGGCATCTTGCTCTTGGCGACGCCGCTCGTCTTTGGCACCGAGCCGCCGCTCTATTTTAGCGATCACGTCCTTGGCTGCCTCATCATCATGGTCGCAGTGACAGCCATGGCCGAGGTGGCGCGGCCCGTGCGCTTCCTCAATGTGCCATTTGGTCTCGCCGTCTCGGCATCACCGTTTGTATTTGAGGGCGGCACACTGATTGGGACGGCGGCAGCAGTGATCATTGGCGTGGCGCTGATCGTTCTGAGCTTGCCCCGGGGGACCCGCAGCGAAGAGCACTACGGCGGCTGGGATCGAGCAATCGTCTGACCTGAAAATGGCTGAGGAGAACCGGCTGTGCGTGGCTGGAGAATACCGAGATGGGGCTGGAAAGTCAGTGCGAACTAACCGTTCGGTGCATCCGTGGGTCGACCGACGGCCCTCGCGACAACGGCCAGCTTACGAGATGACTGGGAAAAGCAGGTCGACAGTCGTGCCCGCTTCCGGTTCACTGGAGATCGCTATCGTGCCGCCGACCATTTCCATGAACGCGCGCACCTGCGGAAGCCCGAACCCGGTCCCGCGATCACCTTTCGTACTAAAGAATGGATCGAACACTTCGCGGATGATGTCGGCGGGCATTCCACAGCCTTCATCTCTGACCCTGACGCGAACGTGGCTCGAGGTGAGTTTGATTCCAGGTGTGTTGGAGCCAGAAACCTGCCTGGTGCTGATGTCGATCCTGCCTCCGTTCGGCATAGCGTCTCTGGCGTTGGTGACAAGATTTAGAATGGCCGCGTCGAAGAAGGCGGGATCCAACAGGCAGCTCGGCAGGTCGGGAGTTAGATCCAGGACAAGACGAACGTCCGACCCGGCGCCGTATCTGAGAAAAGGCTCAAACATGTATAAATATTCGTTCACGTTGCCGACATGGGGGGCGAGGCTCTGATGCCTGGCAAATGCGAGAAGCTGAGAGGTCAGCGCAATCCCTCCGTCGATCGCGATCTTCGTCTCCGCGAGGTATGCACGCAGTTTGGTGGGATCGTCCCAGTTGTTTTCAGCCAGCCTGACGCCTGACCCGATTGCTGTCAGCAAGTTCCGGAAATCGTGGGCTATTCCTCCGGTGAGTTCGCCAAGCGCTGCCAGCCTGCGTGTCGCAGTTGCCCGCTGCTCCGCCGCAGTGGCGGAAGGTAGCGGAGTCTGAGGCTGGACTGACGTTTCCTGGGTCACCTTGTTGCCAATTTGCGGCTTGGGAAAATCGGACGCCGTTGCCGCCTTCGTCACGACGGCCCAGAGCCAATCCGCCACAATTCCTGGTTCCTTTTAGCATGACAAAACGCAGGATGTCGTCTTACTACCTGCGCCCATCACACGGCAAAGGTCGGAAAGCTCAAGATCATACGATGATCCTCGACTTTCTGAACTCCCGGAATGTTTTCGCATAGGACCCGGAGGGCGTCGCGTTCGGCGTCGGACTCTAGGGTGCCCCAGAAGGAAACCACGCCGTTCTTGACCGTAAAATTGGGCGTGCTGGCGCTCGGCCACGCCTCATCGCGCAAAGCCAACTGAAACTGCTGACGGATAGTTTCGTCGTCTGCCTTGCAGGCGCTTCGTGGAAGGTTCGCCGTTGCAGCTAAGGCGCGAACTATGTTGGCGCGACTGACTATCCCCACGACCTTCCCGCCGCGTATCACGGGCACCCGCCTTATTTTTCGCTGCGCCAACAGGTCGGCGATGTCCGCGATCGGCGTAGATTCTTCGACGGTTACGACGTTCTTGGTCATAACGTCCACGACCCGGGTTGAATGCTCGCGGGTGTACTCGGCAGCAAGCACCGCCTTGTTCTTGAAAATCCTGGACCACCATGACACCGGGCGCGCGGCCGTGCCGATTTCGGCTCGATGGAGGAGGTCTCCTTCCGTCACGATGCCCACCAGAACATCGTCGTCCAGGACAGGCACTCCGCTTACGCCTTGGGTGACGAGGAGTTCGGCGACAGTCCGAATAGTGGTGTCGGACGCCACAGTGATGACGTCGGCGGTCATTACATCTTTGGCCATCAGCATTTTGCCTGCTCCTTCGATCCCCACGCCTGGACTTCGATCCCAGAGGGCTGCCGCGGCGTTCGATGACATGGTGCGATAATGCGTAACCGCTCGCCTCAGTTCTCTGGCGTGGAAAGCCCACGCCTCGAGTTCATCCGAGCGTGAGGCCAGGCGTCCGGACGTTCGAGCCTTGCTGAAGAACCATGGCTCCGGAAGGCCGCCGGCTTGCGGACCTATAACAAGAGCTGTCACGAAAGGCCTGGCGGCGATCGTGTCCTCATCCATCAGCCTTTCAAGTGAGGCCCTGACAAGGGTTTCGTCGGCGTCTGCGACGGTTCCAACCGACCGGAGCAACTGCATGTAGGTGGTGGGTATTCCTCGGCACGCGTGCCTGATTAGTTCCTGCTGCAGCCGAATGCTCATGAGCCGTTCCTCCCGCTGCCCCATCGGTCTGCCGAACCTCATAGAGCTTTGCGCAACCGAAATCGGGAGTTCGGATTTGCAAGAAGTGTTAAGCAGCATGCAAGCGCCCTTTCCAGCAGCACGCGCCACCGGGCCTGAGTTCTGGGACTGCAATCGATGCCCCGAGTGTTTACCGGAAAGGATTCCAGGTCCAACGAATCTTATTGCCGCGTGAGTGCAGGTTCGTTGCTCGGTCCCGCCATAGAGCCTCGCCAGCGCGAAGGGGATTCAACCATTGGCTTGCATGAGATCGCCTGGCCTTTGTGCCGAACGGTTGGCAAACAATAGGGTCAATGCGGTCGCGTTCGCCGATCTGCCGGATACGTGAAGGCATTTCGCCGATCTGCCGGAAAACGTGAAGGCATAATGGGCCTAATTGGCGCTGCCGTGTGAAATGGAGTGCAGTCCAGCCAGGGCCGGCCCCACTACGGTTTCATCCGAATTGGCGGAGTGCACCGCGTAGACCGGATAGGAGAATTGCGGCATCTCGGGCACGAGGTGAAGCCGGCCTTCCGCGATATGAGGCTGGACTGCACTCAACCTGACATAGCCGGAGCCTCCGGCCGAGAGAAGATAGCTGAGCGCGAGTGGACCGAGATCGAAAGAGAGATCCGGTGCGACATCGGGGAAATTCATGTCGTGGTGAAGCACAAAGTCGGGTCCCCAATCCATATACACGTAGTCAGCGCCACCGAGGAGGCGCGCTTCGGGATCGGTGGTCACGAGCACGAGCTTTTCTTCCGTGAGCAGGTCAATTTTCAGACCCGGGCGATGCTGGGGCGCGTACATGATCGCGACGTCGACCATCCCAGATGCAACTTGATTGATCAAATCCTGCGGCACATCGACGTGCACTCGAAGCGCGATGTCCGGTAGCGACCGGCGCATCCATCGGACCCAGTCGAGGAGGAGCGGTTGCCAAAGGCTGACCTCGCTACCGACTGTCAGAACGGCGCGCCGGCCCGGCGGCACGGCAACCTGGTGAAGCGTACGCTGCCATAGCTGGACGAACATCGGCGCGTGACGCAGGAATTGCTCGCCTGCCGGAGTGAGCGAAGCTCCGCCCTTATGTCGAATGAAAAGCGCACGTCCCAGCTGTTGCTCGAGGCTGCGGATTCGGGCGCTCACGGTGGTCTGAGCGACATTCAGCCGCTCCGAAGCCCGGATGAAGCTTCCGGTCGAAACGATCTCGATGAAAGTTCGCGCGAGTTCGATGTCCATCCGACATAGCATAAAACTTGCATTCAAATGTCAATCAACTTTGTTTGTCAGATAGGTGGCCTGCGCGGTACGCTTCGGCGGACTACAGGCGAGCCTGGTGCCTGAATACCGAGCGGCGAATGCCGGAGCGGAGTGCTCCGAATTGCCAGAGATGTGGATGATGACGGGTTCTGAGCGCGGCACGCGAGCTGGTGTCAGGCATGTAGTGGGCATTCGGCCGCCCGGGAAGGGTTGGAGATGACGCACCGACTATCTGAAGAACGCACACGGACGGGTTTATTGGCGCGTCAGCAGAATCTCCCTGAGCACGACGGCATCGTTGTGCGTCTCGTCATGGGCTGCGTAGACAAGGGTGAGAGGACCTTTTCGCGCCAGGTCGCGCAGTCGGTTGAACTCTTCGCGATGTTCGCGGATCTCCTCCGAATAGCGTCGGCGGAATTCTTCCCAGCGGGCGGGATCGTGTGCGAACCATTTTCGCAACTCTGTGCTCGGCGCGAGTTCTTTTGCCCAATGATCGATTGCAGCATCGGTCTTCTTGAGACCGCGGGGCCAAAGCCGATCAACAAGCACCCGCGTGCCGTCGTCGGCCGCCGGACTCTCATAAGCCCGTTTCGTTTTCACTCGTTGCTCGGAGATCTTTTCGGCCATCGATTCCGCTCCGGCTCTGCACTGACGTCAACGGACATAGGGCGCCGCCATGACTGCGACACCTCATCGTTTTTGGAACCAACCTGACGGGACTGCATCCGATCATCAATGGACGTGATTCTTTCGAGGAGAAGACAAATGAAGTTGTTTGTCGATACAGCCGATCTTTTGGAGATCCGAGAGCTTGTTGCGGCGGGCATCCTCGACGGGGTGACGACCAACCCGTCGCATATCGCAAAGACCGGCCGACCGATCCGTGACGTCATTGGAGAGATTTGCCAGGCAGTCGAAGGGCCAGTGTCTGCCGAAGTCACGGCGACCAACTTTGACGACATGATTGCCGAGGGAGAGCGGCTGGCCGAAATTGCTGCCAACGTGGCTGTCAAGGTGCCGTCCACATGGGATGGATTCAGAACCTGCCGGACGCTCAGTCAGCGTGGTCGCAATGTCAATGTCACGCTGTGCTTCTCGGCCAACCAGGCCTTGCTCGCCGCGAAGGCGGGCGCGGCCTATATTTCTCCCTTCGTCGGAAGGCTCGACGAACTCGGTTTGGACGGCATCGAGGTGATCCGCGAGATTCGGACGATCTATGGCAACGACAAATCGATAAAGACCGAAATCCTCGCGTCCTCGATGCGCACGCCTCTCCACGTCAAGCTAGCAGCGATGGCAGGCGCCGATGTCGCAACGGCGCCGCCGGCAGTGCTGAGAAATCTTGCCAGGCATCCGCTCACAGACAAGGGACTCGAAGCTTTTCTCGCCGACTGGAAGAAGACGGGGCAATTTATCCTGCAACCGTAGCGGATTATATTGAGCTATCATAAAAGTTGCATGTATTTGCCGATTAAATTCGTTTGCGTGATGCCGGAAACGGTCGGACACTCGCTTAAACGCAGCCCCACCCGGCTCGAAGGACATAGCTGGTACGCGGCAGACAAAGCCAAGGTGCCGGCAGAGAGAATCCGAAGCTCGCGCTTCCAGGCGCAAAGGCCGGTTCTCGACCAGATCACCAAGGGAGAAGGAACAATGGCTGAAAGCCCGAACAGACCGGATCTCGTTAAAGGCATCGCGCTTCTCGATCTTCCCGACGGCGGCAAGCTCGTCGGTCATTGCGGCGACGAGCAGGTGCTGCTGGTGCGCCGCGGGAACGAGGTGTTCGCAGTCAGCGCGATCTGCACGCATTACGGCGGGCCGCTGGCCGATGGTTTGGTGGTCGACGACACCGTTCGTTGTCCATGGCATCACGCTTGCTTCGATTTGCGCACAGGCGAAGCTTTGCGTCCCCCTGCTTTTAGTCCGCTCGCGTGCTGGTCCGTGGAACAGCGGGATGGCAAGATTTTCGTAGGCGAGAAACGCAAACGGGTGACACCGAAGCCGCATGATGAAGACCCCACCAGGGCTCCCGATAAAATCGTTATCGTCGGCGGCGGCGCGGCCGGTTTTGCCGCGGCCGAGAAATTGCGCCGCGAACGATATCAGGGCAGCATCGTCATGCTCAGCGACGACAAGGCGCCGCCCGTCGATAGGCCCAATCTGTCCAAGGACTACCTCGCCGGCAAGGCGCCGGAGGACTGGATTTCGCTGCGCGGGCAAAGCTTCTATTCGAAGAACGAGATCGACCTGCGTCTCGAGACGAATGCAGCCGGCATCGACGCCGGTTCCGGCGAGGTCGTGCTCGCGGACGGAAGCAGGATTCCCTACAACAGGCTGCTGCTCGCAACGGGAGCCGAGCCGGTTCGCCTGACCATCCCGGGCGCCGACCAGCCGCATGTTCATACGCTGCGTTCACTCACCGATTGCCGAGCGATCATCGCCAGCGCCAAGACCGCGCGCCGCGCGGTCGTGCTGGGCGCCAGCTTCATCGGCCTCGAGGTCGCAGCGGCGCTTCGCGCCCGGGACCTCGAAGTTCACGTCGTTGCGCCGGACAAGCGGCCCATGGAACGGATACTTGGCCCGCAGATGGGCGATTTCATCCGCACCCTGCATGAGGAAAACGGCGTCGTCTTTCACTTGGAGAACAAGGCGAGCAGCATCGACGGCGAAACGGTGAGACTCGACGACGGCGGCGCATTGACCGCGGATTTCGTCGTCGCCGGCATCGGTGTGCGCCCGCGGACGGCGCTTGCCGAAACGGCGGCGTTGAGCCTTGACCGCGGGGTGACCGTGAACGCCTTTCTCGAAACGAGCGTGCCGGGGATCTTCGCGGCTGGCGACATCGCCCGGTGGCCCGATCCGCACACCGGCGAGAACATCCGAGTTGAGCATTGGGTGGTTGCGGAACGGCAGGGGCAGACTGCGGCGCTCAACATGCTTGGCCGGCCCGAGAAGTATGCCGACGTGCCATTCTTCTGGAGCCAGCACTACGATGTTTCGATCAACTATGTCGGCCATGCCGAGCATTGGGACACGGTCGAGATCGACGGCGACATTGCTGCCAGAGATTGCCTTCTCCGGTTCAAGCGCGATGGGCGAACACTGGCCGTCGCATCGATCTTCCGCGACATCGAAAGCCTGGAGGCCGAGGTGGCCATGGAACACCAGAGGGCGGCGCAGGGAAGCGCTCTGGACAAGCAACTCGCATAAAACGCGGAATCACGAATGTTGCGGTGATGGAAAGGAATAGCCTCATGGCCACAATGCAGCAGGAACCGAACACCGCCGGCGGTGTGCGCCCAGTTACGCCCGTGCAACGCTATTCGGCGATCGTCAAGTTCATCGACAAGGTCATGGACAGGGAGTCGAGCTCGACATCCGTGGAAATCTATGCGGTCGGTAACAACTGGTATTGCAATGTTCGCTGCGGGGACAAAAGGACCCGCCCCATGGGGCCTTATAGCAAACAGCAGGCGGAGCGGATGCAGGATATCCGCAGGAGGCTGATTGCAAAGAGCGGTACCGCTCGTCTCATGTTCGAGTAGAGCGGAAGAGACCTACAAGCCTCGCAGCCCATTGCTGTTGGCTGCGTCACCAGCGATTGCCTTGGGGGAAATTCCCCAGCCAGGGAACCAAGGCGCTCGCGCCCGCAACGCGCCGGGTTGTCCGCTCGACACATAGAGCCGATCGAGTCATGGGCCAGCCGTAGCGACAATCTTCCAGTTGGGATTGCTTGATGGAACGCGGCGGGCAAATGTCCACAAATCCGTCACGGCAACAATCCTGGTGGGGTCACCGGCGATAACTGTATTATCGGCCGCGTGCGTCGCCGTGACTAGTTCGCTGACGAAGCGAACAGTTATTTCCGCCAGATCCGCCTCGAGCCAGGCGTCGGCAATGTCCAGTCCCCGAATGCCGACAAAACTGAGCGTGAGAACTTCGCCTTTCTCCCTGCGCTCGCCTATGGCGTCATGGAAAGCGGCAGCAACATCGGAGTCGAGAAGGCCATTCAACTTCGATATATCTCCATTGGCATAGGCGTTCACGACGACTTCGTAGGCTTCTGATGCCCCGACAAGAAAAGTGCCTTCGTCGAAATGTTCGTCCGCCGCGCGGATTCGTTCAAGCGGTTCGCCCGGCTGCACTGCTTTGGTCGACGGACTCTGCTGGCCATTGTCGCCGGGACGGGGCGGAGCTACCTGCCGGACGGTCGCTCGGGATGACAGTCCATCCGGAGCTACGGCGTTGTCGTCGCCGGCCTCTTCGCGCCTCTCAGACGGCGGAGGCGGCAGCCACAGCCGAAGCATGATCACGTAGTATGCGGCAATCAGGACGTAGGACATGTAGGCATTAAGATCGACAGTTTCGTTCATGTCTGAACTCCTGTTTCAAGCGCCTTCCGGCTACCGAATGCGAGGGAGCGATTCGAATTGATGGAAAGGCGGAGGTGACGACAGCGTCCATTCGAGCGTGGTCGCCCCTTCGCCCCAAGGGTTGGCGGCCGCGATGCGCTTGCGGCCGAAGGCCTCGGCGACGGTGGTGAGGAAGACGATGAGCCCGGCAGCAGAGATGTAGGAGCCTATGGACGAAACGAAATTCCAGCCTGCGAAAGCATCCGGATAGTCGGCGTAACGGCGCGGCATGCCGGCCATGCCGAGGAAATGCTGCGGGAAGAAGACAAGGTTCACGCCGACGAACATCAGCCAGAAATGGAGCCTGCCCAGCGTTTCGCTGTACATGTAGCCGGTCATCTTCGGGAACCAATAGTAGAAGCCGGCGAAGATCGCGAAGGCGGCCCCTAGTGACAGCACGTAGTGGAAATGCGCGACGACGTAGTAGGTGTCGTGCAGCATCCGGTCGACGCCCGGATTGGCGAGGACCACGCCGGTGACGCCGCCTATGGTGAAGAGTAAGACGAAACCGATCGCCCACAACATCGGCGTCTTGAACTCAATCGACCCGCCCCACATGGTCGCCAACCAGGAAAAGACTTTTACCCCGGTCGGCACGGCGATGACCATCGAGGCGAAGGCAAAATAGCGCTGCGTGTCCACCGACAGGCCGGTCGTGTACATGTGATGCGCCCACACCACGAAGCCGATCGCGCCGATCGCCACCATCGCATAGGCCATGCCGAGATATCCGAAGATCGGCTTCTTCGCGAAGGTCGAGATGACATGGCTGATGATGCCGAAGCCGGGCAGGATCATGATGTACACCTCGGGATGGCCAAAGAACCAGAACAGATGCTGATAGAGGATTGGATCGCCTCCGCCGGCGGAATTGAAAAACGTAGTCCCGAAGTTGCGGTCGGTGAGTAGCATCGTGATGGCGCCTGCGAGCACGGGTAGCGACAGAAGCAGCATGAACGCAGTGACCAGCATCGACCAGGCGAACAGCGGCATCTTGTGCAGCGTCATGCCTGGCGCGCGCATGTTGAAGATTGTGGTTATAAAGTTGATGGCGCCGAGAATGGACGAGGCACCCGACAGGTGGATCGACAAGATAACGAGATCAACGGCGGGGCCGGGTTGCCCATCCGTTGAATAGGGCGGGTAAAGCGTCCATCCGCCGCTATGACCGAAGGAGCCGGATGCTCCCGGCATGAACACGGACAGGATGAACAGGACGAGTGAGGCGGCTAGGAGCCAGAACGAGATGTTGTTCATCCGGGGGAACGCCATGTCAGGCGCGCCGATCATGATCGGCACGAACCAGTTGCCGAAACCGCCGATCAAAGCCGGCATGATGACAAAGAAGATCATCACCAACCCGTGCGAGCTGACGCCGACATTGAAGAGATTGGGATCGGCAAAGACCTGCAGGCCCGGCTCCTGCAGTTCGGCACGCAACAGGACCGACAGTCCGGTGCCCAGGATCCCGGACAGAATGGACAGGACCAGATAGAGCGTCCCGATATCCTTGTGGTTGGTCGAGAACAGCCAGCGCTTCACGAACGGTGGTTTGTGATCCGTCGCGGTGCTGGTTGTGTCCGACATTGTGTCCCGCCTTTCTGTCGCGGCAGGCCCGGTGGTTGGAACGGGATGGCGTCTCAGGTGCCGCGGTCGTGTTGTGCCAGGCCTTGCCCGCGTCCCCGTCAGTCCGTGACGATCACATCCATCGCGATGTCGTGAGGCTGAGGGTAAATGGTCGGTATCCTGCTTTGGGCGTAGCCCACTCCGATGATCAACGGCTTGCGCTGCATGATGGCCAGCGTCCGGTCGAAGAAGCCGCCGCCGTAGCCCAGGCGATAGTGCGCCTCGTCGAAACCGACGACCGGCGCGATTACGATGTCGGGTTGCACGGAGGGGCCCTGCGCCGGAACGAGAATGTTCCAGACGCCGCGTTCAAGCGGATCACCCGGCATCCATATCCGGTATTCGAGCGGCCAGCCTTCCTTGATGACGACGGGCAGGGCGATGTGTCCGCCTCGCTCGATGATCCTGGTTCCCCAGTTGCGGAGATCGGGTTCGCCGCGGAATGGCCAATACGTGCCGACGATTCGCCCGCTGAACTTGCCGATCGTCAGGTCGAGCACGCTGGCGATACGGCCGGAACGGGCCCGCCGATCGTCAGGCGCCAGTGCAAGGCGCTCGGCGAAAAGCCGTTTCCGCTCGGCTTTCCGCCATCTGAGGACATCACTCCATGCGTCCGAGCGCACGTCCTGGACGCGGTATTCCGGCGAGAGTTCATGCATGAAGCACGGGGGAGATGCGTATTCCGCGTCAACTGATGGGATGTCGTCTTGCATGGCTCAGATCCGTTCTTTGGCAGCCTGCGCGTCGCGAGACTCGAAGGCAAACGGAATTAAATGCTTAATAAGCGCAAAAATTTTGCACTAAGCGGGCTGCCGATGTTGAACAGACGAGCTCGTGCATTCGGGCACGCGCCGAGGCGCATTATTCCGGGCTTTGTGTCTTGGTGGAAACTTAGAGGCCGAGGCAAACTGGAGCGCACTGCGCGGCTCAGGGCAGCTGTCCGTTGACGGCCGGAACGATGTCAGTCCTGGTTGTCCCCGACCAGCCGAGCCGCTAGCAGAGTGTTGATGACCAGTTCGCGGCCGCGCCGGCTGATGCCGATCCCATCGGGCCTTATGACGGCAAGGCCGAGACTCACCACCGTGCGCCCATTTCCTCCGTGAGCCCGGGATAAGGTCCGCGATTCATCCGTTTCAGAGCCGTCTGTTCGGCTTCGGTGAGCTCATTCCATTCGACAGTGGGGGTTGCGGCCACAATCGCGTCATGTTCGGCGGCAGGCCGCTTCCGCAAACGAAACCCACGAGACTTTGTCAATGAAGATCACCCTCTGGCTCGGTCTCGTATGTGTTCGATCACGGTCGGTGTTGCCTCCATGTGTTTAGGCAGACAGGATGTGGGCAGGAACCTTTTCTTGCAAGCGCCATCTAACATCGATGTGGATGGACACGCAGGAGACCACCATGCAGCGAGCCGAAGCGAAAACAGCTACATTCGATGCGCGAAGCAGCGACATGCATCTCGTGTCCCTTGCCATCTCGAGGGACCGCCACGCGTTCCGCACCATCATGCAGAGGAACAACCAGCGGCTCTACCGCATCGCACGCGGCGTTGTCCGCGACGACTTCGAGGCCGAAGACGTGGTTCAGGAGGCTTATGTGCAGGCGTTCTCGCATCTGGAGGCGTTCAGGGGCGACTCCAGCCTCTCGACATGGCTGTCTCGGATCACAATCAACGAGGCCCTGGGCAGGCTCCGCAAAAAACGGCGCGCACCCGAAGCCAGTCTTGTGCCAGGTGGCACGACGGAAGCCGAGATCATCCGATTCCCTGGCAGTCCAGACGTCGAGGATCCTGAGCGGACGATGGCGCAACGCCAGATCCTGCGGCTCGTCGAGCAGGCGACGGATCGTCTCCCTCAGGGCTTCCGTAGTGTCTTTGTTGCCCGGGTAATCGAAGGCATGAGTGTCGAGGAGACGGCGGAACTGCTCGGGCTGCGTCCGCAGACCGTGAAGACGCGCCTTCATCGGGCGCGGGCCCTAGTGCGCAAGGAACTCCACGCAAAGATTGGGCCGATCCTGTTGGATGCTTTCCCGTTCGCCGGACGGCGCTGCGATCGGCTGACCTCGGCCGTGATGACGCGCCTCGGCTTCGTCTCGTGATTTTGCCGGGAACCCTTTCGCGCCAGTGACGTCCAATGGGCGTCGACTGAAGAGGCACCCCGCGTCTTTCGTCGCCGGAAAAGGAGATTCACATGTTTGGAAGATCACTCGCGACGTTGGCCGCGCTTTGCCTCATCGGGGCTGCGCCCATTGCCCACGCGCAGGACAAGCCCACGGACCCGCAAATTGCTCACATCGCCTACACGGCAGGGGTCATCGACATCGAGGCGGCAAAACTCGCCGTCGAGAAGTCGAAGACAAAGGACGTCATCGATTTCGCCAACGGCATGATCCGAGACCATGAGGCCGTGAACGTGCAGGCGCTGGACCTGGTCAAGAAGCTTAACGTCACGCCCGAGGACAACGCTACTAGCAAGGCCCTGACCGAAGCCGCGGCCAAGAAGCGCGGCGAACTCGCCGGCCTCGATGGTGCCGCCTTTGACAAGGCCTATGTCGACAATGAGGTGGCCTACCACGCCCAGGTGAACGAGGCGCTTGAGAAGTTGCTGATCCCCTCCGCTCAGAACGCGGAGCTGAAGGACTTGCTTGAGACCGGACTAAAGCTGTTCCAAGGTCATCAGGCACATGCCGAGCATGTGGCTGCCGGGTTGAAGAAATAGGGTGGCTCCCATGTTCATCGCGCGCTCCGCATGGCGCCTTGCCATCGCGTTGGTTCTGCCCCTGGGCGTTGCCCAGGGACAGGCCGAGACAATTCAGGTGGTCATCGACAAGCTGGTATTCGCGCCAGCGACCATCACCGCCAAAGTCGGCGATACGATCGAATGGGTGAACAAGGATGCGATCGTCCATACCGCGACGGTGAAGGGCGGATGGGAGGTGATGATCCCCGCCAAGAAGATGGTGAGTCAGCGCCTCGACAACCCCGAGGCAGTGGACTTCTACTGCCGTTTCCATCCCAACATGAAGGGCAGCCTAACGGTTGAAGAGTAGCGGCGTGGCTGTCCGGCTCATGCGGCCGAGGTCTGAGCAGGCGGGCGGACCGAGCACGTCGGGACCAGCGAGGCGGCACAGGGACGATACGACGCCAAGCGGAGCGGACCGCGCAGTCTGGCGTCGCGTGGGTTGGTGCTCGGCGCGGAAGCCAGATTCAGAAAATTGGGTTGAGGAGGCCGTCGATCTGGTCACGGAATAATCTCGCGAATTTAGAGATGAGACTCGGCTGCACCGCCTGATGTCTCAAGCTAAACGAGTGCTTATCCCCTCACTATCTTGCTGTGACCGGAAGAGCTGCGTGGGGCGAGCCGCAACGCTTGGTCCTCCGATCAACTCTCAATTCAGCCATCGCTGATTGTGCTGGGATCTGCTAGTTCGTTTCCGAGCCGAAACCCATTCCAACCTGCTCTTCTTAGTCTAGCGCGTCGCGATTCCGAATTCCATGCGGTACAGCTGACAATCGAGTCAGGCAGGGTTATCGGCGCCGAAAGCCGCTCGCTCCGCGAAAAAGTTCCAGGCCAAGATGGAGGACCGCGCGAACGAGCAAAACCCCCCGCAGCCTGGCAACAGGCCCACCGCACTGCGCGGCGGGAAAGAAGGCGGAGCAGCAGGCGGACCGTGTTGAGAGGCAAAACCGCCATACACAGGGCTCGTTTGGACAACGATTGGGAGCGTTGACTAAGGCAGGTGCGCGATGGCACGACGTAGTGGCGCTGAGCCAAAATGGTCAAATCGCACGCCTCGCAGTCACGCCGGTCTGTCCCAATCCCTTCGCAAACGGTTAGGATATTTGCAGCCAACCCCCAGCGAATCCTGCTTTGCGCAGACCATCGACAATGAGCGGGCATTTCTTCATCAACTCCCAAAGGAACCCCGTGTGGTGGTTCTCGATCATCAACACGATCGGTCCTTGATCGAGTCCGTAATAACCTTTTGAGATCCAACCCGGCTCGCTTTGATGTCCTGATTCAAAGGTTGGATTAAAGCTGCACTTGAAGCCGTACTCACTGGTCACTTTGGGGTATACTTCATTAAAGTGCCGCAGCGCTGGCAAGACGATCTCAGGGGCGAAAGGTAGCGATGCAATCGCGGCCCAGGGCGCGATGGTGCCATCGTCCGGACCATATGGGATGCCGCGCGCCGTGTAGTCGAAAAAGTGACGCTCAACGCCCTCGATCTTCACACAGGTTGGACCAGGACCATCACTCGCGGTAATGCCCCAGCAATGCTCGTTGTACCCTTTGTAGTCCAATGGATTACGGATCGCGTATTGCTGTTGCGCGTAAGTTGCACGTCGGCTGTTCTCGAAATAATCAATGCCCTTCTCACGCATGAACTCGTCCTGAATGCCGCGAAAGTCGATCCACATGTGTGAGAGCTGATGAATGAATAATGGGCCGGCATAGAGAAACTCCAGGCCATAAAGATTCTTCCAGCAGTAAGTCCGCGTTTGCGCCTTGTAGCTTTCGGCTGGAATCGGATGGGCTGGCGAAGCCAGTGCCAACACGTAAAGGATCAGGGCTTCGTTGTAGCCCTCCCACCGATACGGCAGAAACCCGCACTCCGGCTTCCAACCCATCGATACAGTTTCTCCACCGTCAAGCGCCCACTGCCAATCGGCCCGCGCGTAAAGTTCTTCAGCCAGAGAACGCAATTCGCGCTCTTCGGGCGCATCTCCATTAAAGTACGCAGCGGCGGCCAACATGCCAGCGAGCAGAAATGTCGAATCAATCGTCGACAACTCCGACTCCCAAGCGCGACGGCCGGTGTCCATGTATAGAAAGTGGTAATAGAAGCCTTTGTAACCCGTCGCGTCCGCGTCCTCGCTCTGCTCACTGTCTCTAAAGAATCGAAGTGTCGTGAGTGTGCGCTCGATAGCTTCGGCGCGTGGGATAAAGCCGCGCTCGACGCCGATGGTGTAGGCCGTCAATGCAAAACCTATCGCGGTAATGCTCGCATGCGACCCCGTGCGCGTGTTGTCGGGGACCATCCCATTGGCGCGATTGCTCTCTTTCAGGAAATATTCGAACGTGTCACGCTGGAGTCTATCCAACGTTTCCTCACTCTGATTCATGCGGCCTCCTGGGTCGCGGAATTTCAGTCTCGATATGGGACTTGGCGATCACGCTTGGTGAGGGGAGAGTATCGTATTTTCCCTTGGGCTTCGCGACCGTCTTGCAACGGCTTCGAGCGTGCGATGAACCGGACAATTTTCGGCAATTTCGGCAATCCTTCGCCCTAATGGTCGCTACGATGGCTCCGATCGTCGGCGCTTCGCAAATCGCGCTTTCCGCGGGGGATCATTCAGGACCGGAATCCTCGCGTCCTCATTCGCACGCGTTCCACCTCAAAACAGGGGGCGATGACAAGCGCCGTTTCTGCGACCGTGCCGCCAAGGGTACTCAGAATCTCGCCAAACACCTGCTCAGCGACAGAGGTTCGCATCCTTTCTCTGATTTTCCCGACAATCCGGCGATCTGGGCATAATTCGGACTATCGGAAGAGCGATGGCCCATGCGGTATTGTAAGATCACCTAAACGAAGTATGCAACTTTCTAAATTGAGCTAAATATGCTGGCAGAATAAAGTCCGTTCTGTCGCAGCGCATTGAGCAAGGCGACAAAGGCGTCGGCGGAGGGAGGAACCTCCATCCAAAGTCATTCAGCGGTCCGGGAGCAGCCTTCCGGACTGTTGCGAAGCTTTGGTTCGTCACCGGTCTAGGCGTGAAGTCGCTGGAGATCTGGACGCAGCCCACAGAATTTCTCGTCCTCATGCAGGGAACCTGAGACAATGAACCTCTCCTCTCTCCTCGCTGCCCGCGCCGCCAAGGGCAAGCAAGTTCGCGTCGGCCTTATCGGCGCCGGCAAGTTCGGTTCGATGGTGCTCGCCCAAGCGCAGCGCATTGCCGGCTATCACATGGTCGCCGTAGCGGACCTGAATGTTGCAAAGGCGCGCACCGCCTTTGAGATGCATCTTGCCACGCCGCATGTGAAGCGTTTTCAGGCGTCCATGAAGACGAAACGGCCAGGGGGCAGTCGGAACGGGCGTGACCGTAGGTGGCCTCAACTATATCGACGCCCCGGTGTCAGGCGGCGAGAAGGGCGCGCGGGAAGGCACGCTTGCCATCATGGCGGGCGGCGAGACGGCGCAGGTCGAAGGCCTCCTCGCGGTCTTCGCGGTCAATGCCTATGAACAGGTCGTCGGCGAGGTCTGGAAGCCCTTCGAACGGCCGGTGGAGAACCCCGGGCAGAGCGTCGATCGCAAGGCGGCAGAACTCCAGATGGCGGCGCTCCGATGAGCCGCTGACTGCGGCGGGGCTCCGGCCCCGCCTGTCTTTACCTCACGATTCAGGCCCTACCGGGGCCGGCTCCATTTATGCCGCTATTTCGCCCGTCAACGGCGCGGGCTCAATGGAAACTTCTCGACATCGTCATTCCATGGATCGAACACGACCGCACCTGACGGCCTGGTGTCCTTGACGTTCCGCGTCACCAGATAGAGATCGTGCTCGATCGCCGTCGACGCGAGCAGCGTGTCGATCACCGGCGGCGCATGGCCACTGGCGCGCTTGCCTGCCCCGGAAATCCGGCCCCAGCGCCGAACGACCTCGTCCTCAAGCGACAGCACGCGATGACCGAACCGCTCCGCCAGCGCATCCCGCGCCGCCATGTGGCGCGGTCGATCCGGATGATCGTCGGGCAGGTTGTGAATGCCCTTGTCGTATTCGGCCAGCGTCAGAACGCTGATATGGAAACTCGTCTCGTCCTGCTGCTCGGCCCAACGCTTCACCGACGGCGCACCCTGCGGATTGATCAGAGCTGCCACGACATTGGTGTCGAGCAGCCATCCCCTCACAGTTCCACATCCCGGCCGCGATCCATCTCGCGTTCGAGGTTGAGGCCGTCGAGATGCAGGCTCTCCATGAACTGCAAAAAGGGCAAACGGGGTTTCTCCGGCACGAGACGATCGAACTCTTCGACGCTCATCACCACGACTGCGTCATGGCCGCGAACGCTCACACGCTGCGGCCCCTCTTCGCGGGCATGGCGCACCACCTCGCTGAATCGCGCCTTCGCGTCCTCGAGCTTCCACCGTCCTGTCGCCGGACGGGTTGCCGTCCGCGCCTTCTTCGTCACTTGTATCTGCTTGCCCATCGTCTCACACCTAGTCAGCTAGTCAGACATATAGCACTCGCCCGGGGATGACGCCAGCATCGGCGACCAGACACCGTGGCATCTGGCTCCTGCGCCAGCGCTCCAATCCCGCTCTCTCGTGATGGCTTTCCTGGTGCGGCGGCGGATCTTCCACGATCAACCCGCAAGGGGTCGCTAGCAAGCTGCGGCCGCTTGGCTCAAGCTTCGCGGTGATCGCGCCCGCCGCCGCACACTGACGGAGCCGTCGAGCGGGAATTGGCCCGCTCCAAGATGGAGTCCTCAGATGTCGCACGATCTCACTCTCGCCCAGAAAACCGCCTGGCACCTCGCCCGCACCCTCATGGCCCCCGTGGTTCTCTTCCAGGTCGACGACGAATTCGGCGTCCTGCCGGCCGACGAGCTCGACGATGCCGACGTCGAGATCCTCTTCGGGTACGATCCCTATAGCGGCGGCTGGTCGGTTCACTAACCGACCTTCCCCCGTCTGCCCTCAGGCGGCACCCCCGCGCCGTCTTTTTCCTTTCTGGCGCCCGCTCGCCGCCCGTCCTGCCCGTGGTCTTGGCGCAGCTAGGCGGTCGGCGCAACGGCGTTGCCGTCCTCCGCTCCCGCTGCGGCCCTTCGGGTGCGCAGCCAGCCTTCCTGCTCCGCCGCGGCGGACCCCGTGACGGGGCCGCGATCGGCGCGGCCTCCAGAACCGGAGGTTCATAAAATGAGCAGGAAAGAAGGAAAGGACCGCGCATCGACATCTACGCGCGGATCACCGACCGCGTCGTCGCGGAGCTCGCGAAGGGTGTCCGGCCCTGGATGCAGCCATGGCATTCTGCCAATGCCATCGGCCGCGTTACGCGGCCGTTACGTCATAACGGTCTGTCCTATAGCGGTATGAACCTGCTGCTGCTACGGCGGTCTTCGGCATTGACGTTCGCCCGTGCGGGGTGAAGGTCCCGCGTACAGGAAGGGCGATCTTCCTATGCGGCGCGGAGAGAAGCCGGGCGTGACGCCGGCTGCAATTTCCGTGCGCAAGCAGGTCACCGATACAAGAGCAATAGTGGCAAGAGCAGCACTGGGTGGCGCGTTCGCTTCGACTGGACGGGTTCGGACGGCACCCCTCGGCATTCTGAGGTCAGTCCACCGGAGGCAGAAAATCGCCGCAATGATCCGGAACTGGGGCTGTACGAGTAGGGGGCAGTCTGCGAGCTACCCGTGTCCAGTGATTGGCTTACGCGGCATTGCGCAAGACATCCCCGACTTCTCGCTTGGCGTCCTCTATCGCCTGTTGAGTTGCTCGCGGACCGAGCCATCGACGAATTGGAGGGTCCTCCGTGATCTGGTCGCCCAAGGCAGCCAAACATGAGTGTTGGTGATCGCCTGCTGCTGGGCGCGCAAGTCTGGCGCAGATCGTTTGCCCACTTGGCGAGGACCTCTCGATCTTCCTTCTGCTCGGTCATGTGCCCGCTGTCGCTATCTGCGGTGAACAGCCACTCGCGAGCGTCCAGGGGATAGAAGTAGCGGGCAAAGCGCATCACGCGCACCAGGCAAAGGATCATCTGGCGCGATAGCGGAATGTCGAAGGCCCGGTCGGCACCGCCCTTTGGGCGCGGGATGTGCAGGACGCGGCGACGGAGGTCGAGGTGTTGGGGCTTCGCTTCCATGAGTGCCGTTGGCCGGCATCCGGAAAGCAGGGAGAAGAGATGGAACTCGCGCCGGATTGGGTTGGGAAGCGCCGCGACTTGGCGGAACCAAGGAGGTAGATCGTCGAGGCCCATCCCGGTTTTGCGCCGTTCTTCCGGGTTCCAATCGACGACGCTTGCGGGGTTATCTGGAGGAAGATAGCGGTGGGCCTTGCGTGCGTGATTGTAGATGGCACGTAGCGTACGCATGCTGCCATTGGCTATATAGGGGCCATGCTCCTTGGTGATCTTGTCATGCCGGGCGATCACCTTCCCGGGATCCTCGGCCAGGTCCTGCAGTGGCGTGTCGAGCCAATTCTTGAAAAGACGCTCGACGTGGTCGCGATATCCTTCGACGGTGCCTTCGCTACGCCCCTTCCGGATCAGGTGTGCGTCGCGATAGCGCTTCCACGCGACCCGCAGCGTAACACCCATTGGAATAGGGTTCTGCAACGGTTCGGATGGCACCTCGGCCTCGGTGCCTGGTGGAGGAGCATCGGTTGCTGCTGGAGCGATTGGCTCGGGCTTCGGGCTGGGATGTTCACCTTTAGAGATTTGCGCGAGGTACGTCTTGGCGGTGGCGCGGGCCTCGCGTGTGGACATGGTCTCGGTGTCGCCGATGCGCACCGAAATCGAAGAGACACGCTATTTTCGTAGGTCCCCTTGGACAGCGAAGACTTTCGACCCCCGTCCGACAACGACATGGAAGCCTTTGAGCTTCGTGTCACGGGCGCGGTACTGCCCGGAAGCGGGTGGCTGAAGGTCATTGATCGCTCTGTCGTTAAGGAGGATACGGATGTCGGCCACGGCGTATTTCCTAAAAGTCTGGAGGTCTAGGGCCGAAAATTCAGCCGGTTCCAGACTCGCATGGGATTAGGTGGTGTGTCTACGCCAAATCCCGATGCACCGCGCAAATAACTAAGAAACAACATTAATTCACGGTCGTAGCGAAAACACGGATACGATAGAGAAGCGCCGAAAATAACTACGAATCTGGGGGTCAGGAGTTCGAATCTCTTCGGGCGCGCCAATAATTTCAATAGCGACATCTGATAGAAAAACGTAAGGGCAGTTCTTGCGCGCCTGCTGGCTGGCTGCGAGATCAGCGGCTCTCGGTCCGATCGCGCGCACCTGACCATCGCTCTTGGTATCAGGGAAATGGACATAACCCTGATCGGCGTGCAACCAGTCGCGCTTCATTCCTTGAACTTCCGATATTCGAAAAACCCGTCAGCAGCATTAGTCGCACTCCGGCCAGCGCGACTGGGTGCTCGTCATTCCTTTCGGCGACGCGCATCACCTCGCCCAGCCTTTTGATCTCAGCGACGCTCAGGCGGCGTTGCTTCTTCTTTCCGGCACGCTTGCGCACGCCCACTGCCGGGTTGGAGGTAATAACGTCGAGCCGCACTGCATGCGCAAAGAGGCTCTGGAGGGTCGAGACGGTTCGTGCCGCGACACCGGCGCCGCCGGTGGTGGCGCCGCCCCGGCCACCGCCGCGCGGTTTCGCAGTCCTTCCACTCGCAATGTCCGACTGCATGGCCTCAATGTCACCGAGCTTGAGCGCGCGCACTTGCCGGCGGCCGAGGAGCGGCTTGATGTGAGTTTCAATACGGCTCCGATCCATCGCTAACGTGGACGTTTTGATGGGACGATGACGGCGCCCCAGAATGCGCCCTGCCTCAGCTTCTGCCAGATACCAGTCGCACACCTCCGTGACCGTGATCGCGTCGCTCGAACTAGCTTTTGCCGTGGCCGGGTCCGCGCCACCGGCTACAGCACCCAGCTTGACTTTGGCCTGATTGCGGGCTTGCTCGACCGTCATCACTCCGTAGCGGCCGATAGTCATACGTCGGGTGCGGCCCTCAACGTTGCGGTACTGAACGACGAACGTCTTCAAGCCAGAAGGCACAACGCGGACGCCAAAGCCTCTTATTTCGCCATCCCACAGGAACGCCTGGCCTTTATCCGGGGCGTGTGGGTGTCCACGGCACGTTTGGTCAATTTTCCCATTTGTCGATAGGAACGAGTAGATGGAAATCGACCCTTGCCAAGGTTGGGGTCGCGTTCGAATCGCCTCAGTTTTCTCAAGAAAATCAAGCGATTAAGCGGCACCCTTCGGGGCGCGCGATCGTGGAGGTAAGTTTCGCTGCCTCCTCGAGCGGAAGCCCAACCAATATGGGGTTGCGAAACGCCTGACCCATGGTGAGGCAGGAGCCAGCAAGCCCGCCAGCTGCGACCCCGACCGTGTCGCCGCAGCGAAATACGGCATGCTGGCCGAGCCGGTATTCGCCGTCCGGCATACCCGAAGCCCCGGTGGCGTCGGTTACGGCGGGGGATTGCGCGCAGCGCTGCAAGCAGCGCGTCCTTGTCGGTGTGGTGTAAGTCGCTGATCAATTCGGCATGGGATGCGAAGGCGAGTGCTGCACCGATGCAGCCGGATTGCCGATGATGGAAGCCGCCCATGTATGCGTGACTCTGTCGACCCTGTGTCGAATCCAATCGGCCGCTGTGTCGAAATCGACCGAGGTATGGCCGATTGGACGCGGATGCCTCTGGCACGAAGCTAGGCCGCCACCTCGTCATCGGCGTCGGCTTCCGGCGCAAGGGTTTGATGGGCCGCTTCTCCCCCTTCCATGGCGTCGGCTCCGCCAACGCCATGGCAGTGAAGGTCGATGAAGCCAGGCATCAGGAACAGACCCTCGCCAGGTTTCCAGAGTGGTTCGATCGTCGACACCACACCATCGCGCCATGCCACCCTGGCTGACGACCACCGCCCATCGATGTAGACGTTGCCGACCGTGTCGCCAGACCTGGCCATTTCGGATTTCAAGCCAACCTTGCGCCAGACTTGGGATCGAAGAGCATTGCCCGGTCGAGATCGAGATCGATCCCCACCTGGGTGCCCTGAGACGCCACTCCTGCCGGAGTCCGGATTACCGCCGGCTGGCTCATGATGTTCAGCGTGACAATGTCTTCAGGCCCCGTCGGCTCGACCAGATCCACGATCGCAGTCGCCACAGGCTCGGAGGCTTGCGCGATCCGGATATTCTCCGGCCGCAATCCCATGACCGTCTCACCCGCTTCGCTTGGCTTCCAAGAATGCTCGGGGAGAGCGAATTCGGCTCTAGATCCTGAGCCCGTGACAGTGAAGCTCAGTCCAGCCGAACCGAGCTGAGCGCGTCCTTGCAGCAAGGTAATCGGTGGCGAGCCGATGAAGCGGGCGACGAAGAGGTTCACAGGATTGTAGTAGATTTCGTAGGGCGTGCCGACCTGCTGGACGTCGCCCCGGTTCATGATCACGATCTTGGTCGCCAGCGTCATGGCCTCGATCTGGTCGTGGGTGACGTAGACCATCGTACACTTGATGCGTTGGTGAAGACGCTTGATTTCCGCCCGGAGGTCACCGCGTAGCGCTGCGTCCAGGTTGGAAAGCGGCTCGTCGAAAAGGAACAGCTTCGGGTTCCGCACAAGCGCCCGCCCGATAGCGACGCGCTGTCGCTGCCCACCTGAGAGTTCCCGCGGACGCCGCTCCAGAAGCGGCTCGATCTTCAGGACCGCTGCCACCTTGTTGACGTTTTCCGCAATGGCAGCCTTGTCGAGGCCTCTCATCTTCAGAGGGAACCCGATGTTCTCCCGGACCGACATCGTCGGGTAAAGCGCGTAGGATTGAAACACCATCGCCACGTCACGGTCCCGGGCGGGCAAGGCGCTCACATCCCTGTCGCCGATCCGGATCTCGCCGGAGTCGATTTCGTGGAGGCCGGCAATCGCGTGCAGCAGCGTGGACTTGCCGCACCCCGAGGGGCCGAGGAGAACAACGAACGCGCCTTCTTCGACCTCGACCGAGACATCATTGAGGACGTTGACCGCTCCGTAGGACTTCGCAACATTGCGAACAGACAGCTGCGCCATGTGTTTCTCCTTAACCCTTGACGCTGCCGAGGGTCATGCCCCGCACGATTTGTCCCTGAACGATGATGCCGAGAATGACCATCGGAAGCATGATGAGCGTCGCGGCGGCCGTTAGCGCACCCCACTGGATGCCCTGGAAAGTCAGGAAGGATGTGATGCTGACGGGGAGTGTCTGCGTGTCGCGTCCGGACAGCACCAGGGCGACGAAGAACTCGTTCCAGGTGAACAGGACGCAAAGGATGAGCGTCGCGGCTATGCCTCCGCGTGCGGCCGGCAGGTAGATTCGGGAAAAGATCGCGAACTCCCGGGCGCCGTCGACCCGAGCCGCATCCCGCAGCTCGCGCGGTATGTCGTCGAAGAAGGTGATGAGCAGTGAAATGGCGAACGGGATGTTGATGAACGCGTAGACGGTAATCAGCAGCCAATGCTGGTTGAGCGCCCCGATGCGCACCGCGAGGTAATAGACGGGAATGACGAAAATCAGGGCAGGGGCAATGCGCAAGCTCAGGATGAACTTCTCCTGGCTGCGCCTTTTGGCGGCCTCCTGTTGCGTCATGCCGTAAGCTGCCAGGGCGCCTATCGAGACGGCGATAATGCTGGACGTCATGGAGACGAAGAAGCTGTTGGCGAAGGCACGCAGGAAGGTCGGGTTTGCCAGCACTCTCTTGAAATTGTCGAGCGTCGGCTCGAAGAGCCAGACCGGCGGGATAGCGAAGGCGTCCCTGGTCGTTTTGGAGGACGTGACGACGACCCAGTAGAGCGGGAACAGCACTGTCAGCAGCATGACCAGCAGGCCGAGATAGAAAAAGGTTCGCCGGATCATGGCCGTTCTCCCTTTCGGGGAAAGAGCACGCCATACATCGCCAACAGCGCCACATTCGTGAAGATTGTCAGGATCACGGCGATGGCGATGGAATATGAGATATCGAAATTCGTGAAGGCGACGATGTAGCCGTAGAAATTCAGCGTTTCGGTCGACAGCGCCGGTCCGCCTCTGGTCATGATGTAGAAGAGGTCAAACGCCTTGATACTGTCGATGGTGCGGATGAGCGCCACGATCGCGATGGCACGGCGCAGCATTGGCAGCAGCACGTACCAGTTGACCTGCCATTCGCGCGCGCCGTCGACACGGGCGGCGTCCAGCGGGTCGGTCGGCGCCGAATCGAGGGCAGCCATCGACAGGAGGATGACGAATGGCGTCCATTGCCAGATATCGGCGATGAGGACGGAGAAGAGTGCCACCTGCGTACTCCCGAGCCAGTCCACGGCTCCGATCCCCAGCAAAGACAGCACGTGGTTCGCCAGGATGTGGTGCTCGGTGTTCGGCCCGAACACATCTACCGTTTCACGGCGGACCTGAAGTCGCGCAAACCTGCTGTCGAGTCCATGCAGGCGCCGGTCGAACTGGTCGAGCCGACCGGCGCCGAGACGCTTGCCGTCCTCAGGCTAGGCGACCTGGAGATCACCGGCCGATTCGAGCCGGATGACGCTCCCGTCATGGACGAGACGATAACGCTCGGCATCGACATGTCGCGCGCCTGTCTGTTCGATCCAGCAACCAGGGCGCTTCTGTGATCTGATGTCCATGCAATTCGCGACTTACCCGAGCTTGACCGATCGCGTCGTGCTGATCTCCGGCGGCGCCTCCGGGATCGGCGCCGATATGGTTCGCGCTTTCGTGGCGAATGGCGCCCGCGTATGCTTTCTCGATGTGCAGGATGGACCCGCGGAGGCGCTGGTGCGCGAGCTCGGTGGCGTCGCCAAACAAGCCCCCCTGTACCTCCATTGTGATGTGACCGACGTTGATGCGCTCCAGGCTTCGGTAGAAGACGTGCGCGCTAAGCTCGGTCCGGTCGCCGTTCTGGTGAACAACGCTGCCGATGATCAGCGCCAACCCGTTGACGCGGTGACAGCCGAATATTGGGACCGCAGCTTCGACGTCAATCTCCGGCATCACTTCTTCGCTGCGCAGGCGGTGCATCCGCATATGAAGGAACTCGGCTTCGGCTCGATCATAAACTTCTCTTCCATCGCCTGGCGTTTCGGCGCGGACCAGATGGTGGCCTATGCCACCGCCAAGGGTGCCGTTGTGGCGCTGACGCGCGCATTGGCGCGGTCGTTTGGATCCGACAACATCCGCGTCAATGCAGTCGAACCCGGCGCCGTCATCACCGAGCGGCAGCGCCAACTGTGGTTCAAGACCCAGGACGCAATCGACCAGACGGTGCAGCGGCAACTGATCCGCCGCGTCCTGCTGGGCGAGGAGATCGCGCGGACCGTGCTCTTCCTTGCCGCCGATGACAGCCGCATGATCACGAAGCAGTCCATCGCCGTCGATGCCGGTCTGCGCTGATGCGATCGCTTCCAAATCGTTCAACGGAACTGCCAAGCTGATGTTTCGTCTCGGCCTCAACCCATACGGACTGACCTACACTCTCGGCCTACAGGGACGCGGCACGCCGCGGCATAATCCGGACGGGACGGGGCTGGGAGGCTTCATAGCGCTTGCGCAGGAACTGGGCGCACGCACGCTCGAGATCTACGAACCGTGGTTGACCGACTTGCCAGACCCCGAAATCGTCGACCTGCGCAGGCGTCTGGCCGCGCTCGACATCGTCCCGGTGGTCAGTGGCGGACTTCTGGTGGCCGGTCCGTTGGACAGCGCGTTTCGGGCGGCGCGCCTGCTCGAGGCGACAACGATCCGTATCGCACTGACCCCCGTCCTGTGCGGCGACCGCAACCTGTGGGGCCCGAAATGGAGCGAGTTCGACGCGACGATCCGCGCTGCCTTGACGGAATGGGGGCCGCGTGCGGCGGCTGAGGGCCGGGTGCTCGGCATCGAAAACCATCAGGACTTCGGCAGCGACGAACTGGTCGCGTTCTGCGAACTCGGTGGGCCGGGCGTCGGCATCACCTACGACACCGGCAACACCTTCCCTGTCGGCGAGGCGCCGCTTGCCTTCACGCGGCGCATCGCACCGCACGTCCGCCATGTCCACCTCAAGGACTATCGCGTGCAGTTCACCGATGAGGGCTATCGTCTGGTCCGCTGCGCGATCGGCGACGGCGCCGTGCCCTTCGCCGGACTGGCAGCCATCCTCGCCGAGCATCACGACACGCTGACCGCCGTGCTCGAGCCGGGCGCGCTGGAAGCCCGCCACGTTCGCTGTCTCAGCGACGATTGGTGGAACGGGTATGCGCCGAAGACTGCGCGCGAGTTCGCCGCCTGCCTGAGTGCTGCGCGCGTAAACCGCCTTGCTGACGACGCCGACTACCGGACGCCGTGGGAGCGCGACGATGACGGCGCGCTGGTTTCGTACGAGCTCGACATGATCCGGCGCAGCGCCGCCAACATGAAGAAGTTCGATTTCATTGCAATGGAGAAATCAGCATGACTGCCCGAGAACTCAGCGGCCTGACTGCCTTCGTGACCGGCTCGGGACGCGGCCTCGGCCGCGTCATGGCCGCCCGCCTGGCCGAACTCGGCGCAAACGTCGCCATCCACGATCTCGACTGGACCCGGCCGTCGCAATATGGCGAATTCGCAGACCTCGGCGAATCCGCCAGGGGTCTGGAAAAGCATGGGACACGGGTAACCGCGGTTACGGGCAACATCGGTGACAGGCAAGCCGTTGCCGAAATGAAGAGGAAGATTGAAGCGGAGCTCGGCGATGTGCACGTTCTGGTCAACTGCGCCGGCGGCGACATCGGCGCCAAGGGGGTAAAGCCCAGTCCCAACAACGCGCTCGACATCGACTATGAAGACATCAAGGTGCTGACCGAGAACAATCTCATCGGCACGATGCTGGTCTGCCAGGCGTTCATTCCGCCCATGGTCAAACGCGGCTCAGGCTCGGTGATCAACATTGCCTCAGCGGCAGCGCATATCGGATGCTCGCCGGAGGTGGTCTACTCCACGCTCAAGGCGGCCGTCGTGCATTATACGCGTTGCCTCGCCAAGGAACTGATCGACGATGGCGTGCGCATCAATGCGGTGAGCCCCGGCGCCACCAAGACGGCACGGTTCCAGGCGAGCCGCGTCGTCGATCCGGAGCGCATGGATTCGAGCAAGAAATCGCTGAACCGCTATGCCGAGCCTGAAGAGATCGCTGAGGCGGTGGCCTTCCTCGCCGGTCCGCGTGCGCGCTTCATCAACGGGCAGGTCATTCGCGTCGATGGCGGTTTCACTATCTTCCCAGGTTGAATCGCGACCGTTCACATGGCGAATTGTTGGGCTGAGCGCACCCAAATGAGCAGGGCCACGACTGCCCATTGCCGACCTTACTTCGTTGATGGGTTGCGACGTGCTCGCAGAGCCAGGAATCGACGGTGAAGTTCGGCAACACGTCAATTCTCTTGGCGACACGCTGACGTTACAGCCCGCCTGTATGCACCCACGCAATGGCTCAGATTTGTCTGGGTCGGTCTACTCGGCGCCCTGAGAAGGCGAAGATTCCGGATCGAGGCGCTTGGGCCACCGTGCGCCTGGGCAGAGCGACACGGTCCGGTCTATAAGCTCAGAGGCGCAACATTAGAAGTTGGGGGAACAGATGAGGGAAGAGAACGACATTCAGAAGTTGGTGCGCACGCTGCGTGCTCGAGCACCTGACGACGCGGCTGAATTGCTAGCCCGAGAGTCTCCCGAGTTAATCCGCGACGCACTAAAGTTGTTACCGGATAGGCACGCCCATAAGGTGGCGGAGTATTTGCCATCGCAAAGGAGGCCCATCAAATATCATACCGACGGCAAGGATCTCGCGATCCCCGAGGCCATCGTCGAGCTGATGGACCCGATCCCCGCCAGCGTTGCTGTCGGGACCACGGTAGCCGCCGCTGTCGAAGCCGTCAGGCGCGCGCAGGTGCCGAGCGAGTTGACTTACCTCTACATCACGGACGAGGGCGATAGACTGGTTGGCCTAGTGGTCTTGCGCGATCTGATGCTGGGCGAGGCCGACGCGACGGTGGATCAGATTATGCTGGCAAGTCCGTTCGTCCTTCACGTCGATATGCCTTTGAGCGAAGCCTGCAAGGCGGCGGTACGCCGTCACTACCCGGTCTATCCCGTGGTGGACGCGGAGAACCGGCTGCTCGGGCAGGTTCGCGGCTGGCGGCTGTTCGAGCAGCAAATCATCGAGATTTCTGCCCAGCCTGGCCAGATGGTGGGTGTCCAGAAGGAGGAGCGTTCTTTCACTCCGCTGTTTTCAGCCTTCTTGAAACGTCATCCGTGGCTGCAGCTCAACCTGCTGACGGCCTTCATAGCCGCTTTCGTGGTCGGCTCGTTCACAGGCACGATCGAGAAGATCGTCGCGTTGGCGGCGTTCCTCCCGGTGTTGGCCGGACAGAGCGGAAACACCGGCTGTCAGGCGCTGGCTATTACGCTGCGTGGCCTCGCCTTAGGGGATGTGGACAAACGACCGAAGCTGCACTCGGTGCTGAGGGAGGGAGCGCTCGGGATCGCCAACGGCTTGCTCGTCGGTCTGGTGGCGGCTGCGGCCATGTGGTTCTACGCTTCACGGCAGCCGGAGTCGGCATCCCAGGCGCCCATGTTGGCGCTTGTGATCCTGCTCGCCATGTCCGGATCGTGCCTCATGTCCGGGATCTCCGGCGTGCTGATCCCGTTGGGCCTGCGGCGGGTCGGTGCCGATCCGGCCGTGGCTTCCGCGATCTTCCTCACGACGGTGACCGATATTGTAGGCATGGGCCTGATGCTGGGACTGGCCACCATGCTCGTGCTGTAGGCACGCTCGACGGACGTGATCGCGGACGAGGACGTTGTTGCCTATGAAGTGACCTCGTCGGCGTTCAACAAGATAACAAAGGCTAAGCCGCACATCGCGCAGGCCGTTCTGAGAAGCATCGCCCGCCAGCTCTCTGAGCGCTTGCGCAACGCGACGGAAGACCTTCGGATGAGCTCCATGTGACCCTGATGCGTCGTGCGGCGACCAGATACGCGGAGAATCGCGCAAACAAAATTGATCTTGTCGGCTGCGCAATCCACCGCTGATTATGATTTGGCTTAGTTGCCGTTTGTAGAGAATACTTGCTGGAAGCCAAGCAACGCCGAGAAGATGTTTGACCAACCAGCGAAGGCGAAATGCGAATGAACGCGATAGTTTGTTGCGCAGCTGCAACAGCTGCTGAAGACTCGGAGGTTTCCTGATAGTTCTGTCGCTTTTTTTCGTGCAGGCGTGCTACATCCGCTGCACTAGTCGGGTTGGGGTGGGTTCTCGGCATGCATTCCTCGTTTTCAATGACCCTCGGCTTCGCCGCGGCGCTGCTTTGTACCGGCATATTGCCGGCCGGCGCACAAGATCTCTATCCGGCCTATGACGATGCGTTTTCGGCCCGCATTGCCAATCCGACCGACAACGGAGCGCTAGCTCAATTCGTCACAGTTGCCGTCAACGCAGGGCAGTACGATCAGGCGATCTCGTCGATCGAGCAGTATCTCATCAAACATCCTCGCGATGCGCGTGCCCGGCTCTCGGCCAGCCGGTTGTATTATCATGTCGGCTCCTATGAATTGGCCCGGCGGCAGGCGCAGTACGGCCTCGAGGTCGGGGACCTGTCCGCGGATGAGCAGCAGGAAGCCGTTCGCCTGCTCGCCCGCATCGAGCGCGCGTTACGTGGCGTCACCTGGGAAATCGCTCTGACTGGCGGCATGTTCAGCGCATCCACCGATTTTGAGCCGGGCGGGGCCGAAGACGACCGCACCTTGGTCTCGCCCTATGGGCGGGCGGAAGGCTTTATCCGATGGGATCTCGGGACGCCAAGTGCTGATGCACTTGTCCTCTCGGGCTCGCTGGCAGCGACAGAGCGCTTTTTCACCAAAGACCTGTCGGTTCCCAGTGCCGAGGAGACTTTTATCCACGGGAACGCCGCCATTACCTTGGACAAGGGACTGCCCAACAGCGGGATCGATTCGCTACGGCTGCTACTTTCCGCGTTCGCCGTCACAGATCGCTTCGACAGCGACGTTCACGAGACCGGCGTCGGTCTAAGTGGGCGCTTCCTCGTGCGCCCCACCGTCGAGACGACGCTTTTTGCAGGTGCCGGCTACATCGATCTAAGCAGCTCGAAAGGCATCTTCGCCGATAGCAGGGTCTTCTATGAGGCAGGCGGCAGCTACCGCTTCCGCAATGGCCAGGCGCTCGGACTGCGCCTAGTCGGCTCGACTGACTTCGCCTCCGGAGCTGGCGAAATCGGCCGTAGCTACATGGGAGAGGTCCGCTACGGCGGCGTGGTGATGGAAGTACCGGACCTTTTCGCATGGTCTCACCAGGTCGCCGTCTCGGCCGGCCACAGCGACACTCCCGACTTGTCCGTCGGCATCGGCACGAACATCCAGAGCGACTTCTGGCGCATTGCCTCGGAAAGCGATTTTCAGCTCACTGAATGGCAGAAGGTCAGTGTCGATCTCGCCTATCGCGAAACCGACTTCGAGATCGCCAGCGGCGACCGAGATTCATTCGAATTGCTCGTGAGCTACACGTTGACACTCAACTGAAAGAGGCCGCGATGAGGACCCTGTATCGTCAGATAGCCACTTGTATCGCCTGCCTTGCCTTTGCGGCACCATCTGGCGCTGAAACGGTTGGGTCCATGACGGCCTACCAGACCAACATCATCCGCAATCACGGCGAGGCGATGAACGTCGGCGCTGGCGTCGAACTCGGCGACCAGCTGCGCAGCAATATCACCGGTCTCGGAATGCTCGTGTTCCGGGACGAGTCGAGCGCCAAGATTGGTCCGAACACCAGCCTGACGATCGATGAATTCGTCTACAATCCGGGGTCCCGATCAGGAAAGATCGACATCAGGATGAACAGCGGCCTGGCCCGTTTTTACGGCGGCCAGGTTTCGAAAGGCGGCGACATGCAAGTTGCGACGCCACACATGGTGCTCGGAGCCAGAGGTGGCATCATTGAGGTGCTTGTGATTGCTGGTCAGACCGTCGGCATACTGCGCGCCGGCCGCATGACCTGCATGATGAATGGTCGCAAGCTCGTGATCACAAACCCGGGCCACGCCTGCACGTCGGACAATGACAAACTGCTGACCGGCTACGGCGGTATCGACGCGTTCCCGATTTTGGACAGCATCGATCGAATAGCCGGCACCGGCCTGCCAGGCGAACCGGGTCCGGGGCTGAACGTAAGCGCGATTTGTGCGTCAGCACTCGGCAATTCGCTCAAAGCCTGCAAGTCCACCGACGGCGCATTGCCCGGCGTGGCCATGGAGTTCCCTGACAGCCCAACGCCCCCTGTAGGCAGTGGGGTGGATGATGAGGACGATGACTGCTTTCCCGACTGCCGGTAAGGCTGGCCGAGCGGCATGAGCCCCTCGCTTGATTGGCGGCGGGCTGCCAGGCGGAAAATACCTGGTCTTGCGGTCGTACTCTTGCTGCTCGCTTGCCATTTTGCTTTCGACGGGCCGCTGTCGCGCCTGCGCGAGCGCACGTACGACCTCTACCAGTCCCTCGCCCCGCGCCAGGCGACGAGCAATCCTGTTGTCATTGTCTCGATAGACGACGCGAGCCTTAAGGCATATGGGCGATGGCCTTGGAACCGTGGCCTTTTGGCCGATCTGGTCGATGGTGTCGCCGAGTCCGGTGCCGCGGTGATCGGGCTTGCGCTGGTGCTGCCCGAGGCTGATATCTCTCCTGATGGCATCGCTGGAGACAAGCGCCTCGCCAGCGCACTGGCGAAAAATCGAACGGCGCTCGCCGTCAGCCTGGGCAACGAGGTGACGGTTTCAGAAGCAGAGCCCAAAGCCGGCTGGTCGATCGTCGGGCAGGTACCCGAGACGCTTCCTGGCTTCACCGGTCTGACAGGCTCCCTTCCTGATTTCTCGAGCGCCGCTGCAGGCCTCGGCGTAATTCGCACTTTGCCCGATCCCGACGGCGTACTACGCCATGTGCCGCTGCTCTGGCTCCGAAATACGGCTCAAGGCGTGCAACTCTGGCCGTCGTTCGCGCTCGAACTCCTGCGCCTCTACGCCGGAGAGAACGGCTACGTAGCTCGGATGAATGTCGCCGGGTTTGACGCGCTCAGGATGGCCGGGACCATTGTGCCACTTGAGCCGCAGGGCAGCATCCGCCTTTGGGAAACCGACACCAACACGCCGCGCATATCTGCCACTAATATCCTTTCGGGTCGCGGCGATCCGCTGCTGCGGAACGCCATCGCCATTGTTGATCTGTCAGCCGTGGGATTGACGCAGTATCTGCCTACCCCGGCGCGTTCGGCGCGACCAGGCGTCGACATCCACGCAGATGCAATCGGCCAGATGCTTGCCGGGCGAATTCTTGTAGAGCCTGCGCAAGCGCGGATGCTCGAGCGGCTCTGGTTTGTCCTTAGTGGTATCGTTTTCATCGGGCTTTCTGGAGTGCTCGCCGAGCGGGTCGTGATTGGCGCATTCGCTCTGGGGCTCCTAGCTGCCATTCCCTTCGTGTTTGGCGCTCTCGAATACAGCCTGCAGGGTGCGCTCTATGACCCACTGCAGCCGGCGCTTGCGACGATCCTCGTAGCTGGCTTCGAAGGCTATGCCCTCTACAGGCGCAGCGAGCAGCGCCGGTCCACCCTGGCGCGGCAGTTTTCCCAATATCTGTCGCCCTCTGTGGTGCAGCGCCTGGCAAATTCGGATACCGAAGCGATCCTGTCCGGAGAGAAGCGCGAGATCACAATCCTGCTGAGTGACATACGCGGCTTCACGGCGATGAGCGAACAACTCGATGCCCAAGAAATCGGAAAGGTGGTCAATCACTTCCTCGGCCTTGCGACCGATGAGATACTCAAGCGCGACGGGACCATCGATAAGTTCATGGGCGATGCCGTGCTAGCTTTCTGGAACGCGCCGCTTGATCAGCCAGATCATCGTGAGCGCGCGCTCGAAGCCGGGCTCGCCCTGATCGAACGGGTGAAGCGCGAAAACGCCGCGTTCACCGCGCGCGGGCACCCCCCTATCGAAATCGGCGTCGCCATCGAGACTGGCATCTGCTCCGTAGGGAATTTCGGCTCCGAACGGCGCTTCGATTACACCGCGATCGGCTCGCCGGTGAACCGCACGGCACGGCTCGAGTCAACGACCAAAAAGCTGAGCATCCCCCTGGTGCTTGGTCCCGGATTTGCGCAAGGAGCGTCGATGCCGGTTGTCCAGGCGGGTGCCTTCGAACTCCAAGGCTTCAAGGGTGAGGTGCCGGTTTTCACCGTTCCGGAGATACAGCCCTCGTCGCAATCTGCCGAGGCAGTGTGACGCTTGGCACCAGTTCAACTCGCTATGTCATTGGCAGCCGGCGAGCGGAAGCGATGCCAAGCGCGAAAAGATGCTCTCGGAACTTAGCGAGATCGTCTTCAACGACGTCGCCCTGATTCCGATGCGAGGTCCTCATCGTGGCTGCCTGCCCGAAACGACCTTCCGGTTCACGACACGGGCCGACCAGTATACGCTGGCCATGAATGCCAACACTGTCTGAGGAGGTGTAGACTTGACGAACATCACCACGGGGTCCGTTGCGGATCGCGGCCGCGCTACATACGATCTTGGCGCGACCGCCATCTTTGCTTCCAAATCGGACCCACGCTTCCATTATTGTCTGTATGTGCCGCCCGCCGTTGGGGAAGGCGCCAAAGTCGATCTGCTGGTCGCCGTCCATGGCACCGGCCGCACCTCGTTCCTGGGTTTTCGCGACGCGTTCGCCGAGTTCGGACGCTGGAACGACTGCGCTATCTTGTGCCCGCTGTTCCCAATCGGCGTTCTCGGCGATGACGCCCGCAGCGGGTACAAATACATGATCGAGGGCGATATCCGCTACGATCAGGTGCTGCTCGCCATAGTCGAGGAAGTCGTTGCAAAATATCATCAGGACTGGACCCGCTTCGCCATGTTCGGATTTTCCGGCGGCGGGCATTTCACCCATCGCTTCGCCATCCTCCATCCCGACAGGCTATGGGCTGCTTCGATCGGTGCGCCGGGCTCGGTGACCTTGCTCGATGCCGGGCGGAACTGGTGGGTGGGCATTCGTGACCTGCCGGAGAAGTTCGGCATCAGCTTCGACGCCGCGGCGCTGGCAAAAGTGCGTGTCCAGATGATCGTCGGCGATGCCGATCTGGAGACCTGGGAAATCACGCATGTCCAAGGCAGCAGCCATTGGATGCCGGGTGCGAACGATACCGGGCGAACGCGGCCGGAACGCCTCAGGACGTTGTGTCGATCGTTCGAGGAAGCGGGTGCGCGCGTGCGCTTCGATTTGCTGCCAGGCATATCCCACGAACGCGACGCGGTTCTCGATGCGGTCAAGGATTTCCTGGCCCAGGCGCTCAAGGAGCGACGGAACGCATCAACAATGGCCAGGCCCCGCACCGACAAGCTTGCACAAGGATAGCCTGTTGCGGGCAGGCCTCAATCGTATTTGGCGACAAAGCGTCCGACGGCGACGAGGCAGTCGTCCTTCTCCTCGACATGCGGCATATGGCTGGAATTTGGGAAGACCATGCCTTCGACGTCGGGAATATGATCGAGAAAGGGCTGGACGCAGGCTTCGGTCGCTTCGTCGTAAAATCCGCGGAACGCCAGCGTCGGCGCCTCGATCAGATGCAGGCGCTCGACGATGGTCCAGTTCCGCATCGTGCCGATGACGTGGAATTCATTGGGTCCGTTCATGGTGTGATAAACCGTCGGATCCGCGTCGATTGCCGCAAATGTCCGGGCGACCTCCCGCGGCGTTGGAAGGACACGGCAGACGTGGCGGTCATAGAAGGCTTTGGTTGCCGCAACATAATCCGGGTGATCGGTGGTCCCGGCTGCCTCGTGCCGGTCAAGCGCGAGTTGCACATCGGCCGGCAGCCCGGCCCGCAATTGCAGCGCGCCTTCCACCCATAGCGCCATTGAGGCCAGCGAATTGGCCAGGATCAATGCCTTGAGCCCTGCAGGGCGTCGCACGGCATGTTCGGCCGAAAGTATGCCGCCCCAGGACTGGCCGAGCAGGGCGTAACGCTCGGCAATGCCGATGTGAGCGAGCAGCGCATCGAGTTCGCCCAAAAAGAAATCGACGGTCCAGAAGTCGCCGCCCTTGTCGGGCAGATGCGTCGACTTGCCGTTGCCGATCTGATCGTAGTGGATGACGGCCCGCCCGGTATCGGCAAGCTCCCTGAATGAATCGACATAGTCGTGGGTGCAGCCCGGCCCGCCGTGAGCGATGACCAATGGCAGCTTGCCCGAGTTGAGATCTCCGATCACGCGATACCAGGTGCGGTAGCCGCTGTAGTCGCTAAATCCTTCGGTGGTCGCATGTGCCGTCACAGTTCCAAGCTCCGGGTCATGGCGCGGCAGGAACCAAAGTGACGGACCCTCTCAAGCCTTGTTTGCGGCCGACGGTACTAAGCGGCCCGGCGCATTTACAGCTAGCACTATTTATAGGTTTGCCCTGGCGGGAGGAGCCCTCAGGCGGAGCGCCTCAATGCTCCGGCTCGAGCAGCCGGTAGTGGGCAGCCAGCGCGATGGCGTGGAAGCGGTTGCGCGCGCCAAGCTTGCGTGTCGCCGCGTTGAGATGCAGCGTTGCGGTCGGCACCGCGCGGCCAATCTCGCGCGCGACCTGCTTGGCCGTCAGTCCGGCGGCGGCGAGGCGCAGGCACTGGCGCTCGCGCGACGTCAGGTGGACGTATGGGCAGGTGCGGATGCCGGCATCGAAACCGGCGTAGACGGAGTCGTGCAAGAGATGGCCCAGATCGCCGATTTCGGCGATTAACTGCCTTGCTTCGGCCTCGAACCCTGGCTCTGGATCGGCGCGGATCGCAGTGAAGGTGGCCAGATCCCCACCGGCAAGACGGATGGGCACGGTGACGCCGCAGGTCATCCTGGTATCGAGCAGATAGCTGATCACCGGATCATGCCTGGACCGAAGCACATGCTGCATGACGGTGCTCTGAACGCCCTTGTGCGACCAGAGGAACGGCCTAGATACGGCGAGCGCGGCTTCCTGCACCGGGTCAAGCTGATAATAGCCGCCTTTGCACCAGAGATCCTGCATGTCGCGCGGCACGTTGTGCAGAGCCATCAGCGACGGGGTGATCAGGTCGCCCTTATGGCTGACCGGCACGGGCGTATAGTCATAGATGAATGAGGTGAAACCGACGGGCTCCAGCACATCGGTCGCCACCGCCATGGCGGCGTCGATGCTCATTCCGTTCGGAACCGGCTCTCTGGATCGCCTGAACAGCCCTGCATGCGACAAGCTTACCCGCCGGCCATTGCTTGTCAAATAGCCATGTCACCCGCGTGCCCAATAAATAGGCTTAAGGCTGGCCTCTCCGACCTATCTATCTTAATAGCTATCCTGCTCGGCTTCGCTGGTCGTAGTCTTTTGCGATTGGGCGAAGGTGCGGAGACCACCCGCGACCGCAACGAACGTCCGCTGCTGCGGAGCACGGGCGACGGTCGCCTGGTTGCCTGCCATCATCCAGGGGGCGGATAAGGCGCGGGATTCTCGCTCGGAGAGGTGGTTGCGTGTGGCAGCGAAGTCGAAGCCCCAACGGTCAAGAGTGCTCCCGTCCGCTCAATCGGGCGCGGCTGTGCCGAGCGCGGCGGCCACGACATCAGCAAGGCCACGGCCGGCGCTGCCGTCCTTGTCGAGGCGCGGATTGTAGATGGTGACCTCGAGCCCAACCGCCTTGCCGCTCGCCAGGATGACGCGGAGCGCCGCCGACAGTTCGTCCCACGACAGCCCGCCCGGCACGCGGAAATCGACCGCCGGCATGATCGCATCGTCGAGACAGTCGGCGTCGAGATGGATGAAGAAGCCGTCGAGTTCCGCCCGCGTCAGGTGGCCAACGGCGGCCCGGGCGGCGGCTTCGACGCCCAGGCGGCGGATGGCGTGCAGATCGTAGGCCATGAACTCGGCTGGCAAAGGCTGGCTGCCGTATTCGGCCTGGTCCTCGTGGTCGCGATACGCGAAGACGACAGTGTCCTCGGAACGAACCAACGGGCGGCGGCCCTCCAGGTCGGTCAGCAGCGCCGGCCCGTAGCCGGTGACGAAGGCCAGCTCCATCGACGCGCCTTCGCTGTTGGGCTCCGCTTCCGGCTGGAAGAAATCGGCGTGGCCGTCGATGAAGAACAGGCCGTAGCGGCCGCGCCGGCGCAGCGCCAGCATCGGACCCAGCAGGATCGTACAGTCGCCGCCCAGCACCACCGGGAATTCGCGGGCGTGCAGCACCTCCTCCACGGCGTCGGCGAGCTTGGGTGACCACGCCGCGATCGCCTTGGCATTCAGCGTCAGGGTGGCAGGGTCGGGCTTCGGGTCTTTCGGCGGGACGGCCAGCCGCCCGGCGCGGCGCGCATGGATGCGTTCGGCGAGGCCCAGTTCCAGCAGCCGACCGGGCAAGGCTTCAACGCCGTCGGTCGCCAGACCCAGCGAGGACGGCGCTTCAAGGATGGCATAGGGGCGGCTCGGCATCGGATGCTCCAGCTATCGCGGGTGAAAGCCGGCGTAGCTTCAGTACGTGGGCGAGACCGAGGAAATTTCAAGCCGCCGCCCAGCCGATGCCGTCGGGCGCGGCAACCGCAGCATCTCCGCATTGCTGCTGCGAAAATTGCTGCCCACGGCCACTCGTACCTCGCCGATTTTGCCGGCAAGGCCTATCTTCTGGTGAGCGACCCGAACCACGAAGGAGATCGACGATGAATGCAAAAGCTGCAGCGGCCGAAGCGTTCGTGCGCGAGCCGGCGGCCGGCTCGACGCTCAACGTTTTGGGTATCACCCATATCTACAAAGCCACCGGTGCCGAGACCGCCGGGTCCTTCTCGCTCTGGGAGTCCATGGTTCCGCCGGGCGCGGCAACGCCACCGCACATCCATGCCCGAGAGGATGAAGGCTTCTATGTGCTGAGCGGCGAACTCGTCATCGAATTCGAGGGCGACTCCGCGCCCCGTCGCGTTGCGGCCGGCGGTTTCTTCTTCGGCGCACGCGGCCGGCGCCATGCCATCCGCAATGACGCCGACAAGCCAGCTCGCGTGCTCGTCTTCTGCGCGCCGAGTTGCGGCCTTGATCAGATGTTCGCGGAAATGGACGCCGCGACCGCCGCCGGCACGCCGGAGATGGCAAAGGTCGTGGCCATCGCCGCCAAATACGGCGTGACCATCGAGGCGCCGGCTGATCCGCCGCGCTGAGGTCAAACGGTCGTCTGTCAGGCGGGAAACAGAAATGCGGCGGCGGGATCGAAAAAAATCTGTCTGCTCGAGGCGATGCCTTCCTGTGGTTGCGCCATGTCGGATGTCGGCCTGACGTCGATCTCCTGGCCGGCGGCCGTGCGCGCGATGACGCGCCGCCGCTCGCCGAAGAAGGCGGTGTCGATGAATTCGACCGCAAGCCCGGCAGTGGCCGGGCCGGGTCTCAGCCGAAAAGCTTCCGGCCGCACCATCAGCCGGGTTTTCTGGCCTTGGCTGAACTCCTGATCGATCCTCACGCCGGAGACGACCGAGCCATCGGCGAGGCGGATCGTGGCGGCACCGTCGACGGTTTCAAGATGCTCGGCCGGCAGGAAATTGGAATTTCCGATAAAACTGGCTACAAATTCGCTCGCAGGTCTCAGATAGAGGTCCTCACCGGTGCCGATCTGCTCGATGCGCCCGTCCCGAAACAGGGCGATGCGATCCGAAAGATGCAGGGCCTCGTCCTGATCGTGGGTGACGTAAAGGATCGTTACGCCGGTTTCGCGGTGGATGCGCCGTATCTCGGCCTGGATCTCCTCGCGCAGCTTTTTGTCGAGCGCCGAAAGCGGCTCGTCCATCAGGAGGATCGGCGGATCGTAGGCCAGCGCCCTGGCAAGCGCCACGCGCTGCTGCTGTCCGCCGGAAAGCGCGCCAGGATATCGGCCGCCGAAACTCTCGAGCCGTACCAGCGACAGCATCTCGGCGACTTTTCGGTTCACCTCTGCGTCCGGACGGCGGCGCACGCGCAACGGAAAGGCAACGTTCTCGGCGACGGTGAGATGCTGGAACAGCGTGTAGCGCTGGAACACCATGCCGATATTGCGCTTGTGCGACGGCACCGACAGCAGCGACCTGCCTTCGAGAAGAACGTCGCCGGATGTCGGGTGCTGAAAGCCGGCGATCGCATAAAGCGTCGTCGATTTGCCAGAACCGGAAGGGCCGAGAAAGGTCAGGAACTCGCCCTTGGGTATGTCGATGGTGACATCGTGCACGGCGACGAAGCTGCCGAACGCCTTGCGCAGGTCGCGAATGGAGAGGAACGGTTCGGTCATTTCGACAATTTCCGCCGAATGAGTGCGGTTACGATCATCAGGCTCAGCGTCAGAAGAACGAGAAGGCTGGAGGCCGCTGCGATGACCGGGCTAAGATCCTGGCGCAGGCTGCCCCAGATCTTGACCGGCAAGGTCTGCAAGGTGGGGCTGGCCATGAAGATCGCGACCACCACCTCGTCCCATGAGGCGAGAAAGGCGAAGATCGCCGCCGAGAAGATCCCGATCTTGATCGCCGGCAAGGTCACCCGGAGTTTTGCTTCGAATGGGCTTGCGCCGCAGACGATCGCCGCATCCTCGATGGATTTGTCAAAACCTTCGAGTGCCGCAGTGATCGGAATGATGGCGAAGGGCAGTGCCAGGACCGTGTGAGCGATGACGAAGCCTGCCGTGGTGCCGCCGAGCCCGATCCGCAGGAAGAATGCATAGATGGCGATGGCGAAGACGACAACCGGCAGCACCATTGGCGTCAGCAGCAGGCCGCGAAGCGTATTGCGCCCGCGAAACTGTCCCCTGACCAGCGCGAAAGAAGCCAGCAGCCCGATGACGACGGCAAGAATCGCGGCCATGGTGGCAATGCGCGCGCTGGTCAGCGCCGCTTCGAGCCAGGCCGGATCGGCGAAGAGCTCCTCATACCATTTCAGTGTCCAGCTTGGTGGCGGAAAAGCCAGCCACCGCGACGACCCGAACGACAAAAGCACGATGAAAACCACCGGCAGCAGCAGAAACGCGGCAACCAGGCCGGTGAAACCCAGAAGTGCTGCGCGCAGCCAGCCCAGCCGGTCGTAGTCGAGCAGCATCTCAGATGCCTCCTGTCATGCGCTTGGCGCCGACGAGGCGCAGCTGCAGCGCGTAGAGCGCCATGGTCACCAAAAGCAGGATGAAAGCCGCCGCGCTTCCGAGCCCCCAGTTGAGCAAGGACTGGATCATCTGGGCGATCATTGCGGCGAGCATCATGTTGGAGGTGCCGCCGAGCAGCGTTGGTGTCACGAAATAGCCGAGCGACATGACGAAAACCATCAGGCCGCCTGCAGCGATGCCGGGAAGCGACAAGGGCAGCAGGATGCGGCGGAAGGCGTCGAAGGGGCTGGCGCCGCACAGCGCGGCGGCGCGCAGCGTCATCGGATCGATGGCGCGCAGCGTTCCGACCAGTGGCAGTATCATGAAGGGCAGCATGATGTAGACCATGCCGATGGTGACGCCGGTCAGGTTGTTGATCAGCGGCAGCGGCTCGCTGATCAGGCCGATATCCATCAGCGTCCGATTGATGACGCCGGTGCGTTGGAGCAGCACCATCCAGGCATAGGTGCGGGTGAGCAGATTGGTCCACATCGACAGGATGATGATGCCGAAGACGATCGAGCCGAGGGCAGGCGGCATGATCGCCAGCATCCAGGCGACTGGAAACGCCACGATCACGGTTACGGCGGTGACGACGGTGGCGACCAGAAATGTGTTGAAGAAGACCCGCGCATAGGTGCCGTCGCCAAACAGGGTGGCGTAGTTCTGCAGGCCCGGCACGGGTTCGGTCACGCTGCTCAACAGCAGCGCAACAACCGGCACCACGAAGAACAGGGCGATAAGAGTTAGCGCTGGTAGGGCGCCGCCGATACCGTCGGGCCTTCGGAGGATTGGCTGTCGATGAAGAAAATTGCCCGACATGGCGATGATCCCGGCAGCTCAGGCGGGACGCCCTAGCGACGCCCCGCCGGTTCATGGGTGAGGTCGGCGGCTATTTGGCCTGCCAGGCGTACCAGCGCTCGGCGATCTTATCGCGGTTTTCAGCCCAGTAGTTCATGTCGAGGTTGATCTGCCCGTCGACATAGGCGTCCGGCAGCGACTTGACGACATCGGCCGGCATTTCGGCCTTGGCTGCCGTGTTGATGGGGGCGTAGCCGCTTGCTTCAGCAAACATCGCCTGGCTTTTCGGGCTTGTCGCAGCGGCCAGGAATTTCATGGCGCTCGCCTTGTTCTTCGACCCCTTGGGGATGACGAGCACGTCGGCGGCGGTCATGTTCTGTTTCCAGGATACGCCGACGTCGGCGCCGTCCTGCTCGAGGGCGAAGACACGCCCGTTCCAGAGCTGCCCGAACGCTGCTTCACCGGAAGCGATCAGCTGTTGCGACTGGGCGCCGCTGTCCCACCAGACGATTTCCGATTTGATCGTGTCGAGTTTCTTGAACGCCCGGTCGAGGTCGAGCGGATAGAGCTTGTCCGCCGGCACGCCGTCGGCCAGCAGCGCGATTTCGATGACGCCCGGCGCCGACCATTTGTAAAAAGTGCGCTTGCCGGGAAATTTCGTCAGGTCGAACATGTCGGCCCAGCCCGCCGGTTCGCCCGGCACCGCGCCTTTGTTCCAGGCTAGAACGAAGGAGTAGTAGAAGCTGCCGACCGCATGCTCGGTGGTGAAGCGAGGATCGAGATCGGCCTTCGCCACGACGTTGAAATCGATCGGCTCGAGCAGGCCGTCCTTGGCCGCCTTGATGGCGAAATCCATTTCGACATCGACGACGTCCCAGGCGACGCTGCCGCCTTCCACCATGGCCTTCAGCTTGCCGTAGTCGGTCGGGCCGTCCTGCAGGACCTTGATCCCAGAACCCGCTTCGAACGGAGCAGCCCAGGATTTGGTCTGCGCCTCCTGGGTGGTTCCGCCCCAGCTGGTGAACACCATTTCATCGGCGTGTGCGGCAGTGGCTGCCAGGAGTGCGGCCAAAATGCCGGTCAAAATCAGTTTCATCTCATTCTCCTCTGTTGGTTGCTTTCTTGTTTTGTGAAATTGCGCGTTGACGCTGCCTCATCGCATGACGAACGGATCCGGGATCGGCTCGTCGGATACGCGTATCCACACCGACTTCGAGCGCGTGTAGTCGCGGATGGCGTCGAGCCCGCCCTCGCGGCCGAACCCCGACTGACCATAGCCGCCGAACGGCACGAGCGGCGAAACGGCGCGGTATGTGTTGACCCAGACGATGCCGGCATGGATGTCGCGCGCCATGCGGTGCGCCTTGGCGAGATTGGTGGTGAACACGCCCGAAGCGAGGCCGAACGGCGTATCGTTGGCAAGCGCCAGGGCTTCGGCTTCCGTGTCGAAGGTGAGAACGCTGAGCACCGGACCGAACAATTCCTCGCGCACGCAGGGCAGCGCTGAATCCTCGGCATCGATGATGGTCGGTGCGTAGTAGAAGCCGTACGGATGATTGTCGGGCCTTTTTCCGCCGGTGACCAACGTCCCGCCATTGGCGAGGCTCTCGGCAACGATCTTCTCGATCCATTCCCGCTGACGTGGCGTTGCCAGCGGTCCCATTTCGGTGGCTGGATCCTGCGGATCACCAATTTTGATGGCCTCGGCCTTGTGCTTCAGCCTGTCCAGGAACTCGGCCTTTATCGAACGCTCGACAAGCAGCCGGGAGCCGGCGACGCAGCTTTGTCCAGACGCTGCGAAAATCCCGGCCACCACCGCGTTGGCCGCGCTGTCCAAGTCGGCGTCGGCGAAAACGACAACCGGACTTTTCCCGCCCAGCTCCAGCGTCGTATAGGCGAGATTTTCCGCCGTGTTGCGGACGATAGCGCGAGCGGTCGAAGGCCCGCCGGTGAAGGCGACGCGTGAAACCAGCGGATGACTTGTCAGGCACCGGCCGCAATCGTGTCCGAACCCGGTCAGTATGTTGACGCTTCCGGCGGGAAATCCGGCCCCATGAACGAGTTCGGCGAAGGCCAGCAGCGGCGCTGGACCATCCTCCGAGGCTTTCAGGACGACCGTGCAGCCGGCGGCCAGCGCCGGGCCGAGTTTGACGGCCGAAAGGAAGAGCTGCGAATTCCACGGCACGACGGCAGCGACGACGCCGATCGGCTCGCGTCGGATGGTGACGTCCATATCGGCCTTGTCGATCGGCACATGCGAGCCTTCATGCTTGTCGGCAAGCCCGCCATAGTAGCGATAATAGTCGCCGACATAGGCGATCTGGGCGCGGGTCTCGCGGATGATCTTGCCGGTGTCGCGCGTTTCCAGTTCGGCCAGGCGGCCGGCATTGGCGACGACCAGGTGGCCGAGGCGCACCAGCAGCTTGCCGCGCGCCGTCGCCGTCAGCGAGGCCCATGCGGCCGAGTGCAGCGTCCGGTGCGCCGCCTCGACGGCGCGGTCGACATCGGCCTCGGTTGCGGCGGGCATCGTCGCCCAGGGCGCTCCGGTTGATGGATCGATGCTTTCGAAGGTGGCTGTCGGCGTATCGAACGCCCCATCTATGAAGTTGCTGAAGGCCACAAGGGTCATTGCGGCCTCCCATGCCCGAAGGCCGGCATCACCTTGTCGACGAACAGCTGCAGCGACTTCTTCTTGCGCTCGTGCGGTAGACCGCTGTCGATCCAGATCGAGTACTGGTCATAGCCGAGCGCCTCATATGCCTTAAGCCGGGTGATCACCTCTTCGGCTTCGCCGATGACCAGGTTCTGTCGGATTTTGTCCGGCGCATATTGCGGCATGGCTGCGATCTCGTCGTCGGAGAGCGCTTCCAATATGCCTTGGCGAACCGGCTTCTTGTTCTGGAACCACGCGCCGAACTGGCAGTAGAACAGCGACAGGTCCCTCGTCAGTTGCTCCGCATCGGCGGCGTCTTCGGCAACGAATGTGTGCATCAGCAGCATGATCTCGGGGCGGGCCATGTCAGGATGCGCCGCGCACGCCGCGTTGAAGCGCTCCATCAGGCTGGTTACTTCGTCGTCGCCGGAGGCGAGCGGCGTCACCTGGACGTTGCAGCCGTTGGAGACGGCGAAGTCGTGCGAGTTCGGATCGCGCGCCGCCACCCAGATCGGCGGGTGCGGCTTTTGCACCGGCTTGGGCGACGAGGTGGTCGAGGGAAACGACCAGAATTCGCCGGACATCTCGAAATCGCCTTCCCAGAGGCCCTTGATGGCCGGGATGATCTCGCGCATGCGCTGGCCCGCGCCCCAGGCGTCGAGCCCAGGGAACAGGCGTTGGTACTCGTAGCTGTAGGCGCCGCGGGCGATGCCGATGTCGAGCCGGCCGCCGGTGACGACATCGGTCATGGCTGCCTCGCCGGCGAGCTTGATCGGATGCCAGAACGGCGCGATGACGGTTCCTGTGCCGAGCCGGATGCGCTTCGTCCTGGCGCCGAGATAGGCGATGTTGATGAACGGGTTTGGCGAGATGGTGAACTCCATGCCGTGGTGTTCGCCGATCCAGCCCGTCTCGAAGCCTGCCGCCTCGGCCATCACGACCAGTTCCTCAAGCTCATCGATGAGGTCGGCATGCGGCTTTGCCGGGTCCGAGCGTTCCATATGGACGAAGAGCGAGAACTTCATATCTGTTGACCCGGACTGGAAGTGTTGATTGCTACCGGCTTGGCGAGCGGACGGACTTCACCTTCGACCTCGTTGCCGACATAGACTCCAAACGCATCCTCCCGACATTCGCGAACATAGCGGGCGAGCATCGAGCGCACGGCAGCGTCGGCGATGTTCAGTCCGGCAATCCTGTCGATGTCGACGAGCCGGACCTGGCGATCGCTGGAGTGGGGCGCGGCTACCGTGCCGCGGTAGTAGACATGCGTTCGCGATGGGCTTGCGGCGTCGTCCCAGACCGCAAACAGGAATCCGAGATGAGCCTCGATGGCTTTCGCGGCGAGGCGTCCCCTGAGGCTTCGCGTGTCGCCGGGTGGCCCGAGCCCTCGGCCCGCCGGCAGTTCGAAAAAGCCGTCGGCGGTTTCGAGGAACAGCACGCGGCCTTCATCTTCGAGGATGGCGCCGACCTCCATGTCGGGTGGCGCGGCCGCCAGTGCTTCCTGGGTGAGGCCGGGCGAGACATAGGCGCCACGGCAATAGCCGAGGGGCTGCGATGAATTGTGGGAGAATTCGCGAACGCGGCCGATGAGGATCGAATGGTCGCCGGCGTCGACCAACTGCTCCATGTCACAGTCAAACGTAGCCACCGATCCAGCGAGCAGCGGGCTGCCGGTCGGGCCGAAGCGCCACTCGACAGCCGAGAACTTGTCCTGCGATTTCGAAGCGAAGACGCCGGATGCGGCTCGCTGTTCCTCCGAGAGCACGTTGACGGCAAAGCACTTCGAGGTCGAAAACACCGGATGACCCAGCGCCTTCTTGGCGATGCAGACCAGCACAAGCGGCGGATCGAGCGAAACGGATGTAAACGAATTGGCGGTGAAGCCTCGAGGTTCTCCTTCCGGCCCGATCGCGGTGACGATGGTAACGCCGGTCAGGAAGGAACCGAGCGCCCGCCTGAATTCGCCCGCGTCGAAGGCTGTGTCCATTGCCGGTCGCGCCGATATGCTTGCGCCGTCGTTGCTCTCTAGAAAATCGGCAATGCGCCGCGTGACCACGTCAGGCGAGGCTATGGCCATCATGTGTCGCTCGCCCTCCAGAACGACACAGCGACCGCGCGACGCGAGGCGGGCCATCGCTGCCGACATCGCAGGCGAGGAATTCCTGTCCTGCGAGCCGGTCATGAACAGGGCCGGCATTGCGAGACCGGAAAGACGATCGCCATGCGCCGCATCGGCATGGGCGAAAAGTCGATAGGTGCGCGCATAGCCCTCGGAGTTGACGCTTTGCAGTGCCACGCGCGTCATCCTTGCCGCCTCGGCCAGGCTGTCGGGGACCGGGTTGCCGAACCAGCGCGCGATCGTTGCGTCCGTCCCCGACGGGTTTTCCGCGCCATTCAGTTCGGCGGCGCGCTCGCGCACTGCCTGCGCAAGCTCCGCCGGGCGGCGAAAAACCGCATTGAGCGAGACGAGGCTGCGAACCCGTTCGGGTGCATTGAGAGCGATTTCCTGCCCGACCAGCGCCCCCATCGAATGGCCAACGATCGAGACGGCATCCAGGCCAAGGTGATCGAGAAGCCGAATTGCCTGTCCGGCATAATCGGCAAGGCTGGCGTCCTCGGGCGGCAACGGCGACTGGCCGTGTCCCAGGATGTCGATTGCGATCACATCCCATCTGTTTTTCATCAGCTCGATCTGGGGTGCCCAGATCGCCGCGTTCATGCCGACACCGTGGATGAGAAGGACCGGCGCGCCGGATCCGGCACGGATGAAACCGGTGCCGTCAGGCGCCGTTCCGCGATGCCAGCCACGGTCCGTCAGCTCAACCATGCAGGTCGCCGACCTCCTTGAGATCCTGGTAGCGGTCGCCGATGCGATGATGCGGTCGTCCGCCGATCGAGGCGCCAAGCGCCACCACCAACTCGTCCGGCGCCGGCGCGTCGCCGATCTGGAAGTGCACCGTCAGGTAGTGCGAACGTCGGCCTTCATCGTTCTTGTCCATGAGCGGGATCATGATCGGCGTGTTCGGCCCGCCGCGCAGGTTGGTGAAGGCAAGATAGGTCTTGGCGCCGACGGCACGCCGATAGTGGTTGCCGAAATGCAGCGTGTGGATGAGCGCCGAGGCATGCTCGATCTCGCCCGACGTGCCGCAGATTGCGGCCTTGCCGTAGCCTTCGATCGCTTCGCCGGATCCGGCGACTGTGAGGATTTCATGGGTCAGCATCTCCCCCAGAACCGGCGCATAGGCGCGGATCTCGGGAGAAAGATCGTCAGTGAAACCGCGTCCGGCCCAGGGATTGTCGAGCACTGCCGCCACGCCGATCAGCCGCAGCGGCCGGGGGGCCGTCTTGCCGCCTTCGATCAGCGTGTTCTCGACATAGGTGACGATCTTTCGAATGGCCGGCTTCATCGAGTCCTCGGTGGTCGGGTCGGCGAGGCATTCGGAAAAGTTCCGCTTTTGCCTCGTTGTCTTATGGTATACCATACTATTGAAGACCAAATCGCTTGTCAACGGATCGTCGAATCTGTTTGTTGCGGATGCCTGGGAGGTGATGAATTGGCCGACGACACACTGAGGATCGAACGATCCGCCAAGACGCTGAGAACGCTGGCGCTGGAGCGCATGCGCGATGCGATCATGGGGTTTCATTTCCAGCCTGGCGAACGGTTGGTCGAGCGGCCGCTTTGCGACCAGCTCGGCGTCAGCCGCTCGGTAGTGCGCGAAGTTCTGCGGCAGTTGGAGACCGAGGGCCTCGTCCAGATGATACCTGGCCACGGACCCGCGGTGGCCAGGCCGGATCTCAGCCGCACCGACGAGATTTATGAACTGCGCGCCCTGATGGAGGGCATCGCGGCGCGCTCCTGCGCGCTGACGGCGACTGAGGGCCAGATCGCCGCGCTTGAGCGCGCGTTCGATGTGCTGCTCAAGGCGTGGGCATCAGCCAATCCGATCGAGGTGATGCGGGCGACCACAAAATTCTACGAGGTGCTTTTCGATGCCGCCGACAAGCGCATCGCCTGGGAGATCGTCCAGGGTCTGAACGTCCGCATCAACCAGCTGCGTTCCATGACCATCGCTTCGGAGAATCGCCGCGATGCCGCAATTGCCGAAATGACCGACATCATGAACGCGATCAAGTCGCGCAACGGCGATGCCGCCGAAGCCGCGGCCCGGCGGCATGTGGAGCAGGCCTGGCGAATTGCGCAACAGACCCTTCACAACAGCTGAAGCAGAAATTTCACATTACGGAATCGTCCGTCGCCCTCGCAGAGGGCAGTGCTTTCGTCACAATTTCAGGGGCAATATTGTACGGCTTGGTCGCTCTGGGCGCTGTCATGGCGCTGCTCGAACGGCGGCTGCAATGAGAAGGGATACACGATGAGCAAAGGGGCGCCGACATCGGCGGATGATTTTCTGACCGGGCTGAACGGGCAGCGCGTGCTGGTGACGGCAGGCGCCGGCGGCATCGGCCTGGCCATTGCAGAAACGCTGTCGCGGCTCGGCGCGCGCATCGTCGTTTGCGACGTCTCCGACGAGGCGCTGGCCGCCGCTCCGGACAGGATCGCCCTGGTCGCCGCGGTCAAGGCCGATGTCTCGCGCGACGACGACGTCGACCGGCTGTTCGAGACGGTGAAGGAAAAGCTCGGCGGCCTCGACGCGCTGATCAACAATGCCGGCATCGCCGGGCCGACCGGCGGCGTCGACGAAATCGATCCGGCGGAGTGGCGGCGCTGCATCGACATCTGCCTGACCGGCCAGTTCCTCTGCGCCAGGCGTGCCGTGCCGCTGATCAAGGCGGCGGGCGGCGGCTCGATCGTCTCGATGTCGTCCGCCGCCGGCCGCCATGGCTACGCTTTCCGCACCCCCTATTCGGCGGCCAAGTTCGGCGTCATCGGTTTCACGCAAAGCCTTGCCAAGGAACTCGGACCGCACGGGATAAGGGTCAACGCCATCCTGCCCGGCATCATCGAGGGACCACGCATCGACAAGGTTATCGCCGACCGGGCCAGACAGCTCGGTGTGTCGAACGAGGAGATGACGGAGCGCTATCTCCACAACATCTCGCTGCGACGCATGACCAGCCCCTATGACGTCGCCGCGATGGTCGCTTTCCTGTTGTCCGATGCGGCGATCAACATCTCCGGCCAGTCGCTCGGCGTCGACGGTAATGTCGAAACCCTTTGAGGAGCCCGACCATGATGAAAGTAGCGATTGTCGGCAGCGGGTTCATCGGGCGGGCCTGGGCGATCAGTTTTGCCCGCGCCGGCCACGATGTGCGGATGTGGGACCAGTCGCCGGCCGCGACCGAAGGTGCGCACGATTACATCGCCGGCGTGCTCGGCGACCTCGCTGCGAATGATCTGCTGCGGGGGCAGGCAATCGACGTCGTGCTTGGTCGCATTGCCGTCGTTGCGGAGCTCGAAGAAGCGCTGGCCGATGCGGTCCATATCCAGGAGAACACGCCCGAAAACCTCGACGTGAAGCGCGAGGTGTTCTCGCAGATCGATGCAATGGCCGGTCTGCAAGCGGTGATCGCCAGTTCCACCTCAGCGTTGCTGCCGTCGAAATTCACCGACCATCTGCAAGGGCGGCACCGCTGCCTGGTCGTGCATCCGATCAATCCGCCCTACCTCATCCCGGCCGCGGAAGTCGTGCCGGCGCCATGGACGTCTTCCGAAACGGTCGAAAGGACCCGCGCCTTCCTCGTCGATGCGGGCCACGCGCCGCTGGTGATGAAGCACGAGCTCGACGGCTTCATCATGAACCGCCTGCAGGGCGCGCTGCTGGAGGAGGCTTTTCGACTTGTCGCCGACGGCTATGCCAGCGTCGAGGATGTCGATATCGGCATTCGCGACGGGCTGGCGCTGCGCTGGTCGTTCATGGGTCCGTTCGAAACGATCGACCTTAATGCGCCGGGCGGTGTACGCGACTATATCGAGCGCTATCAATCGATCTATGCCAACATTTTTCCGCAGATGCTGCGCCGCGTCGACTGGGCCGGCGAAGTCATCGAGACGGTGGAGGCCGACCGCCGCAAGCGGCTGCCGCGGGAAGAACTCGGCGAACGGCAGGTTTGGCGCGACCGCCGGCTGATGGCGCTGGCCGCGCACAAGAAAAAATCGGATCAGGAGTTTGGAAGATGACGGAAACAAGCCGCAAGCCCGGTGCTACGCAGACCAGGGGCAAAATTATCATCACCTGTGCGGTGACAGGGGCGATCCATACACCGACCATGTCGCCCTATCTGCCGATCACGCCGGACCAGATCGCGTCCGAGGCGATCGCGGCGGCGGAGGCAGGTGCGGCGATCCTGCACCTGCATGCCCGCGACCCCGAGACCGGCAAGCCCGACCAGACGCCGGCGGCCTTCGCCCGCTTCCTGCCGCGCATCAAGCAGGCCACCAATGCCGCCATCAACATCACCACCGGCGGCAGTCCCTACATGAAGGTCGAGGAACGCGTGCGCCCGGCCGCCGAGTTCAAGCCAGAGGTCGCCTCGCTCAACATGGGCTCGATCAATTTCGGGCTCTATCACCTCGTCGACAAATACGAGACTTTCAAGTTCGACTGGGAAAAGCCGCATCTGGAAGCGACGCGTGACCTGGTCTTCCGCAACTCGTTCAAGGACATCGAATACATCCTTGCGACCTGCTACGACAACGGCACGCGCTTCGAGTTCGAGTGCTACGACATCGCCCATCTCTACAATCTCTCGCACTTCGCCGATCGCGGGCTGGTCAAGCCGCCGTTCTTCGTGCAGTCGGTGTTCGGTCTGCTTGGCGGCATCGGCACCCATCCCGAAGATGTCGCCCATATGAAGCGCACCGCCGACCGGCTGTTCGGCGACCAGTTCCGCTGGTCGGTGCTCGGTGCCGGCGCCAGCCAGTTGCGCATCGCGGCGCAGTCGGCAGCCCTTGGCGGCAACATCCGCGTCGGGCTCGAAGACAGTCTGTGGGCCGGCAAGGGCAAGCTTGCCAAATCGAACGCGGAGCAGGTGGTGCTTGCCCGCAAGATCATCGAGGGGCTTGGCATGGAAGTGGCGACGCCCGACGAGGCGCGCGAGATCCTGTCACTGAAGGGCGGCGACAAGGTCGCGTTCTGAGGCGGCTCGCCTATCGCCGCACGGTGCCAACAGAGGAGGACGGCATGAAGATCGAAGTCGTGGTGGTCGTTACCGCGCCTCCCCGGCGATGGCGTCCTGCGCGGCAGCTTGTTTGCGATAACCGGCCTTGGCATCAAGGGCGTGGCGGAACCACGCTTCGCCGGATGACGGCAGCTGCAAAAGAGGATAGAGGCGAATAAGGAAAACGAGCGCGCGCTCGATTTCAGATATGGACCCGATGCTTTTCGGCGATCTCGTCCATCGATGTGGCCACCTCGTTTCAACGCTGGGAGTTTGTCCATGAATTTCGACATTCCCGCCCGCACCGAAGATTACCGCGTCCGCATTGCCGACTTCGTCGAGCGTGAGATCCTGCCGCTCGAGGCCGACAAGACGTCCTATGACGCACATGGAAATATCGCCTTGCCGCTGCTGGAGACGCTTCGCGCCAAGGCGCGTATGGCGGGCCTGTGGTGCCTGCAGCTCAAGCTGGAAAGCGGCGGCGCCGGTCTCGGCAAGATGGATATTGCGGTTTGCTATGAGGAGATGAACCGGTCGATCTTCGGGCCCGTGGTGTTCAATTCGGCAGCGCCCGACGATGGCAACATGATGGTGCTCGAGGCGCTCGGCACGCTGGCGCAGAAGGAAAAATGGCTGAAGCCGATCGTCGAGGGCCAGGTACGCTCGGCCTTTGCCATGACCGAACCGCATCCCGGCGGCGGCTCGGACCCTGCGATGATCATGACGCGTGCGGAGCGGCGCGGCGACAAATACGTGGTGACCGGCCGCAAATGGTTCATCACCGGCGCGCAGCAGGCCAGCCATTTCATCCTGATCGCGCGAACCTCGGACGACTCGCGCCACGGTCTGTCGGCCCTGATGTTCCACAAGGACCAGCCGGGCTGGCATATCATTCGCCGCATCGAGATCATGGGCCCGGAGGAGCATGGCGGGCATTGCGAGCTGGAATTCGAGGGGCTCGAAATCCCTGTCGAAGACATGCTGGTTGGCGAGGGCAGGGGCATGAAGGTGACGCAGGTGCGGCTCGGCCCGGCGCGGCTTACCCACTGCATGCGCTGGCTTGGATTGTCCAAGCGCTGCGTTGAGATCGCGCGCGCCTACGCTGCCGAGCGCCATGGTTTCGGCCAGCGCCTCGCCGACCGCGAAAGCGTCCAGCTGAAGCTCGGCGATCTTGCCATGCGCATCGAGATCGGCCGCCTGCTGGTGATGAAGGCTGCGTGGGAACTGGACCGCGGCGGCTTTGCCCGCAAGGATGTGTCGATGGCCAAGGTCCAGGTCGCCAATGTGCTGCATGACGCGGCCGATGTGGCGATCCAGATCAACGGCGCGCGGGGCTATTCCAAGGACACGGTGCTCGAATGGATCTACCGCTATGCGCGCCAGGCGCGGTTGGTCGACGGCGCCGATGAGGTCCACAAGATGGTGCTGAACCGTTTCCTCAACGACGAGGAGAGGGGCTTCTGGCGCTGGACCGTCGAAGGCGAGGCATAGCGGACGCCGGGTGGCATCTCAGGAGGAAAAGATGCCGTTGAATGCGGATTTCGATCCTGCTGCATTGAAGGGCTTTCTCGCGAACCGCTTCGGCGATGCCGCAATGACGCTCGAGCGGATCGGCGGCGGGCAGTCCAACCCCACCTACTTCGTCGACTATGGTGCGCATCGCATGGTGCTGCGCAAGAAACCGGCCGGGCCGATCCTGCGCGGGGCGCATGCCGTCGACCGCGAGTTCCGCGTGCTTGAAGCGCTCGCAGCGACCAACGTGCCGGTGCCGCGGCCGGTGCTCTTTCACGCCGGCGCCGAGCCGCTCGGCACGCCGTTCTACCTGATGGAGCGGCTGGATGGTCGCGTCTTCCACGACTGTTCGCTGCCTGGCCTTTCACCCGCTGAGCGACGCGCCATCTATTTCGGCATGGCCGAAGCGATGGCCAAACTGCATGCTGTCCGTCCCGACGCGGTCGGTCTCGGCGATTACGGCCGGCCCGGCAACTATTTCGAGCGCCAGATCGGCCGCTGGACCCGGCAGCTCAGGGAATCGCCGAGCGACAGAATTCCGGCACTCGATGCGGTCGCCGACTGGTTGCCGCAGCATCTGCCCGCGGATGATGGACGCGTGTCGATCGCCCATGGCGACTTCCGCCTCGGAAATCTGCTGTTCCATCCCGGCAAGCCGGAGGTGATCGGCATTCTCGATTGGGAGCTGTCGACGATCGGCCATCCGCTCGCCGATCTCGGCTTTTGCTCGATGACCTGGCATTCGACCTCGGACGAATATGGCGGCATCCTCGGCCTCGATCATCCTGCCCTCGGCATCCCCAACCAGCGCGAATTCCTCGACCATTATTTCACGCATGCCGTGCCCACTGCGCCCCTGCAACGCTTCCACCTGGTTTTTTCACTGTTCCGTTTCGCTGTGATCTTCGTCGGCATCGCCGACCGGGCGCGGGCAGGCAGCGCGGCGTCGGCCGATGCGGCCGGCAAGTGGCCGCTCGCCGGTCGCTTTGCCGCGCGTGCTCAAGAGATCATCCAAGGAGCGAGACCGTGGAGTGGCTCCTCCTGAGGGGAGCGTTCGCGCCTGGTCCTTTCCCTACCCCGCAGCGTCAGCAATCCAGTCCGAGAGGCTTTGCGAAAAACTTCGCGGCACGATGAGTTCGCACGCGGTCTCGCCGCTGCGCAGGAACAGCACGGGCACATGGTGCAAGGATGTCAGCACGGCGCGGCCCGGGGCGGCCGCCGGCGCGCACCAGTCGACGGCGATGCATCTGGAGAGCACTCCTGCGATGTCCGCCCCGGCCATTCTGAAACGCACGCGACCCTCGCCGAGAGAAACCGAACAGCCGAGATCCGGGTCGACGGCAAGCGAAGATGCTTGCGCGCCGTCGTCGAGAGCCAGCCACAAGCGGCGAGGCGCGACGCGGATGACGAGAAAACCTTTATGACGGACCGTCTCTCCGACCGAGGCGGGAAGTTTCGTGCCGAGCGACGCAGAGAGGCTCGATTCGAATTGCCCCAGCGTGCCGTCCCAGCCCTCGATCTGGATGAGTGGGCAATCGACCACGGACAGGCTGAAATCCGGGCTAGCCATGCAGTCGTTCCCCCTGCGGATCGAGGAATACCGGCGAGACGACGCGGGCACGGACCGTTTCGGCCTTCATCGGATAGACGGCCACGACCTCGCTTCCTTCGCTGGCGACATCGCCGGAAAGCAAGGCCAGCCCGACATAGTGGCCGCGTTCGGGGCTGAAGGTGACGGAGGTGACGCGGCCGCGCCCGTGGCCGTAAGGTTTCTCGCCCGGCAGGAACAGGATGGCGCCACCGCGAAGGCGTTTTCCCTCTTCGATGCATTCCAGTCCGACCAGGCGCTGGCGGTCGGGCGCCTGGAAGGCGGGGCGCCGTCGCAGCACGTCGCCGACGAAGCCGGTACGCTTGCCCGCCATGCGGCCGAGGCCAAGATCGTCGAGCGTCGTGCGCCCATCGATTTCAGGTCCGGCGACATGGCCCTTTTCGACGCGCAGCGCGCCGAGCGCCTCGACGCCGTAAGGTTTCAAGTCGAGCGGCCTGCCTGCTTCGAGCAGGCGGCTCCAAAGCTGTTCACCGGCAGTTGCGCCGACATAGATTTCGTAGGCGCGCTCGCCGGAATAACTGAGACGCAGGATGCGGAGCGCACGGCCCTGCCATTCGCTCTCGAGCAATCCCATATGCGCAAGTGCTGCGTCGGAAACATCGAGAGCGGGAAATGCCGCAGCAAGAATTGCACGGCTTTTCGGTCCGGCAACCGACATCGCCGCCCAATCATCGCTCACCGAGGTCACGGCTACGCGCAAATCCGGCCAGGCCGTATCGAGCAGGAATTCAAGACGCGACAGCACGTCGGCGGCCTTGGCGGTCGAGGTGGTCATGAAGAACCGGCTCTCGGCCAGCCGCGTCGTGGTGCCGTCGTCGAAGACGATGCCGTCGTCGCGCAGCATGACGCCGTAGCGCGCACGGCCAACCGGCAGTTTGGCAAAGCCGTTGGCGTAGATGCGATCGAGGAAAATCGCGGCATCCGGGCCCTGGACGTCGATCTTGCCGAGGGTGGAGATGTCCATCAGGCCAGCGGCCTGGCGCACACTCCGCATTTCGGCGACATACGCTTCGTTCACGTCGAGCCCGGATTGCCTGTAGAAATAGGGCCGCATCCAGAGCCCGACCTCCAGCATCTCGGCGCCGTTCGCCATGTGCCAGTCGTGCATCGGCGTGCGGCGGATCGGCTTGAAATGATGGCCGATGGCGCGCCCGGCAAGCGCACCAATGGCGACCGGCGTATAGGGCGGTCGAAAGGTCGTGGCGCCGGTCTCGGGGATGGTTGTGTTGCGCAGGGCCGCCATCGCGGCAAGCGCCGAAAAATTGCTGGTCTTGCCCTGGTCGGTGCCCATGCCAAGCGTGGTGTAGCGCTTCAGGTGCTCGACCGATTGATAGCCCTCGCGATGGGCGAGCTCGATATCCCCGGTCGTCACGTCCATCTGGAAATCGACGAAGGCCTTTCCACGTCCAGCGGCCAGGGCCTCGCGAAGCGGGGCCGCGGCGGTCTCGCCCAGATCGAGTTTCGACGGAGCAGGCACCGGCGCCGACTTGCCGCAGAACGATGCCGCCTCGGTGCCGGCGCGATGACCGTTCTCGATGACATCGGCGGTCGAAAAAATTCCCATCATCGAGCCGGCGCCGAACCGGTCCTCCGGAAACGCCCCCGGCACGAAGCCGCCAATGTCGCTGCGATATCCAGGGTTGACGCCCAGGTGCGAGGTGAGATGCACGGTCGGCGACCAGCCGCCGGACACGCAGACCAGGTCGCAGGCGGCCTCGGATTGGCCGCCTGGTCCGCTGAGCGTTGCCCGCCTGACGGCATGGCCGCCATGCAGGTCGACGATGCGCGTTGCGGCCCGCACCACCACGCCGAGCCGTGCGGCTTCTGCGGCAAGTGCGGCGGGCGGCGCTGCACGCAGATCGGCAACCGTCACCTCTGCGCCGCCTGCGGCATAGTCGAAGGCGGTGCGCCAGGCGCCGTCATTGCTGGTGACGACGACTATTTTCTTGCCGGGCAGGACGGCGAAACGGTTGAGGTAGGTCCGGGCGGCCGACGCAAGCATCACGCCGGGTCGGTCGTTGTTCGAGAATACCATTGGTCGCTCGATGGCGCCGGTGGCGAAAACGATCGAGCGGGCGCGAAGCATGGTCAATGTCTGCAGCACTTCGCCGGCCGGCCGCGGATTGGCTGGGTCGCGTTGCCCGACCAGTCCGATGACATTGCCGTCATAGATGCCGAAAGCGGTCGTCCGCTTCATCAGGGCGACGGTTTTGAAGCCGTCCAGCTCGGCCTCGGCCTGTCTCAGCCATGCGGCCGCAGCGCTGTCGGAAGCTTCCGCCAGAAGCTGGCCGCCGAGCAGGACATCCTGTTCGATCAGCGCCACCTGCGCGCCGGCCGCTGCGGCAGCACGCGCCGCCGACAATCCTGCTGGGCCGCCGCCGATGATTGCGACATCGGCAAAGGCATGACTGATGTCGTAGCGATCGGGATCAGGGTCGGTGCCGGCTCTGCCAAGCCCGGCCGCCTTGCGAATGAAGTGCTCGTAGAACATCCAGGCGCGGCGCGTCGGACCCATGAAGGTCTTGTAGTAGAAGCCGGCCGACAGGAGCGGCGCCAACAGGACGTTGACGCTTTGCACGTCAAAGGCAAGCGAAGGCCAGCGGTTCTGGCTCTCCGCGACTAGGCCGTCTTGGAGTTCCAGCGTCGTCGCCGGCAGGTTCGGCTGGCGCCTGCCTGCGGTTGCAAGCGTGACCAGTGCATTCGGCTCCTCGGCCCCGGCGGAAAAAATGCCGCGTGGACGATGATATTTGAAGCTGCGCCCGACCAGCGTGACGCCGTTGGCGAGCAGCGCGGAGGCAAGCGTATCGCCGCGATATCCGATCAGGCTCCGGCCGTCGAAGGTAAACTCGACCGGCTGCTCGCGGTCGATACGGCCGCCCATCGACAACCGCTTGTGGTTCGAACTCATGCCGGTGGTTTCCTGGCGGGTGATTTCCTGGCCGACAATTGCCTGGCGAGATCGACGGATGCGATGGCGTGGTTGCGCGTGTCGCGTTCGACCACCAGCCATTGCCGGCAGCCGGTCACGTGCTGCCAGAACTCGCGGTGCAGGCCAGCCGGATTTGTCCTGACATAGACGTAACGGTACCAGGCCTTGGGATCGAGATCGTCGTGCGCCGGACGCGTGACGGAAGCGTCGCCGCCGTAGCGGAACTCGTCATGGTCGCGCAGACCGCAGCAGGGGCATTCGATGCGCAGCATTGTCTTGCGCCTCCTATTGCAGCCAGGCTGAGGGGCCGGCGCCAGCCTCGTCGAGCGTGTGGCCGGTGCGGAAACGATCGAGCCCGTAGGCTGCGATCAACGGGTGCGGCTTGCCGGTGGCGATCGTGTGGGCGAAGCACCAGCCGGAAGCCGGCGTCGCCTTGAAGCCGCCATAGCACCAGCCGCCGTTGAGATAGAGTCCCTCGATCGGCGTCGGGCAGATGATCGGGCTGGCATCGGGCGTCATGTCCATGACGCCGCCCCAATGGCGCAGCAGTCGGATGCGCGAAATGCACGGCATCAGAGCGATCGCCGCCTCCGCCACTTCGCGCACGACGCCCAGATTGCCGCGCTGGGCGTAGGAATTGTAGCCGTCGAGATTGCCGCCGAAGACCAGCCCGCCCTTGTCCGACTGGCTGACGTAGAAATGATCGGCGCCATAGGCGACAACATGGTCCACCAACGGCTTCAGCGGTTCGGTGACAAAGGCCTGCAAGACGTGGCTTTCGATCGGCAGTTCCAGGCCGGCCTTGGCGCCGAGCACGGATGTATGACCGGCAACAGCGAGGCCGACCTTGCCGGCGGCGATCCGGCCTTTCGTCGTTTCGACGCCGACGATCCTGTCGCCGTCGCGGAGGAAGCCTGACACCTCGCAGTTCTGGATAATGTCGACGCCATGGCCGTCGGCGGCGCGCGCATAGCCCCAGGCGACCGCGTCGTGGCGCGCCGTGCCCGCCCGGCCCTGGAAGATGGCGCCATGGATCGGAAAGCGGGCGGTGTCGGAAAAATCGAGATAGGACACGAGACGGCGCACCTCGACGCGGTCGAGGATGTCGGCATCGATGCCGTTCAGCCGCATGACGTTGGCGCGGTGGCTGAAGCCGTCGAGCTGGTCGGCGGAATGCGCGGTGACGAGCTGGCCGCGCTGCGAGAACATGACGTTGAAATTCAGCGCCCGCGACATGTTCTCCCAGAGTTTCATCGAGAATTCGTAGAACTGGGTGTTGCCGTCGAGCAGGTAGTTGGAGCGGATGACGGTGGTGTTGCGGCCGACATTGCCGCCGCCGACATAGCCCTTTTCGAGCACCGCGACGTTGCGGATGCCGTGGTTCTCGGCGAGGTAGAAGGCGGTAGCGAGGCCGTGTCCACCGCCGCCGATGACGATCACGTCGTAGGACGGTTTTGGCTCCGCTGCCCGCCAGGCGCGCTGCCAGTTCTTCTGGCCAGACAGCGCGTTGCGGAAAATCGAAAATGCCGAGTAGCGCGCCATCCCTGCGGCCTATCGAACGATCGGGCCGGCCGGCGTGCGGGTAAGCACTTCGGCGCCCGCATCAGTCAGAAGCACGGTGTTGGAGACGAAGTCATCGCCGCGACCGGTGCCCATCAGCCACGACAGGATGTGGAAGCTCATCCCGGTCTCGATTTCGAGATCGGAATCGTGCCTCAAGCCGGTCACCGAATTGCCGCCAGTCCATGATGGCGGCTGTCCGGCGCCGACAAGGTAGCCGCAGTGATGGCGGCGATAATGGGAAAGACCGGCCTCGTCGGCGACGGTCTGCCAGGCGGCGTAGACGTCGCGCGCCCTGGCGCCGGGCCTGAGTGCCTCGACGACGGCATCGAACGCCCTGGCGGTCACCTCCGCCATCGCGGCGTCTTCGTCGCTGATATGGCCGATGCGAACGAGCCGGCCGAGCGGCGCGTGATAACGCGAGATGCAGCCGGACAGTTCGACGAAGACCGGCTCGCCCTTGCGGTAGATCCCGTCGCCCCAGGTCGTATGCTCTTCGCCCAGGCGCGCGGCCGGGCGGATGAACGGGCCGAAGCCCGGAGCATGACCGCCGGCGCGAATCATCGCCGCAACGCACTGGGCTGCGACCTCCTGTTCGGAGGCACCGTCCGAGATCGCGGCGATCGCGGCGCCGGCGGCGGCGTCGGTCACTTGTGCCGCCTGACGCATCAGTGCCTGTTCCTCGGCGCTCTTCACTCGCCGCATCCTGTCGACCAGCCCGGAAACATCGCTCCATCTGGCATCGGCCTGCGTCTGGAGTGCGACGGCAAGCCCATGGCTGAGGCCGGCCGTCCAGTATTCGAGGCCGATCCGCTTGCCGGACAGGCTGAGCTCCGCAAGCACTTGCGCGGCAAGGTCGGCCGCCGTTTCGCTGTCGGAATGGCCGCGGAATTCCGCTGCCGTCACCTGTTTCTCGATCGTCACCCTTTCCATCGAGCGGGTGACCAGGACAGGTTTCCCTTCGAGCGGGACGATCAGCAGGTGAGGGGCAAAATATCCCCAGTGATCGAGCCCGGTGAGGTAGAAGACGTTCTCCGGCGAAGCAAAGACCGTCGCGTCGAGCCCGCGCTCGGCCAGCGCCGTGCGGACCCTGACAAGGCGGCCGGCGATTTCGGCTTCGGAAAACGGATTACGGTCCATCAGGCGTCCTCGTGCTGGTTACCGGTTTCGTTGCCGGTATGATTTTTCGTCAGTGACCGGCTTCCAGTCCCCATGCTCAGTCGATGACGATGAGTTCGCGCGCCACGTCGCAGAGGCGTTCGCCGCCGCGATCCGTGACGACGAAGGATTCCGAGATGGCGATGCCGAAATCGTCGAGCCAAACGCCGGCCATGAAATGGAAGCACATCCCGGACTGCATCCTGGTGGTGTCGCCGGGACGAAGACTTGCGGTGCGTTCGCCCCAATCGGGCGGGTAGGCGAGCCCGACCGGATAGCCGACGCGGCTCTCCTTCTTCAGCCCGTTCTTCCTCAGCACTGCCTGCCAGGCGGCTTCCACCTCTTCGGCGGTGTAGCCGGGGCGGGCCTTCTCAAGGCCGGCGTCGACGCCCTCGACGATCGCCTTGGCCATGTCGACGAGGACTTGCGGCGGCTTGCCGAAATGCACGGTCCGCGTCAGCGCCGCATGATAGCGCCGCCGCACCCCGGCGATCTCCAGAATGGCGAGGCCGCTGTCCGGCAGCGGCGCGTCGGACCAGGTCAGATGCGGCGTGCTGGTGCCCTCGCCGACGGGCATCAGCGGACAGATCGCGGCATAGTCGCCGCCCGCTCCGGGCACGCCCGTGATCTGTGCGTGATAGATTTCCGCAATGACATGGTTCTGCGGCACGCCGGGCCGCATTTTTTCTATGGCGCGTTTCATGGCGTGTGTGCAGATCGCACCGGCCTCGCGGATCAGCGCCAGCTCGGCTTCGGATTTGACCAGCCGCGCCCAGTTGACGAGATCGTGGTTGTTGGCGAAGTGCGCGTCAGGCAGCCCGCTGACGAGATGGGCATGGCAGCGCGCGGTGTAATAATGCGCGTCCATCTCGACGCCGATGCGGGCGTTTCCCCAGCCACGCGACCGGATCAGCTGGGCGAGTTCGTCATAGGGGTGTTCGACGGGCTGCTGCACCAGCCGTTCCGAGAACGGCACGATGTTCTTCTCCGGCAGGCCGGTGGTCAGGCGTGCGCTCCTGGCGTCCTGCGCCCTGCCGAACCAGATCGGCCGGTCTTCCCTGAGATGGACGAGCACGCATTGCGGAACATAGAACGACCATCCGTCATAGCCGGTCAGCCAGCACATATTAGCTGGGTCCTGACAGATGATGAGGTCGAAGCCGGCCTTCTCCATGCGTGACTTCACGCCGGCCAGGCGCTGCGCATACTCCGCTTGCGTGAAAGTCCCGAAACCGCTCGCGCTCGCCACCGAAATCCCACCTGCCAGTACGCTGGTTTTTTCTTAAATTGTGCACAACTGGCAATAATGTGTGGTCTGATTACGAATTATTGCCAGATTTCTGTAGTTTTTATATCTTAGCTTGCACAATGTCTAGGGCAGTTGTATACGTCTTGACAGGCAAGTGTCGACCTCGAAGAAGGCCGCGCCCCGGAATATCAGTCAGTTGTTCAATGGGAGAAAAGCATGTTCAAATCATCGATATCGCGCCGGATGGTCGTGAAAGCCGCCGCCTGCCTCGCGCTTGCCGCGACATCATTCACGGCGCTGCCCGCTTATGCGGAAACCATCCTCGAACAGGCCAAGAAGGACGGCTATATCCGCGTCGGTTTTGCCAACGAGGCGCCGTTCGGTTACGCCACGCCTGACGGCAAGCTGACCGGCGAAGCGCCGGAAGTTGCCAAGGCGGTACTCGCCAAGATGGGTATCGCGCAGGTAGACGGCGTGCTGACCGAGTTCGGCTCGCTTATCCCAGGTCTCAAGGCCGGCCGCTTCGATATCATCGCCGCCGGCATGTTCATCAATCCGAAGCGTTGCGCCGAGATCAATTTCTCCGAGCCGTCCTACGGAATCGGTCAGGCCATGCTGGTGGCAAAAGGCAATCCGAAGGGCGTGAAGGACTTTTCCAGCATCAAGGAAAACCCGGATCTCAAGCTCGCCGTGATGGCCGGCGCCGTCGAGGGCGGCTATGCCAAGGACGCTGGTGTCGCCGCCGGGCAGATCGTTGCCTTGCCCGACCAGTCCAGTCTGGTCGCCGCCGTCCAGTCGGGCCGTGCCGACGCTGCCGCGCTAACCGCTCTTTCGATCGCCGACATGGCCAAGAAGGCCGACGGCGTCGAATCGACCAAGCCGTTCGGCGAGGTTGCCGGCAAGTCGGTGAAAGGCCATGGCGGCTTCGGCTTCCGCAAGGAAGATACCGACCTGCAGGAGGCGTTCAACGCCGAGTTGAAGACGTTCCTCGGTTCGCCGGAGCACATCGCGCTGGTCGAGCCGCTCGGCTTCGGCAAGGACTACCTGCCCAACAAGACCACCGCGGAGCTTTGCGCGGGCAAATAGGTTCCCAACTGCTGGCGGCGCGAAAGCGCCGCCCCTTTTTCCTGGGGGAATCCGCATGGGAATCCGTACGCTCGTTGCCATGCTGGTCGTCGCGCTTGTCGTGATCGGTGCCTTGGCAACGCAGGAATCTTACAAAGTGTTTATGCCGGGGCTGCTGCAAGGCGCGGTCCTGACGATCGAGATCGCTATCCTCGGCAGCCTGCTGGCAATCGTCATGGGCGTGCTGGCGGCGCTGGCAAGGATGTATGGCCCGGCGCCGCTCAAATGGCTGGCCACGGTCTATGTCGAGATCTTCCGCGGCACCTCGGCGCTGGTACAATTGTTTTGGCTGTTTTTTGTGCTGCCGCAATTCGGTGTCACGCTCAACGCATTTCTGGTTGCTGTCCTGGCGCTCGGCCTGAACGTTGGTGCTTACGGATCGGAAGTCGTGCGCGGCGCGATCCAGTCCGTCGCCCGCGGACAGTGGGAGGCGTCTACCGCATTGAACATGAGCCGCCCCCAGATGCTGCGCCGGATCATCCTGCCGCAGGCTTTCGTCGCCATGATCCCGCCTTGGGGCAATCTGTTCATCGAGCTTTTGAAATCGACAGCGCTGGTCTCGCTGATCACGCTCTCGGACCTCGCCTTCAAGGCGCAGCAAATGAACCAGAACACGTTCAAGACCATTCCGATCTTCACCCTCGTCCTGCTGATGTACCTGGCAATGTCGCTGGTCGTGACCATCGGCATGCGGCTTCTCGAAAGGCGGGCTTCGCTCGGATTGGCGCGGGGGAAGGCAGCATGATCTGGGACTGGGCGTTTGCTTTTGAAATCCTGCCGGTGCTCGCCAGCGCTGCCATCGTTTCCATCGAGGCGACGCTGATCGGGTTTGCGCTTGCCGCCTCGCTCGGCCTGGTGCTGGCGGTGGTCCGCATCGCCGTGCCGTGGACCGGCTGGACGATTTCGGTGCTGGTCGAACTGATCCGGTCGACCCCGTTGCTGATCCAGATATTCTTTCTCTATTTCGTCTTTCCGAAATTCGGTGTCGTGCTCGACGCCTTCACCGCCGGGGTGCTTGCCATCGGCATCCACTACGCTGCCTATTGTTCCGAGGTCTATCGCGCCGGTTTCGACAACATCCATCGCGGCCAGTGGGAAGCCTCGGTCGCCCTCAATCTGTCAGCCTGGACGACCTTCCGCGACATCATCATTCCGCAGGCGATCCCGCCGATCGTTCCGGCGCTCGGCAACTATCTAGTTGCCTTGTTCAAGGAGACGCCATTGCTTTCCGCAATCGCCGTGCTGGAGCTGATGCAGACCGCCAAGATCATCGGCTCCGAAACCTTCCGCTACACTGAGCCGATGACGCTGGTCGGCCTGTTCTTCCTTGCCATGAGCCTGGTTTCCGCCGCGCTCATTCGCTCCCTCGAAGGCTTGCTCAACCGGAGGACCATGCGATGACGGAACAACCGATGGTCCGCTTCGACAATGTTTCGAAACGCTACGGCGCGCTGACCGTTCTCGACGGGCTCAATCTGGACATAGCACGCGGCGAGAAGGTTTCCATCATCGGGCCGTCCGGCTCCGGCAAGACCACGGTGCTGCGCATGCTGATGACGCTGGAGACGATCAATGACGGCGTCATCTGGGTCGAAGGCGAGCCGCTCACCCACATGGAGAGGAACGGCAAGCTTGTTCCCGCCGATCTCGCGCACATCCGCAAGATCCGCGCCAAGATCGGCATGGTGTTCCAGTCGTTCAACCTGTTCCCGCACATGACGGCGATGCAGAACTGCATCGAGGCGCCGATAACCGTGCTCGGCATGAAGCGGGCCGATGCCGAGGCGCGTGCGGCCGAGCTGCTCGACATGGTCGGCCTGTCGGAGAAGAAGGACCACTATCCCTCGCAGCTTTCCGGCGGCCAGCAGCAGCGTGTCGCCATCGCCCGCGCTTGCGCCATGCGGCCCAAGATCATGCTGTTCGACGAGGTGACCTCGGCACTCGACCCCGAACTCGTCGGCGAGGTGCTTGAAGTCATCCGAAAACTCGGCAGGGAACATGACCTCACCATGCTGATGGTCACCCACCAGATGGGATTTGCCAAGGAATTCTCCGATCGCGTCTGCTTTTTCCATGCCGGCAAGATCTGCGAGCAGGGGCCGCCAAACGAGTTGTTCGGCGCCCCCAAGAACGAGCGGACGCGGCAGTTCCTGCACGCTGTCCTGGAGGCTGGATGACGCTTGAGACGGATGCCGCGCCCCTGGCCGCGACCGCCGCACCGCCGCGCCCGCTCTCGGCGCGGGAGCGGTTCGAGCGTATCTACCGGATATTGCGCGACCGCATCTGCCTGCTCGACTATGCGCCCGGCAGCCATCTCTCCGAGGAAGAGCTTGCCCAGGAATTCCAGATCAGCCGCACGCCGGTTCGCCGTGTCCTGGCGCGCCTCGAATCCGAGGGTCTGGTTCAATCCGTCCATGGCGTCGGCACGATCGTCACCGACGTCGACATCGAGGAATTGCAGCAGGTCTATCACTTGCGCCTGGAGCTGGCGCTCCTCGTCGGCAAGCTTTCGCCGATCCCGCGCACGGCGGACGACCTCGACCGGATAAGGGCACTCATCGCGCGCTGCGATTCCGATGTGCTCAATCCCGACCAGCGCGCTTTCCTGCGCCTCAACATGGATTTTTTCTACGAGCTCACCGCGATGACCGGCAACCAGCCGCTGCGCGAGATCAGCGAGCGCCTGTATTTTCAGGTCGCGCGCGTCGTCCTGAAGATGATGCCGCAGTTGGGCCTGGTCGAGGAGTTCACTGCGTTCCGCCGCGAAATGGAAGAGGTGCTTGCCGCCGCCGAGATCGGCGACTGGGAGTCGATCGGGCACATCAGGCGAGCCCATATCTCGATGAGCTTTCGCCGCATGATGCGTCATGCAGGCGAGGTCAACCTCTCCGGCGGAACTCTGTAATTCACGTTTGACCTGGCGCACGCCCGGGTCACGACCGGTGGGCACCGCTTCGTCGGCCGGCGACCAGCTTCAGCCAGGGCGCAAAATGGAAGGCGCTCATCAGCAAGTACATCATCGCCATTTTGTTCAGCGGCGACGCATCTTGCGCCGCGCAGATCATGTCGGCATCACCGGTAACGGCCGTCAGCAGCGCCATGATTGCGAAGGTGAGCGCGGCCGCCAGCGATAGCCAGTCGGCCGCGCCACGGGCGGCGACATTGTCGGTTGGGAAATCGGCAGATCCGCTGCCTTCGGGCGGCATCTTCTGGTCGGGGTGGAGTGTCATCGAGACGTCATCTCTTTTCGACACGGCGCGCTGGTTGTTGGTGCTGAGATAGATTAGGACCGGACATCGAAAGGTGAGAGTGACAAGTGTGACGGGATTCCGATGGACTCGCTGATCACCGCTGCAGCGCGCGCCCTTGCGACGGGTGATCCCCTTGGCGCTTTGAAGCGGGTCGCCCTGCGTGAGGATGCGCCTGCGCTTGCGCTGCGCGGCATTGCAATGGCGCAGCTCGGCGATCTCGTTCGCGCAAAGGCTCTCCTCAAAAGTGCTGCGCGCGCCTTCGGTCCGAACGAGGCAGTGGCCCGCGCGAGGTGCGTCGTCGCCGAAGCCGAGATCGCGCTCGTCTCGCGCGACCTCGGCTGGCCGGCGAAGGCACTCGACGCCGCGCGGTCGACGCTTGAAAAGCACGGCGACCACGTCAATGCCGCGCATGCGCGCAATCTCGAAGCGCGGCGCCTGCTCCTGATCGGACGCCTCGATGAGGCGGAGGGCAGGCTCGCCGGCTTCGACCCGACGACGCTCCCACCCGCGTCGAGGGCCGCCCACGAGCTGGTGATTGCGGGGGTCGCGCTACGCCGCCTCCGCACCAAGGCGGCGCGCGCTGCGCTCGGGCGGGCCGCGCACGCGGCGGGCCAGGCGGACATTCCACCGCTGACGGCCGAGGTTGAAGGCGCATCCCTGGTGATGAACACGCCCGCGGCGCGGCTGATCGCGCGCGGGGTTGAGCGCCCGCTCCTGCTCGAGGAGGTCGAAGCGCTGCTGGCGTCGGGGGCACTCGTCGTCGACGCCTGCCGCAATATCGTGCGGGACGCCGGCATGATCGTCTCGCTGGCGACGCGCCCGGTCCTGTTCGCGCTTGCGCGTGCGCTGGGCGAAGCCTGGCCCGCAGACGTGCCGCGGAGCACGCTCGTCGCACGCGCCTTCGGCGGCAAGCACGCCGATGAATCGCATCGCGCCCGGTTGCGGGTCGAAGTCGGTCGGCTTCGGGTGGAGTTGCGGTCACTGGCGGATGTGAGCGCGACCAAGCGAGGCTTTGCGCTTAAGCCGCGCCGCCCACGCGATGTCGTGGTGCTGGCGCCGCCCGCCGACGAGCCGCATGCAGCGGTGCTCGCCTTCCTCGCCGACGGCGAGTCGTGGTCGAGCTCGGCGCTCGCAATTGCGCTCGGAGCCAGCTCGCGCACCGTGCAGCGCTCGCTCGAGCAGCTTGCGGCAGCAGGCAAGGTGCAGTCCTTCGGCCGCGGGCGAGCGCGCCGTTGGATGACCCCGCCGGTGCCGGGATTCCCGACAATCTTGTTACTCCCCGGCTCACTGTCGGGTTACTAGTGTCATGGACAATTCAACAGATCTGAGCCTGGAGCAGAAGCATGAAACGATCTGCAGCTGAAGTCCTCCGCGAATATGGACCCTTTCCGGGTGTCGACCAGGTGGCTGGGGTTACATTCGACGGTCAGCAGGTCTGGTTTGCGTCAGGAGACAGGCTGAACGCCTTGGATCCTGCGAGCGGCAATGTGGTGCGCGCGATCGATGTCGCCGCGCACGCAGGAACGGCCTTCGACGGCCAGCACCTGTTCCAGATCGCCGAAGATCGCATTCAGAAGATCGATCCCAACACTGGCCGCGTGCTCGCCACGATTCCGGCGCCAGGTGGCGGCGGCGACTCCGGACTCGCCTGGGCCGAAGGCTCACTTTGGGTGGGGCAGAATCGCGGTCGCAAAATCCATCAGATAGACCCCCAGACAGGGGCAGTTCTTCGCACAATCGATTCCAACCGTATCGTCACAGGGGTCACCTGGATCGACGGCGAACTCTGGCACGGCACCTGGGAAGGTGACGAGAGCGACGTCAGGCGGATAGATCCTGAAACCGGAAAGGTCCTGGAGAAGCTTGAGATGCCGCCTGGAACAGGCGTGTCGGGGCTCGAGTCCGATGGTGGCGATCAGTTCTTCTGCGGCGGTGGAAACAGCGGCAAGGTGAGAGCCATCCGCCGACCCAGGCGAGGCTCCACGAGCAGTTAACCGAAGCGGCTCGCGGGCCCGCTTTCCGCTTTGACGAACCGTCCGCCGGAGCGGCCATCAACGTGGCGGACCGGATCGCTGGAGCCCTTAAGCGCTGCTGGGCTTGGCGCGGCGTTCGACGATGTAGATGTGGTCGGCCACCAGGACCACATCGCCATGCTGGTTGATCACCTCGCAGCGCTCGATGACGCGACCCGACTCCGGCCGCTTTGGGTCGTCTTGCTTGGCCGAGATGGTGGTGCGAGTCTTGATCGTATCGCCGATGAACACCGGCTTGATGAAGCGCAACCTGTCATAGCCATAGGAGAACGCGACCGGGTTGATGACGCTTGCCGTCAGTCCGACGCCGACCGAGAAGACCAGCGTGCCATGGGCGATGCGCTGGCCGAACGGCGTCGTCTTCATGAACTCGGCGTCCATGTGGTGAGGGAAGAAATCGCCGGTATGGCCGGCATGCACGACGAAGTCGGTCTCGGTGATAGTGCGCCCGCTGGTCATGCGCGACGAGCCGATCTGGTAATCCTCGAAATAGACAGTCTGCTCCATGTCAGGGCCTCGCCGCGATCGGTGTTGCCGGCGCCGCGCTCGATTGGTAGGCAGCTTCGACCAGCGCCATTGTGCTCCAGGCGTCCTCGACGGAACTGACAAGCTCGGCGTCTTCGCCTGATGCGTAGCGTTGGACATTGGCCATGCGGCCGACGAATGCGTCCGGAAACCATTCGCCGACGAGCGGCACCGTGACCCAGTCTGAGCCGCCCCTGGGACAAATTTCAAGGACATCGGGCTCGCCGCGCGGATAGTCGAGGTTGAGCCCGAGCTTGAGATAGGCGGCGCCCTCGGTTCCGCAGATGCGGAACTCACAGGCCTGGTGTTTTCGGCCAAATTTATGATCATGATTGATCGACAGTGCACAGCGCACAATATCGCCATAGTCGAGGATCGCGCTGGTGCGGGTTTGCGCGACCTTGTGGCCGGGATGACCGAGCGTCTTGGCGTGAACGCCCCTGGGATCGCCGAGCAATTGCCGGATCAGGTCGAGATAGTGGATCGAGTGCATGGCGATCTCGACGCGCGGCGCCTTCAGCAGGAATTCCCACAGCTGCCAGGGTGTCGCCAGCGCCAGCCAGGCGTCGAAATCGAGGACGTCGCCCAGCCAGCCCCTGGCGATCGCATCCTTCAGCGCCAGCATCATCGGCGCGAAGCGAAGCTGGAAATTCACCGCCGCTTTCAGATTTTTGGCGCGGCAGATTTCGAGGATCTCGGTGGCCTCGCTGAGGTCGCTGCCCATCGGCTTCTGGATCAGCGCTACGGCGCCGTCGGGCAGCGCCCTGAGCACACCGGCATGATGAGCCGGCGGCGTCGCCAGGTCGAAGATGACGCCGTCGATTGACGCAGCCTCCTCGATCGACCGGTAAGCGGTGACGCCCCAGTTGGCCGCGAGTTTTTCCGCCTTGGCGTGGTCTGGATCGAAAAGCCCGGCGACCGGAAAGCCGGCTTTCCGATAGGCCGGGAAATGCGCGTCGCCGACGATCGAGCCGGCGCCGAAAATCACGATCGGCCGCGGCTTCGATGGCTTCGCCCAGGACTGGGAGAGCGAGGCTGGGTCGAAAACGCCATCAGTCATGATGGAAGACTTCGTCCATCGATGCCCACCATTCGCCCTCCTTGCGGGTCGGCAGCGGCTCCTGGCAAGGCATGCACAGCGCCCACCATTCCTGCGTCTTGGGATCGGCGGCCATCTTCGCCATGTCGGCGGCATAGTCGGTGCCGTGGTACTCGAAAGTGCTGAACAAGAGGTGCTCCGGCTCCTTGAGATAGATCGAATAGTTCCTGATGTTGCAGGCGGAAATCATCGCCAGCACTTCAGGCCAGACGGCTGCGTGAAGCCGCACATATTCGGTGACCTTTTCCGGCTTGAGGCCGAGCACCATTGCCATCCGCTGCATGTCCGGCTCCTGTTTCACTATCGTCGTTATGAATGCCGCGATGCGTTGCGTTGCACCGGCGGTGATCTGCCCACTATTTACATACAAACAAATAATTTACACAATCACCAAGCCGATGGTCCTTCGGATGCTGACCACGGGGAGTGATTATGGCGGAGGACGAGGACGATGACCGCTATCGCGCGCCGGCGCTCGACAAGGGTCTCGACATCCTTGAGCTTCTGGCCGGCGTCGATGGCGGCCTGACCCAGGCGGAAATCGCCAAGAAGCTCGACCGCAGCCCCAACGAGTTCTACCGCATGTTGGACCGGCTGGTGCGGCGCGGCTACGTCACGCGGCCGGATGGCGACCGTTACGCGCTGACGCTCAAGCTGTTTGGCCTGGCGCATCTGCACGCGCCGGTGCGGCGGCTGGTTTCCTTTGCGACGCCGCTGATGCGCGAACTTGCCGAGACCTCGCAGCAGTCAAACCAGCTTGTCGTCTTCGACCGCGGTTCTGCCGTGGTGATCGCCCAGCAGGAGGCGCCGGACTATTGGGGCATCTCGATTCGCGTCGGCGCGCATGTCAGCCTGTTCGACACCGGCTCCGGACATGTGCTGCTGGCGTTCCGCTCGCCGGAAGAGCGGCGGATGATGATCTCCGAACATCTGCGCAGCGCCCACAAGCCGCCTCAATCGCCGGACTTCTTTGCCCGTCTCGACCAGATCCGACAACGCGGCTATGAAATGATGGCATCGATGCAGACCGCCGGTGTGTTCAACCTGTCGGCACCTGTGCTTGGCTCGGACGGTAGGGCGATCGCCGCGCTGTCGATCCCCTACATAACCCTGATCAACGCACCCAGGGCGCCCGACATTACGAGGACCATAGAACTGTTGCTGGCAACGGCCGAAAAGCTGTCGCAACTGGCGGGAGCCGCTGCCAAGCAGGCGACTGATTGAACAATTTCTGCGTGAGATGATTTTGAAACGGCGAAGGAGGAGCGCGCAATCATGATCTTCGATACCCATCTGCATCTGATCGACCAGTCGGCGTTGCGCTACCCTTGGCTCTCCAACGTGCCGGCGCTGAACCGCGATTTCCCCTACGACGAATATGCAGTCCAGGCTCGCCGCGCCGGCATAGAGGGCGCGTTGCACATGGAGGTCGATGTCGATCCGGCCGATATCGAGGCTGAGACCAGTCACGTAAAGGCGCTGTCACACCCGAAGGACAGCTTGCTGCGCGGGGCAATAGCCTCCTGCCGTCCGGAAGAGCCGGGCTTTGCCGCCTATCTCGAGCGCCAGCGCGCCGATCCTTTCGTCAAGGGTTTTCGCCGTGTGCTCCACGTCGTGCCGGACGAGCTTTCGGAAGGCGCGCTGTTTCGCGATAACATCAAGCGGCTTGCCGGCACCAAACTGACCTTCGACCTCGTCGTCCTGCCGCATCAGATCCCCAAGGCGATTGCGCTTGCCGACGTCGCGCCGGACGTGCAGTTCGTGCTTGACCATTGCGGCGTGCCCGACATCAAGGGCAGCAGTGAGCATCCCTGGCGCGAGCATATGGCGGAGATCGCGCGGCGCCCGAACGTCGTCGGCAAAATTTCCGGTGTGGTCGCCTATGCGGACGCTGGATCCTGGACTGTCGAAACGCTGCGTTCCTATGTCGAGCACACCGTCCAATGCTTTGGCTGGGACCGCGTCGTGTGGGGCAGCGACTGGCCGGTCTGCACGCTAGGCGGCGGGCTTGCGACCTGGATTGCGGCAACGCATGCGCTGCTTGCCGGAGCAAGCGTCGATGAACGGCAAAAGCTGCTCTCCGCCAATGCGAAGCGGCTCTGGAATTTGTAGAGAAGTTAGCGAACTCTGCCTCATCTCAGCGCCGGGTGCCGGAGACTCTTCACAAACAGGCGATTGAGATCGGCGACGACGCGGCCGGCATCCTGCCTTTCGGTCAGGCCGAGATTGATACGATCGGAGGCCGCCTGCTGGAAGGCCATGTAGCCATCCTGGCGTGGCCTGACCCAGGCGCTCTCGAGCGTGGCGCGGGTGTCCTTGTAGAAATTGCCGGTGGCTGCGTTGACGGCGGCATCGTCCCAGGCTGCGGCATGGCCGGGCTGGCCGCCGGCCGACGCATAGGGGCCGCGCTGCACCTCGCCGCTGGCGATCCAATAGGCAAAGTCGATGGCCTCTTGCGTGGCCTTCGAAAAGGCCGACACGGCAATGCCGGTTCCGCCGAGCGCCGACCCGACTACACCGGCGTCGCCGGCAGGCGGAATGTCGGCGAAGGCAAGGCGGCTGCTGCGGAATCCGGCGATGGCATAGGAAACGTAGCCGTAGATCAGCGGCGCGCAGGCGATCCGCGTGCCGGAACTGGCCATCTCCTCCAGGACGCCGATCGGGTCCATGCCAAGGCAGGTCGGATCGACGAGAGCCGCGATCTCGCGCATCATCTCGAAAACGCGGCCGCCGATGTCAGGGTTAATGTGGTCGCCAGGCTCTTCGATGGCGGGCCTGCCGAGATTGCCGGCAAGCGTGTAGAACACCATCAGCGAATGCGGCGGCCTGAGCGGCAGCAGCACGCGCCCTTGCCGCGCCAGGTCGAGCACCTCGGACCAGTTCGCCGGCGCGGCGGAAAGCATGTCCGGCCGCCACGCCTGCACCTGGCTGGCCGTGTCGATCGGAAACGCCCACTGCCGGCCTTGCCAGTTGTAGCTAGGATGGGACTGGCCGACGCTGCCTGCCGCCAGTGCCGCGCGTTCCTCTTCACGCCCCACAACGTCTAGCGGCGCCAGACAAGTCTCGGCGGTGATCTGGCCGACATGCGGATGATCGATGACGATCAAATCGTAGGCACGGGCCAGGTCCTCGACCGGAAACGATTCGAAATCCTGCAGCGAGCGCTTGTCCCATTCGATGGTGACGCCGGTCTGCTGCTTCCACAGTCCCGAACAGGCGACCATCGGGTCGTAGCCGCGCGGATGGCTCCAGGTCATGCCTTTGAGCGTCACGTCGCTCACAGCCCGAATTCTTCGCGGATCTTTGCGCTGTGCTCGCCGATGCGCGGCGCCGCCCGCTCGACCTTGGCGCGGACGCCATCGACCCTGAGCGGCGAACGCGTGGTGAGGATCGAGACGTGATCCTCGCGCGTCACTGTCTGCAGCATGTCGAGCACCTGAAAACCTTCGCTGGCCATCATTTCCGGCCAGGTCAGCACCTTGGCGCACCAGATGTCGGCCGGCTCGAGGATGGCAAGCCATTCGTCGACCGTCTTCGTCGCGATTTTCTTCGCAATGATCGCCTTGATCTCGTCGCGGGCGGTGAACCAGGTCGACGGCTGATCGCGATAGGGCGCAAGCTGTTCGAGTTCCAAAAGGTCGGCCAGCTTCGGGATCGGCGTCATGGCAATCGCCAGATAGCCGTCCTTGGCCGGATAGACGCCGTAAGGCGCCGACAGATAGGCATGGGCGCTGCGGAACGCCGATCGCCGTGGCAGGCGGCGTCCGTCATTGAGATGCGTGGTCAGCACCTCGAACTGGAAGTCGACCAGCGCTTCGAGCAGGCTGGTCTCGACATGACTGCCGGTGCCGGTCAGGCCGCGCCGCACCAGTGCGGCAAGGATGCCTTGCGCGGCGGCGGCGCCTGCCAGCATGTCGGCAATCGCCAGGCCGAACGGCACCGGACCCTGGTCCTCGTCGCCGTTCAGCCACATCACGCCGGAACGCGCCTGCGCCAGCAGATCCTGCCCGGGGCGCTTGACCCAGGGGCCTTCTTCGCCATAGCCGCTGATCGAGGCATAGACCAGGCGTGGATTGATCTTGCGCACCGCCTCGTAGTCAAGGCCAAGGCGCTCGATGACGCCGGGCCGGAAATTCTGGATCAGCACGTCGGCCTTGGCCAGCAGGCCGCGCAGCGCCGCCAGATCGGCCTCTTCCTTGAGGTCGATGGCAAAGCTTTCCTTGGCCCGGTTGATGGCGTGGAAGATGGTGGAATCGCCGCCGATCTCGGTGTCGCTGAGATAGAGCCGGCGCGACAGGTCACCGCCATCGGGGCGCTCGATCTTGATGACGCGGGCGCCGAGGTCGAGCAGCCGCAGCGAGCAGTAGGGCCCGGACAGGAACTGGCTCATATCGACGACGACGAGCCCGGTCAGCGGCAATTCGGCGATGGCAGCCATCGCCTATGTCTCCGTCTTGCCGGCGAAACCGGCCGGATTCCGGCACTTCACCGTCTGCAGGTGCTGGCAATAAAGCACGAGTTCTCCTTCACCCTTGGACTTCATAGCTGGCGCGGATCAGCCCCATCTCCTTGTATTGGGTTTCGTGTCGAGATTGGATTGCACGATCGGTCCCCGTACCAATCTTCTTTGGTGAATAGTATTTTCACATATGGGATTGTGTTTCAAGCGTGAACAGGCGAAATTTTGCCGCGATCCGCTGCGGCTGGGTGTCGGCGGAACAAGGGGGGATTTCGATGCAGGACGCCTGTCTGGTCTTCGTCGGCAGCCTCAACCGCGAGGCGCCTTATTTTCAGGGCGCGCGCGGCGTCGGGCTCGGCGTCTACAGTTTCGACGAAGAGACGCTGGAGACGAGGAAACTGGCCGAGACGGGAGACGTCGACAATCCGACCTTCCTGTCGGTGACGCCGGACGGCTCCCATGTCTATGCCAACTCCGAAGTGTTCACCTGGCGCGAAGGTGTGGTCTCGGCCTACCATTTCGACAGGCAAACCGGCACGCTTTCCTACATCAACAAGCAGCCGACGCTTGGCAGCATCACGGCGCACAACACCGTCACGCGCGACGGGACGAAGCTCCTGGTCGCCAATTACGGCATGGGCGAAGGCGGCCCCGATCGCTCGCTCGTCGTCTACGGATTGCGCGACGATGGCGGCTTGACCGCGCCGTTGTCGAGCGTCGCCCATAGCGGAACTGGTCCCGACGCAGTTCGTCAGGAACGTCCCCATGCCCACAGCGTCACCGAGACGATTGCCGGTGGCGTGACGATGGTCGCCGATCTCGGCATCGATCGGCTTGTCTCGTACCGCATCGGGCCCGACGGCGGCCTGACCAGACTGGCGGAGTCGGCGCTTGCGCCCGGCGCCGGGCCACGTCACGCGGCGCTGCATCCGGGCGGGCGCTTCGTATTCGTCATGAACGAACTGGATTCGACGGTCGTCTCGCTTGCGCTGGACGAAGCGTCGGGCAGGCTCACCGAGATCGACACGAGGCCGGCCGTGCCGGCCGCGGCGCGCGACGGCAATCATTGCGCCGACATCCAGATATCGCCCGACGGCCGCTTCCTCTATGGCTCCAACCGCGGCCATGACAGTGTCGTGGTGTTTTCCGTCGACCAGCGGACCGGCACGCTTGCGCTGGTCGACCATGCGCCGTGCGGGGGCGCTACGCCGCGCAATCTGGCACTGACGCCCTCGGGTCGCCATCTCTTCTCGGCCAACCAGAACGCCGACCGCATCTCGATTTTCGCACGCGATGCGGCCACGGGTCGGCTGGCCGACACCGGGCGGTTTATCGATATCGGCACGCCAATGTGCGTGAAGATCGTGCGTTGAAAGCCTTGCTCTCCTTCCAGCAGCGAGGGCGTGCACAGTCCTGTGATTTCGGCTGAGCCATCAGCGTGGTAGCTTGCAGTCGTTCCGCTGCGGAGTCGCCATGCGTACCAAGCTCCTAGAAATCACCCTTGCTATGCTGGTGCTGGTCGGCGGCCTTCCAGCCGGCCATGCGCAAGTGGCCGAACGGCCGTCGCCTTCGGGCGGCGTTCTGTCGCTGCTCCCGCCGCCCCAGGTCTCAGATCATTCGATCGTGATCGCGGGACGCACGCTCAACTATCAGGCAAGGGCCGGCACGCTGTCGTTGCTATCCGGCAAGGGCGACGTCACCGCGGAAATCTTTCATGTCGCCTACACGCTGCGTCCCGAGCCAAGCCGGGAACCTGATCCCCGCCGCCCGATCACTTTCGTATTCAACGGTGGTCCCGGAGCGGCTTCCGCCTATCTGCATCTTGGCGCGCTTGGTCCACGCGTGATGGCGACAGCGGCCGATGGAAGTTTTCTCCCACCGCCGCAGCGGCTTTTGGACAACTCGAACACCTGGCTCGACATGACCGACTTGGTCTTTGTCGATCCCGTCGGAACCGGTTACAGCCGCGAAGCATCCGGCACCGAGGCACGCAGCTTCTGGGGCGTCAACCAGGACGCCGCCGCGATGGGCGCCTTCATCCGGCTCTATCTGGCACAGGCGGGCCGCACAGCGTCGCCGGTGTTTCTTGCCGGCGAAAGCTATGGCGGGTTTCGGGCGGCACTGCTCGCCAAGACGCTTCAGGAAGATATCGGCGTCAGTCCTCGCGGCATCGTGCTCATCTCGCCGGCGCTCGAATTCACACTGGTGCGGCCCGACGAGTTCCAGCCGCTTCACTGGGCGCTTGAGCTGCCGTCGCTGGCGGCGGTGCGCCTGCGCAGCGAAAGCGTCACCGGTTCCGAGTTGCAGGAGCGGTTGGCCGATGTCGAACGCTATGCGCTTGGCGACTATCTCGTCGCGCTTGCCAGCGGGCTCGAACAGGGCGGGCGTCTGGCGAGCCCGCGCGTTGCTGAAATCACCGGCCTGCCGCTCGAACTCGTGAAACGAAACTTTGCACGCATTCCCACCGCGCTCTTCGCCAAGGAGTTTGCGCGGGCAAGGGGCAATGTTCTCAGCGTCTATGACGGCACGATCGAAACGGCAGACGTTGCCCCGGAAAGTCCAAGGCCCAGCGGCCCTGATCCGGTGCTGGATCGAAGCGTGCCGGCGCTCACTTCCGCCTTTGTCAGCTATGTCAGGGAGGAACTGAAATTCCGTACCGATCTAAGCTATCGGCTTCTCAACCGTGAAATCAGCGGAAATTGGGATTACGGGACGAGCCCGACGCGTCAGGGCTATACCGGCGTGATGGATGACCTTCAGCAGGCGCGCGCGCTAAATCCCGGCCTCGGCGTTTTGATCGTCAACGGCTACACCGACCTGGTGACGCCCTATCTGGTGTCACGCTATCTTGTCGGCCAGGTTCCTTCGCTTCCCGGCGCAACGCCTATCCGCCTCGAACTGCTGGAAGGCGGCCACATGATGTATTTCAGGCCGGAGAGCCGGCGCGCGCTGAGAGAGGCCGCGTCCGAGCTTTACCAAGCGCCGAAATGAGCTCGTAAAAGAAACAAATCCGCCTCGTCGCATGAGAGGCGGATGACGCAACACGAACCGGCGAGGCGAACAAGTCGATGACATCTCAGCCTGCAGAACTGACCTGGCTCAACCCGCCACCGCATCATGCCTTCGGCGACAGCACCGTGCATGTTCGGACCGGCAAGGAAACCGATTTCTGGCGCGAGACTTTTTATGACTTCTGGCGTGACAATGGCCACTTCCTCTACCGGCAGGTCGAGGGCGATTTCAGCGCCGAGGTCACCGTCAAGGGGGACTACAAGGTGCTCTATGATCAGGCCGGTTTGATGGTCCGGCTGAGCGAGACGCATTGGGTCAAGGCCGGCATCGAGTTCACCGACGGGCTCGCCTATTTTTCGGTCGTCGTCACCAATGATGCTTCCGACTGGTCGTTGGTCAGCATCCCGGCCGGTCCGGACGGAGTCAGGATCCGGCTGACCCGCCATGCCGAGACAATCCGCGTTCAGTATCTCGATGCCTCCGACCATCGCTGGAAGCCGGTGCGGCTCGCCTACTTCCCGCCCTCGAAAACAGTCGATGTCGGCATGATGTGCTGTTCGCCGCAACGTGAAGGTTTTGAAGTCACATTCAGCGATTTTTCAGTCGGCCCGGCGATCTCGAGGGAACTCCACGACTGACGCGTCCTGTCAGCGGATCGGGGCGCCGCTTTCACAGCAGTATCGTTCCGACAGCCGAATTGCGCGGTCGAAGAAGCTACCGGGCATTCGCCTCGTCCCGGTCGAACTTGAAATCGGCGGGAAGGCGGCCGCGGAAGGCGCGAAGCCGCTTCAGTAATTCCTCGCGCGCAGGTTTGCGCGCGACGCCGAGTCGTCGGGCATCGGCGACGTGGATCTCAATCTCATCGCCTTCCCCGAGTTCGAGGATCTCGACCACAACTGCAGGAATACGGATAGCGAGGCTGTTGCCCCACCTGGCGACCTTCATCACACTCTTCTATGCATATGCGCCATGATAACGGAACTGCCCGGGCGGCCGACCTTCTGGCCGGCCGATCCAGAAGCATCCGTCAGCCCGGATGCTTGAAGATTTCGCCAAACCAGTTTCGCCACTTGGGCTCGCCCTCGACGGCGCGCTGTTCGGCGTCGTCGCCATAAAGATACAATGCCATGCTGGCGTTTGCGCTGCCATCGATATCATAGGTTCCGATCAGGGCAATGCCGGGAGCAGGTGCAGTCAGGCGCAGCGCGATGAAGCGCTGCTTGTCGTCCTGCCGCACGCGTTCGACTATGCCGGATAGTCTCTCCGGCTGCAGCGGTCCATTCCGCTGCTCGCCGACATTTGCGCCGGCCAGTCCGAGCGTCTCGGTAAGTTGCCTCCAGATCGAGAGCTGGTCGGCCTTCGTGCTGGCCATGACGCTGAAGCTGGCGGCGTTTTCGCCAGCGAAGTGCGAAAGGTAAATGCGCAGCACCTCGAAAAAGCCGGGCCAGCCGCTCTCGAACCCTTCCAACTGATCATCCCAATCGTCGGTCGAGGCAAACAGCGAATGGACCATGCGGACGACGCAACGATCACCCGACCGGCTGGTCACGGTGATCTCCGTTGCGACAGGCGGCGCGCCTTCGCTCCAGTCGCGTTCGACATAGCCGAAACGGAACGGCGGCTCCCAAATCGTCACTTCGCCGGTGGACGCGCCATTGGGACCGAAGTCGAAATGAAGCCTGCCGCCGACATGCTCGTCGATCGTGGTTTTTGTGAACCAGGCAGTGTTGCCGGGGCCCGTCGCAATGGCCCGCCACACCTGCTCGGGTGTGCCGGGCGTGATGAACTCCATCTCGACCCAACGCTTTCCGGTTTCATCTTTCTTGATCGGCATGGGAACTCCTTTCAGGGATTGGCGTCCTCACAGCCGGGGCCGGGTGTAGTACGACGCCACTACGAGCCGATTCGGCCGCCCGCCAAAGCTCAAGCATACTCATTTTCGTATTGACAAAATATTTTGTCAAGACGCGCGCTGATGGCTGAAAGCGGCTATGACGCGTCGTCGCCGTGTCGTGTGATCTGAGCGTTCGCAATCGAGCCGAATTCATGAAGAGAGGGCGAACCTGAGACCGCAGAACTCTTAATGCAATGACATTGCAGCGCCTGGCCGTGAGTGTGCCTGGAACAGCCGTTCGGACGTTATTTGCCTGCCGGCCGCCAAACGCAGCGCTGACTTTCCGCCAATGGCATTGAGATTGGATCGAGCGTTGCTTTGATCGAAACAACCTGCGTGTCACCGTAAAGGCCTGAGCCAAGCCTGAGGCAGGAGGAGGTTGACCATGGCCAGGATTGTACCCGTGCTCGATCTCAGCCGTCTCGAACAGGGCGCGTCGGAGCGTCGGACCTTTCTGTTCGATCTGCGCACGGCGGCCCGCGATGTCGGCTTCTTCTATCTCAGCGGCCATGGAATTTCGGCTGTGGAGATCGACGAGATGCTCGACGCCTCGCGGCGGTTCTTTGCCTTGCCGGAAGCCGACAAGCTGGCCATCGAAATGGTCAAGTCCCCGCAATTCCGCGGCTACACGCGCACCGGTGGCGAACTGACCAGGGGCAAGGCCGATTGGCGCGAACAGCTCGACATCGGCGTCGAGCGTCGACCCATACCAAAGGGGCCGGGCATTCCTGCCTGGACGCGGCTGCAAGGGCCGAACCAATGGCCTTCGGCCCTGCCGCAACTCAAGCCGGCACTGCTGGCATGGCAGACCAGGGCGACGGCGGTGGCAGTCCGCCTGCTGAAGGCCTTCGCGCTGTCGCTCGACCAGGCCGAGGATGCTTTCGATCCGATCTATAGCGGTGAGCCCAACCATCGCATGAAGATCGTGCGCTATCCCGGGCGCGACACAACCGGCGGCGACCAGGGTGTCGGCGCACACAAGGACGGCGGTTTCCTGACGCTCCTGCTTCAGGACGACAACAAGGGGCTGCAAGTCGAATATGACGGAAGCTGGGTGAATGTGGATCCCATCCCTGGAACGCTGGTGGTCAACATCGGCGAGCTCCTCGAACTGGCATCGAACGGTTATCTCAGGGCAACGGTGCACCGTGTCGTGACGCCGCCGGCTGGTATCGAGCGAATTTCCGTTCCATTCTTCTTCAGCGCCCGGCTCGATGGGACGATCCCATTGCTCACCCTGCCTGAAGAACTGGCTGCCGAGGCGCGCGGACCGGCGAGCGATCCGGACAACCCGCTGTTTCGCGACGTCGGAACCAACGTGCTGAAAAGTCGCCTGCGCTCGCATCCTGACGTGGCGCGCCGGCACTATGCCGATCTCCTTGAGACAAGGGCATCACCCGGCTGAAGACGTCAGAGCAAATAGAACAGGAATTTTCGCTATCCCGCCGGCTTTTGGAATTTTGTTCGTCGCCAACCCGCTCAAACAAGCTCAAACAGGTAACACCGTTCGGCGGTTTCCTCCCATTCCCCTGAACGGCGTTCCCCTCTGAAGGTTGTAACCTTCTTTTGACCGGGCCGTATTCGAGCCCGGCCATTTTTTTCCGCGCTCCCTTGGCGAAGGCGCCAGAGCCGATTCTTCAAAAAGCGCGTCATAAGGAATTCACGCGACGCGCTTTAAGTTCTTTGTTTTTATGCATGTCGTCATCGCAAAACCGCTGCGCACTTTTGGGCGAAATGCGTTAGCTTCCCGCCAACGACAATCCACGGGCGCGTTCGCACAGCAGGGCAAGCAATTCGCTGCGCCGCGCTTCCGGTGTGTCGACCGGCAACACGAAGCAAAGAGTCTTGTTGATGGCGCCGTAGCTATCGCGGATGGGCGCGGCCATGCACCACGTGAAGCGGTCGGCGAGGGCGACGGTCTCGCTGAAACCTTGCCGGCGGGCCAGGGCGACGTCGCTGAAGAATTCGGCTGGCGCAATGACGCGGCCGTCGGGCAGCTTGTAGTCGCCAGGCGGGATGAAGTCCTTCACTTCTTGCTCGCTCATATGGCCGAGCAGGAGCCGCCCGGACGCCGTCCACGGGATCGGCACCTCGACCCCGACATCGCTTGAAATCCGGAACGGGCCGGAAGAATCACGGCAATCGAGAACGATGTATTTGTTCCCGCGCAGGCCGCACAGTTGCACGGTCTCGCCGGTCTCCGCCGCCATCTTGTCCAGCGTCTCGATAATGCGCCGGTAGTGGGCGTTGTGATGCGAGTAGGCCCAGCCGAACAGATGCATAGCCCGACCGAAATAGACGTAGCCTTCCGTCCCGACGTTTTCGAGCATTTCGGCTTCGAGCAGGCTGTTGACGATTTCGTAAGTGGTCGAACGCGGTGCGCCGATCATCTTGGCGATGTCGCCGACGCGCATCGGCGCGCGGTGCCGCAAAAGCGCTTCCAGCAGCATGATGACGCGGTCGATGCCGCGGCGGCGTTCGCCATTGCGCGGCTCGGCGCCGGCTTCCGTTTCGATCAGACCAGTAGCTCCATCGCTCATGTCGGCCGCATCCGCGTAAAAATCAATTCGGCCCTCGTCTCAAGACGCTTGAAAGATGTCAAGGCTCAGTCTAGCATCCCATTTGTCTGATATACAGACCCATTGTCTGAAATATCAGACAATAACGAGCCAGGCGCAGAACGTTCTGACGAGAAAAACACGCGGTTTCCGGATGCGGCAACCGGCGGGTTTTCTCGTCCGGACCCCGCACGTCCAGGCATAACCTCAGAAGGGAACAATCATGACGAAATCATCGTTTTTCGCATCCGCCAACGCCCTTTGCCTCGGTCTCCTACTAAGCCTCGGCGCCGGTTCGCAGGCCAATGCGGCCGCCAAATGCATCAAGGGCGACCGCAAGGCGCCGTACACGATCGGCTGGGCCAACATTTATTCAGTGCCGACCTGGATGAAGCAGACACAGGGCACGATCGAAGCCGAGGTCGAGACCCTGAAGAAGCAGGGGCTGGTCGACAAGCTTGTCGTAACCGACGCCCAGGGCGACGCAAACGTCCAGATCCAGCAGATCCAGTCGATGATCGATTCCGACGTTGACGCCATCATCCTGATTGCCGGCTCGTCGACCGCGCCGGCGCGTGTGCTGGCGGATGCCTGCGCCAAGGGCATCGCCATCATCAACTTCGACAGCCTCGTCGACACCGACCAGGTGACCGCCAAGGTCAACACCGATTCCGCCCAATGGGGCGATCAGGCGGCCAAGTTCCTTATCGACGCGATCGGCGGCAAGGGCAAGATCCTCATCCTCAACGGCCCGGCCGGCGTTTCGGTCAGCGACGATCGGCGCAAAGGCGCTGACGCGGCGCTCAAGGCCCATCCTGACGTGACGGTCCTTGCCGAGACCAATACACCCTACAATGTCGCGCCTGCACAGGAAGCCGTCACCAGCCTGCTGTTCGCCAATCCCGAGATCGACGGGATACTGTCGCTCGGCGGCGCCTTGTCGGCGGGCGCGGTGCTCGCCCTCGACAAGCAGGGCCGCGAACAAGTGCCGATCACCGGCGAGAATGCCCGCCAATTCCTCGAACTCTGGAAGGAAAAGGGCCTCAAGAGCTGGGCAACCATGCAGCCGAACTGGCTCGGCGCTTTCGCCACCTACACCGCCGTCCAGGCGCTGGAAGGCAAGGATGTGCCGGCTTTTGTCAAGATCCCGCTGCCGGTGATCGACAATTCCAATATCGATCAGTACCTCGCACGGGCGGCCGACTTTCCGGCCGACGGCTATATCTATTCGCCCTACGACGAGGAGTTGTTCAAGAAACTTCTGGCTGAGCAATAAGCCTGAAAGGTCGCAGAAAGTGCTGACCACGGCTCCGCTTCTTGCTGCGCGGGGGGTGTCGAAGTCCTTCTTCGGCAATCCCGTCCTGCGCGATGTTTCCATCGCTCTCCAGCCGGGCCGCGTGCATGCGCTGCTCGGCGAGAACGGCGCCGGAAAGTCGACGCTGATCAACCTTTTGTCCGGTGCCTTGCGCCCGGACGGCGGGGCGATCGAGGTCGATGGGCGCCCGGTGTCGCGCATGAGCCCTGCCTATGCGCAACAGGCAGGGATTGCCGTCGTCCAGCAGGAACTCAGCCTGACGGCCAGCCTCTCCATCGCCGAGAACATCGGCCTTGGCGCCTATCCGCGCCGGTTCGGTTTGCTCGACTATCCCGAACTCGCAGTGCGGGCCAGGGCAGCATGCGATCTTGTCGGACTTCACGAACCGCTCTCGATGCCGGTCGGACAATTGTCGCTTGGCCGCCGGCAGATGGTGGAGATCGCCAAGGCGCTTTACCGCCGGCCGCGCGTGCTCATTCTCGACGAACCCACTTCGTCGCTTTCGGCAACCGAAACGAAAGTCCTGACGGACCTGTTGGAGAGGCTGCGCGGCGAGGGCATCGCCATTCTCTACATTTCGCACCGGCTGAACGAAGTCATGGCGCTGTGCCAGCACGTCACCGTCCTGAAGGACGGCACCTGCACGGCGGACCGCACCCTGGAAGGAACCGACGCCAGAGGACTGGTACGGCTGATGGTCGGGCGCGACCCCGGCGACCTCTTTCCGCATTGGCAGCCTTCGGCATCGGCTGCCAACGCCATTTCGGTTCGTAATTTTTCGGCCGGCCTGATGCGCGACGTCGATCTCGACATCAGGACGGGTGAGGTGCTTGGCATCGGGGGCCTGGTCGGGCAAGGGCAGGAAGATTTGCTGCTCGGCCTCTACGGTGCCATTCCGGCCAGGACGGCATCCGCGATCGTTAAGGGGGCTTCGGGTTTGCCCAGCGGTGTGCCGACAGCCAACGCGCTTGGCCTCGCCTATGTCCCGGCCGACCGCAAGCGCGAGGGCCTGCACCTGATCCATTCCATCATCACCAACATGATGCTGCCCGCTTTCGCAAGACTGCCGGCGCTGAAGCTGCGCAGCCGCCGTGCCGAGCGCGAGACGGCAAGAGGTCTCGCTGCCCAGCTTGGTATCAAGGGCGACCTCGACCGGCCGGCGCAGGCCCTCTCGGGCGGCAACCAGCAGAAGGTCGCGCTGGCGAAATGGATGCCGCACGACCCGCTTGTGCTTCTCCTCAATGACCCGACGCGCGGCGTCGATGTCGAAACCAAGCGCGAAATCTACATGATGCTTCGCAACTTCGCCGCCGCCGGCAAGGCGGTCGTGCTGCTCAGTTCCGACACACCCGAACTGGTGCACCTTTGCGACCGCGTCGCGGTGGTCCGGGAGGGTCACATCGTTGCCATGCTCGAGCGCGGCGCGCTGAGCGAGGAAGCGATCGTTTCCGCCGCGATGGGCGCCGAACAGCGAAAGGTGGCGGCGTGAATACGGTGGCTCCCTCAGGGCAAGCCGGCGCTCTCTACTGGCCGGTTCAACTGCGCCGCAATGTCGGCGTGCGCAGCCTGTTCGCCGTGGTTATGGCGTTCCTCGTCGCCTATGGCTTCCTCTTTCCTGGCCTCTTAACCGCTTCCGGCTTCGCCAAATTCACCCAGAGCTGGTTTCCGCTGGCGCTGGTCGCCATGGCCCAGGCGATCCTCATGCTCACTGGTGGCATCAGCCTGGCGATCGGCGCAATGGTCAGCCTGGGCGCGGTGATCGCCGCGACGACGATGACCGGGCCGCTGGGCGTAGCCGGCGGTGCCGCTGCGGTGGCGTTGACCGGTGTCGGCATCGGTGCCGCAACCGGGTTCATTGTCGTGAAACTTCGGTTGCCGGCGATCGTGGTGACGCTCGCCGGCTCCTTCATCATCGGCGGTGCTGCGCTGCTCATCCTGCCGAGACCCGGCGGCGCCATTCCGGAATGGCTGTCGGACCTGCTTGCCGGCAACACGCCCGCAGCCTTCGTGCTGCTGATGCTCATCGTACTTCTGTGGAAACTCTATCTCGCCACGCCGCTTGGTTTGAGCCTCTATGCTGCCGGCGAGAATCCCGTCGGCGCCTATCGCTCCGGCGTGCCGGTCGATGGCGCACGGATAGCGGCTTACGCGATCAGTGGCCTGCTTTGCACAGGCGCCGGTCTGTTCGTTGCCGCGCAAACGGGTTCGGGTGATCCGGTCATCGGCACGGCCTTCACGCTGAATTCCATCGCCGCCGCCGTGCTCGGCGGCATCGGCTTCCTCGGCGGTCAAGGCACGATGCGCGGCGCTCTTGCCGGCAGCCTGCTGCTCAGCCTGATGATCAGTGTGATGTTCTTCCTCGGCTTCACGCCGGTCGCCCAGTATGTCGCACAAGGCCTCATCATCATCGGGGCGGTCGCCACCCCGCAATTCCGCAAGGTGCAGCAATGACAGCATGGAAAGAGAGCGCAGGCGGCAGGCGCGCCCTGACAATCCTGCGCAGCCGGCCTTTTCTCACCGTTGCCATCGTTGCCGCGGTGTGGATCGTCGCGAGCTTCGTTTCGCGTGGCTTCGGCGCCTATGGCCATTTGCGCTATCTGGTCGAACTGGCCGCGGTAATTGGCCTGGTTGCGGCGGGCCAGACCTTCGTGGTGATTGCCGGTGGCATCGACCTTTCCGTCGCGGCTATCGTCACAGTGAGCGCCGTCAGCCTGCCGCTGCTGTCGTGGCAGGGGGATCCGACCGGGCTCACCGCCGTCCTTGCCGTCCTTGCGTTGACGACGACAATCGGTCTGGTGAACGGGCTGGGCGTGGCGCTGTTGCGCGTCCATCCGATGATCATGACCCTGGCCATGGCGACATTCCTGCAGGGTCTGCTGATCATCATCGCCGGCGGCAGCGCCGTGACCGCCGAAAACCCGCTGGTCCGCTGGCTCGGCAATGCGCGACCGGCCGGTATTCCCGCAGGTGTGCTCTTGTGGGTGGCCGTCTCCGTGATCGTTCTGGCCGCAATGCATGCCACATCCTTTGGCGCACGGCTCTTCGCCATGGGCGCCAATCCGCTCGCCGCGGCACTGTCGGGGGTTCCAGTAACCTCGACGACGCTGGCGGTCTACGGCATCAGCGGCTTCAATTCAGGGCTTGCGGGCGTGCTGGTGCTCGGCATGAACGGGCAAGGCTATGTCGGGATCGGCGATCCCTATCTGCTCGCCTCGATTGCGGCCGTGGTGCTCGGCGGCACCTCGATCCTCGGCGGGCTCGGCACCTATGCCGGCACCATCCCCGGCGCCATCCTGCTGGTCACGATCACGGCTCTCATAACCGTCGTCAACGCATCGCCGGGCTGGCGCAGCATCCTGTTCGGTTCGCTGATCCTGGGGCTGCTGCTTCTCTCAGGCAGGGAGCAGGCCCGCCGATGACATATCGTCAAGCCGGTAGATGCGCCTTGCGTTGCCGAAGAACAGCGCCGTCTGCTCGTCTGCGGAAAGCTCCCCGGCAATGGCCTTGAAGCTGTCATATACTGCATCGAACGACGCGTGCAGACCGGCCACCGGGAAGTCACTGCCGAACATCGCGCGCCGCGTGCCGAAACAGTCGATGCAATGCATGACAACCGGCTTCAGGCTGTCGAGCGTCCAGTCATGATCGTAGGCGACCAGATCCGATATCTTGATGGCGACGTTGTCACACTGGGACAAACGCCGAACCCCTTCGCACCACGCCCGCATTCCGTCGGCGTCGCGATCGATCGGGCTGCCGCAGTGGTTGAGAACGAACTGCTGGTTCGGATAGGCCGCTGCAAGGCGCGCTGCACCGGCGAGCTGGCGCGGAAACACCATCAGGTCGAAAACCAGCCGGTGGCCGGCAAGCAGCGCCAGGCCGGCGCGCCAGGCCGGATCGTTCATGATGCCGTCACGGGCCGCGAAACGGCGGGCAGGATCTGGATCCCAGCTCAGTATGTCACGCACGCCGACGACACGGTCGAACGCCGCCTGCGCCTCGACCAGTGCCGGGGCTTGGCGGTTCGCCAGCGGAACGTGAACGACGTAGCGGGCCGCCACGCCCTGCGACTTGCCGAGCGTTTCAAGCCACCGCGTTTCGCCGACGCAGTCGTCCCCGGCCCAACCGGCTTCGACATGGACGGTGGCGACGATATTGTGCCGGCTGGCGTCGCGCAAATAATCCTCAGGAAGATAGTTTCGCCGCAAGGGGCCCAGCTCGCCCAGGCCGCCGCGTTCGCCAGCCGTTGTGGCGAGCCAGGGATGGCGGCCGAGGCCGAGATCCCAAAGATGATGGTGGGCATCGATGATCGGTCCGGAGTAAGGCTTTGGCACGCATCTCTCTCATGCTGTGGCCGGCATCGGAAATCGAACCGGACTTCATCCTGCGAAGGCGAAAGGACTAGCATCGGATGACCGAAAACTCACCCGTACTGTCGCTCGCGACCCCTGAAAAGTTCCTGCTCGACGATCGCATCCGCGGCGTGCCGCCCGGCACCTTCGGGCTGGACAGCAGCCTTGTCGCATCTGAGCGCTGGCATCCGGCTGACGGGCGCATGTCGTTGCCGGTGTTGACCCTCGACGAGGAGGCCTTCATCGCCAATAGTGATCTGTTTCTGCGCTACGCGCGCGAACAGGGCGCGATGGTCGCGCCGCATGCCAAAACCCCGATGGCGCCAGACCTTGCTCGATCGTTGGTAGAAGCCGGAGCATGGAGCACGACCGTCGCGGATATTAGGCAGGCCGCAGTGATGCTCAGGGCCGGCCTCACACGGCTGATCATCGCCAACGAGGTTGGTGGATCAGGCGGTGCGAACCGGCTCGCGGCGCTGGTTGGCGCCTGGCCAGGCGTCGAGCTCTTCGTCTTCGCCGACTCGATCGCCGCCGTGAATGCGCTTGCCGAAGCCTGGCGGGCCAATGTGACGCTGCCGCCGTTGCGCGTGCTCGTCGAACTCGGTGCTGGCAGGGCAGGCGCGCGGACCACTGGCGAAGCCGAGGCGATCGCCGATGCAGTTGCTGCAGCCGGCGGACGGCTGCTGATTGCCGGCGTTGCGACCTACGAAGGTGCCGCGGCGCAACCCGACCCCGGCCGCACCGAGGAGGTGATCTCGGCTCTGCTGGCGATGACCGCCGACATGTTCCTGCGGCTGCGCGCCCGCGTCGGCGGCGACGCGCCGCTGGTCGTCACGGCCGGCGGCTCTGTGTTCTTCGACAAAGTGGTCGCAGCACTTTCGCCCACCGTTTCCAGTGACAGCAATGCGACGCTGGTGTTGCGCAGCGGCGCCATCTTCTTCCACGACCATGGCATCTATGACCGCTCGCTTGTTGCACTCGATGCCCGCAAGGGTTTTGCGGTCGGCGGCGTCGGTGCTTCCGCACGAAATTCGTTTCGTCCGGCTTTGCGCCTGTGGGCCGAGGTGCTGTCGCGGCCGGAGGCCGGCCTTGCGATATGCGGCATGGGCATGCGCGACGTGTCGTTCGATCAGGGCTTTCCGATGGTGCTCGCGGTCTTCCGGGCCGGGAAGCCGCTGCCGATACCACACGCCGAGGTCTTCAAGCTCAACGACCAGCACGCCTTCCTGACAATCGCGCCGGGCGACGACATTGCCGTTGGCGACGTCGTTGAATTCGGCATCTCCCATCCCTGCACCTGCCTCGATCGCTATCGCGTGATCTTCGGCGTCGACGCGGCCGGGCATGTCCGCCACGCCTTTCCCACCTATTTCGGCTGACCGGAGCTTGCGGCGGCCCCAAAGAAACCTCGAAAGGATCCGATATGATCAAGTATTTCCAGTCCGGCTCCCGCATGTCGCAGGCGGTCGTCTATGGCGGCCTCGTCCACATCGCAGGCCAGGTAGCCGACAATCGCAAGGCCGGCATCGAAGACCAGACCAGCGATGTGCTCTCAAAGATCGAGGCGCTTTTGGTCGAGGCCGGCAGCAGCAAGTCAAAGCTTGTGGCGGTCAACGTCTTCCTGCCGCAGATCGGCGACTTCGACGCCATGAACAGCGTCTACGATGCCTGGGTGGATCCTCAACGCCTGCCGGCGCGGGCCTGCGTCGAGGCGCGTCTCGCCGATCCCGACCTCCGCATCGAGGTCACCGCGATCGCCGCCGCCTGAGTTGCCGCCATGCACACCGGCCTCACCCATACGCTCGACTTCGACCGGGACGGCAAGACATCAGGTTATCTCAGCATGCCCTTCTCGATAGACCGTTCGCCCTATTTCCAGGTCAAGGTCCCGATCTGCCTCATACGCAACGGTGAAGGCCCGTCGCTGCTTCTGATGGCCGGCAATCACGGTGACGAATATGAGGGCGAGCTGTCGCTGGCAAAGCTGATCCGCCGGCTCGATCCCAAGCGGCTCAAGGGCCGCGTCACCGTCCTGCCGATGGCGAACGCACCGGCGGTCATGGCCGCCAAACGCTGTTCGCCGATCGATGGCGGCAATCTCAACCGCGCCTTTCCCGGCGATCCGTCGGGCGCGCCGACAAGCCGGCTTGCCAATTTCCTGGAGACGGAACTGTTTCCCCGCCACGACGTCATCTTCGATATTCATTCGGGCGGCACCTCGATGGAGCATCTTCCCACGGCGCTCATCGAGCGCAATACCGATCCCGACAGGCATGGGCGCGGGGTGGAGCTGATGCGGGCGCTCGGCATGCCGTACGGGTTCGTGGCCAACAATGGTCAGGCCTCGCCAACCTCGATGGGCGCAGCCCGCCGGGCCGGTGCCATCGGCGTCAGCGGCGAGTTCGGCGGCGGCGGCACTGCCACAGTCGATACGATGGCGATTACCGCTCGCGCGATCGACAGTCTGATGGTCGCCATCGGCGTGGTCGAGGCGCCGGTTCTCGCGCCGGAGTCGAAGCCTTCGGCGCCGACGCGATTGCTCTCGCTTTCCCGGCACAGTCAGGGCCTCTACGCCACCCGCCGCGGCTGGTTCGAACCCGCCGTCAGGCTCGGCGACGGCGTGAGCGCCGGACAATTGGCCGGCTGGTATCACGACCTCGAGCGGCTCGATCTGGCCGAGGAGGCCCTGCATTTCGCCGAAAGCGGTATCGTACTTTCGCGCCGGCTGCACACGATGTGCGAGGCAGGAGATTGCCTTTTGCAGATCGCCGAACCGGTGGAAGGCTGACAGGGAAACCAACCGGCGTTTGCTCACGGCGCCATTGCAGAAAACTGAGGATATTTCATGCAGCTTTCGATGTGGACCTACCCCTGGGATGTCCAGGATCTGGGCTTGGAGACAGTCGAACGCGATCTCGTCGAGCGCGCCAGGCTCAACATGATCAGTCTCGCGACCTCCTATCATGCCGGTCGCTTCCTGCAGCCGCGCAGCCCACGCCGCAAAGCCTATTTCCCGGAGGACGGCACGATCTACTTCAAGCCAACCGCCGCCCGATGGGCCGATCTCGTGATCCAGCCGAAGGTGGCCGAAATGATCACGGAAGGTGGCGACGTTCTGGCCGAACTTATCCAACGGCGCGAGGCAGGCGGCCTCCAGGTGTCGTGCTGGACGGTCTGCCTGCACAATACCCGCCTCGGCATGCTTTATCCGCAGGCCGTCACCCGCAACGCCTTTGGCGATCCCAATTATTACAATCTGTGCCCGTCGCATCCGGATGCGCGCGCTTATGTCCGCGCGCTCGTCGCCGACGTTACGCACACTTATAAGCCGGACAGAATCGAACTTGAAAGCCCGTCCTTCATGGGTTTTGCCCATGAATACCATCATGAGAAGGATGGTGTCGGGCTGACGCCGGAAGACGACTTTCTTCTGTCGCTGTGCTTCTGTCCGTCCTGCCTCGCCCGCGCCGCTTGTACCGGCATCGAAGGCCAGGCTGCGCGTGACCTCGTCAAGCAGTGGATTGCCGAGGCGTGCGAGCGCGCGGTGCCTGAACGGCGCTTTCCAGAATTCCCCGCAAGTGGCCTCGACACCTTTTTGCCCTGGCCGCATCTCCACGCCTATCTGTTGTGGCGGTTCGAGCCGGTGACCAGTCTTGTCGCCGAACTGCGCGAGGTTGCCGATCCGGGGACCCGTGTCCTCGTCATCGACCTGCGAGACGGCTGGCTCGGCGGCTGCGATCTGGCAGCGCTCGGCAAGGTCTGCGACGGGGCGATCCTTTGTGCCTACGATATGCAGGCCGGCGATGTCGCAGGCCTGATGGCGGCCGGCCGCACCGCGCTCGGAGCAGAGAAATTCCTCGGCGTCGGCTACCGGCTCTTCTATCCGGAAATGGCGGGCCCTGAAATTCTCGCCGCCAAGGTGAAGCCGGCGCTGGCGCCGGACGTCGACGGTATCAATTTTTACAATTACGGCCTTGTCCCCGCCGCACGGCTCGATTGGGTGCGTGCAGCACGACCTGGCTGAACAAAACGATCCGTGTGCCGCAGTCGAAAGAGCGTCGCGGCTGAAAGGATTCATGCGAGGCGCTTTAAGTCATTGTTATGCATGCCAGCGCTGTCCTGCCTCGCGACCTGTCATTTCCCTCGGCTCCATCATCTCGTGCTATCCAGGCCGGGCTGACGCGCAGCGAGAGGATGGACGCGATCGCTGGCCTCGTTCTGAACCTGGCAGCCCTTAGCAAACACCCTGCTCGGAGATTGAGGGGGCTGCCAGACCGACGATAGCCCGGTGTTTCGCAGGCAGCGCAAAACACCGTCTTCAGCGCGTGTGCCGCACAAGATAGGGTTCGACCAAGGCGCGTATTTCCGCGGCGGGTTCCGCTTCGCCGGCGGCGCGCAGCGCCCGTTCGTAGCGTGCATAGTCGTCGACCGCGCCTTCGAAATCACCGCGCGACAGCCGCTCCCTGATCAGCGCCTTGCAGACGGGGCCGGCATCCGGATAGAGGTCCAACGCCCTCAAATAGGTCGAGCGCGCTTCCTGGGTGTTGCCGGATGTCTCCAGCCGCTGGCCGATCCGCAATCCAAGATCGACCAGATCGCGACGCACTTTTTCAGCGGCGGCGAACGACCAGAAGCTGGCTCGCTCGTGCAGAAACAGCGGACCGGGGAATGCGAGGAAGAGCGCTTCCGCTTCCGGTCGCAGCCCGGCCGCCTCGCCGTTGGCTGTCGTCACGGATTTGAGCCGTGCATCCCAGTCGGCGAGGTCGACCCAGACCTTGTCCGACGCGAGGCGAAGCTTGCCTTCGCGCTGGACGATGAGGTCGGTCCGCCCGAGCAGCTTGCGCAGCCGATGCAGCGCCTGCTCGCATGCCGCCCGCGCCTGGTCGCCGTCGAGGTCGGGCCACAGCCAGTCCTGAACGGCCTCCAGCGAGCAGGTGTTGTCTTTCGAGATCGCCAGCACCCGCAGGATGTCGAGAGCCTTCGTCGGTGGCTTGGCGCCGAGATTAAGAGGGTTTCCATCGAGTTCGAGCCGAAAGCCTCCGAGGACGTGGACCTTGAGCGGCCATGGCCAGGCGGTGGGCCGCCGTTGCGGCGCGTCCAATCGGCGTTCCCGGATAAGCGACCAGCAAAGCTTGGGCTCGATGCCGCGCTCAAGCGCATCGCCAAGCAGATCGGCGAGCAATTCCGGAACGTTGAGGAGTACCATTGGCCAACTGACGTCGCGCAGCGCCTCCATGAAGACCTTCAGCCGATCGCCGTAGCGTGGACCCTGGTCCCACAGGCTCTCCAGCGCGGCCGCTGCAAGAATGCATATTTCGGTTCGCTTGCGAGCGCCGCCATCCAGCCGCGGCAGCAGGCCGCTGAGTAGCGCTGCGGCTTCGCGCGGCTTCCTGTCGGCGAGCAGCACCTGGAACTTCGTGATGCAGTGCGCCCAGCGCTCGACCATCGGCTCGTTGGCGGCCTCGCTCGCCGCCATGAAGCGCTCGCAATCCTCATAGGCGGCCGCGAAATCGGCTTGCCTGGCATGAAGCGCGGCATAGCAATTGGCGACGATGGCGACCTGTGTGCTGAAACGGCTGTCGGCGATCTCGGCCAGGCGCTCGACCACCTGGTCGAGCTCGGCAAAGTCGTTGCGGAACTTCATCTGCATCTGAAGATGATACAGGCCACCGAACTCCACACCCTTGAGCGACTCGCGCTCACCGATGGCGATCGCCTCCCGCAACGCCGCTTCGGCCGACGGGTAGGGAAAACCCCGTCTCTTATACGGGAAGTAACGGCCGCTCTTGGCGCCAAACTCGACCAGCCACATTCCGAGCACCCAAGGCAGCACCTCGTTGTCGGTCAAATCCTCGACAACGCTGTCGACGGCCTTGGTGAACAGATCGGCCCGCATGACCGATACGGAATGCTCGATCAGCGTTTCGCTGGCAAGCAGCCGTAAGCCGCTTGGGTCGTGCTCGGGATTCCGGGTCAGCCGCTCCAGCAGTTCGGTTTCCAGCGCTTGCCCGGCCGGGCTGTTGCGGTAGTAGTCGTCGCCGAAGTTCAGCGCCCGCACCATGCCGATGCGCACCAGCATCGCTTCCTCGGAAGGCAGTTCCGGCAGGCCGCGCTCGATGATCTCGAACGCCCGGCGGGTCCAGGCCGAAAGACCCTCATAGGTGCGCCAACTGTCCGTCTTGACCAGAACCGCGCGCGACACCGTAAGACAAAGCCCGCGCAGATCGTCGGCCTCGCCAAATGCTTGCCATGCCTTCGACAGCCAGTGCTCTGCCGCGGCGTCGTTCGGCATGTGGGCCACGCCCAGCCAATAGAAATGCCAGCCGTTCATGAACGCTTCCGGCAACCGGCCGGCCCATTCGATGAAGGTCGTTCGATGTCCCTGCGCCAAAACGGTCTCCGCCCGGCTCAGCATGAGTCCGCTCGCCTGGTCCCAGTCCTCTGCCTGCAAGGCGAGGTGTATGGCTTCGTCATGACGACCAGCGTCGGCGAGCACCTTTGCCGCCCTTTGTTTGAGCGACTTCTGCTCTTCTGCCGGCACACGCTGCGCGAAGCGTCGGTCGAGGAAATCCCGCAAGAGGTCGTGCAGGTGGAAAACGTCGCGGCTGTTTTCCGTTCGCGTGACCAGCAATTGCCGCCGGTAGAGCCTGTCGAGCAGCTTGCCCGCTTCGCTCGATCCGATCATCACGTCCGCCAGTTCGGCGCTGATTTCGGGCAGCAGATTGAGTTTCAGCAGCATGTCCTGGTCGGCGGCGGGAAGGGAAAGGAAGAAATGGCGGCCGAGGACGTCCGACAGCGCATTCTGCCCGCCGGGTGCTGTCCCGGTCGTGTCGTCAGGGCCGACCGCCGAGCCGTGATCGGCGAGGAGAACCAGCCCGATCGCCCAGCCGCGCGCCGCTTCGACATCGACTGGAACGGCGCCGTTCCTCGACCGCAGCTTGACGAAATCGCGCGCTTCCGATGTCGAGAATTCGAGCGCCCACCGGTCGACGACGGCCACTTGGCCCTTGAGAACGAGGTCGCCCAGTTCGTTGTGGGGCAGCGTGCGCGAGACGCAGATGCAGCGGACCGTGTCAGGAAGTTCACGGAACATCACCGAAAGCACCGCCCGGAATTCGGGCGTGTCGGCGTCCTGCAAATCGTCGAGGACCAGAATGGTGCCGGGCTTCAACCGCGCGAAGTAGGCTCTGAAGAAGCGCCTGGCGAACTCCTTCGGCTGCTCGGCATATTCGACGCCGAACACCGGCAGGTTTCCAACCGCGGGTGAGGCGAGCGACTGCGCCAGATATTGAAAGAAGCGCGCGATATCCTGGTCGCCCTCGTCGATGCGGAACCAAACATGCGGTGCCGCGACGCTTTCGAGGTAGTCGATGACCGCCGTCGTCTTGCCGTAGCCGGCCGGCGCGGCCACCCAGCAGACGCTCGAACGCGATTTTTGACCGATCGCTTCGAGAACGCGGTTCCGCCTCAATATCCTGGCGCTGCGCGGCGCCGCCAGCTTGGCGATCCGGCCTGTGCCCGAGGGCGGGCGCCTCGCATCGGCGTCAATGGCGTCTAGGGCGGTCATCGGGGCTCCCGCTCGACCAATCATCGAGCGTCGGGTCGTGCCCTGATGACCGTCCCGCCGCCCAGATTGACCTTAGGGTAGCGCAATCGTGCGACAATTCGTAGGGGCTTCGCAGATGAAGCGGCAACGGCCTGCTGTAAGCGTCGACTGGATGCCTGCGCGACCGCGAAATCAGGCAGCAGACGCGGCCGCATTGCGAGCGGCAATGGGCGACCGGTGAATCCCGCATTCCATCTTCGACAGTCCGCTCCAGCGGCCCGCGCGCGGATTGTCCGCGCTGCCACACGCGACCGTGCACGGCGCGCAGCCGATCGAGAGGTAGCCTTTTTCGAGGAGCGGATGCCGGGGAAGATTATAGCGATCGAGATAGGCCTCGATCTGTTGGCGGGTGAAGCGGGCAAGCGGATCGACCTTTAGGCGTCCGTCAGTTTCCTCGAGCGTCGTAACATCCGCGCGAAGCCCGCCATGATATCGCTTGCGACCGGAAATCCAGGCCTTGAAGCCAGTCAGCGTATTTTCGAGCGGCAGAACCTTGCGGATCTGGCAGCACCGGTCAGGATCGCGGCGGTGCAGCGATCCAGCGCCGTCGAGCTCCCGCAAGACATCCGTTTGAGGCGTGACGACGCGCAGATCGGTGAGGCCGAGCAGAGCCGTCAGCTGCGCGCGATAGGCGATCGTTTCCGAAAACAGCTTTCCGGTGTCGAGCGTGATGACGGGGAGCGAACGGTCGATCGAGGCGGCCATGTGCAGCAGCACCGCGGATTCCGCGCCAAACGACGACACAAGCGCTATGTTTCCGCAAAACACCTCGCTGACGAGCGGCGCCAGCAGGTCGGGTCCGTCGAGATGGTTCAGCTCTGCGATGACGGCTTCATACATGGCGGTTCGGCCGATCAAAAATGGTGGTGGCGTGACGAAGCCGCATCATAGCTTCGCCACGAAATCGAGGAGCGTCTGGCGGTCGGTCTCGTCCAGGTCGAAGAAGCGGTCGCGCACGATCTGCGCCGTGCCGCCATGGGCGAAGACGGCATCGCGCAGCGTTGTCGCGCGGCCGTCGTGCAGGTAGCGATGGCGCAGGCGGATGCCGACGAGCGGTGCGGTCCGCCATTCGGCGCCAATGGCGTCGCCCTGGACGATCTTGTCGTCGAGCGCCGGCCCCATGTCGTGCAGCAAAAGGTCGGAGTACAGCTCAACTTCGCCGTTGCTGCCCTCCAGCGCCGGCACGTGGCATTTGGCGCAGCCTATCGAGGCGAAAAGCCGTCCGCCATGGCTGCCAAGCATCGCGCCTTGGCTCGATGAGGGTGATGCGGCCCGGAAGGTCGCCGAGAACGGGATCAGCGCAGCATAGGCCAGGGCCGCCGACAGAGCCACCCCGACGAAACCGACGCCGATGAGGCGCCAGGCGCCGCCGGCCTCTCCGAGCCGTCCGACCCGGGTGGTGATGCCGAGCGCGATCATCACCATCAGGAACAGGAACTGGTCGACATCGAGGATGACACGGCGCAGTTGCGGATTGAGGGTTATCTCCGAATTGAGCATCACCACGCCGATGAACGCGACGATGAACCACGGGAACGGGATAGGTGCGGCCTCTCGCGCCTTGTGACGGCTACGAAACACCAGGCTGGCGGCCAGCAGAAGCGGGACGAGCATCAGGACTTTGCTGAGCTTGACCAGCGTTGCGGTGTTCAGCGCGTCGTCAGAAATGGCGAAGGAGGCGCCGTAGACCTGCGCCAGCTCGAAAATGCTCGCCCCGACGAACACGCCATAGAGGCGGTCATCGAGATGCTGCAGCCAACCGCCCAGGAACATGACCGGATAGGCGAGCAACGCCACGGTGCCGCTCAGCGTGATCAAGGCGATGGCGATGCCGGCGCTCTGGTCGCGCGCCCGCATCAGCGCGGCCATCGAGAGGATCGCCGCGGCGCCGCAGACGGCGCTGCCGACCGCAACCAGCAGCGCGATCTCGGCGTCGAGCCTGAACAGCTTGCGCGCAATGGCGTAGAGCAGCGTCAGCACCAGGATCAACTCGATGGCCGCCACTGCGAGCGGGATGAACCCCAGATCCAGGAACAGCCGCGTCGTGATACGGAAGCCGACCAGCACCACGGCGAGCCGCAGCAGATAGCGCTTGGTGAAGTCGAGCCCCGGGCGCAAGGCGTCCGGACAGGCGAAGCTGCTGCCGATCAGCAGCCCGAAGAGCATGGCGACCAGGACCGGGTTGCGCGACAGCGGCTCGCCCAATCCGCCGGCGATCCAGCCGGCCGCAAGGGCGAGTGCCGCGGCAACGATGACGCCAGGCAGGACCGGGCGCATTTTTTCCGGCGCATGGGAGAGCGTCAGGGCGAGGCTCATGGCTTTTCCCCATCGGGCAGGCGCAGCGCTCGCAGATAGGAGACGACCGCGTCGATCTGTGCGGAACCCTGCTCGATCGGCTGCGTGCCCGCCTCGCGGCTGACAGTCGCGCTGGTGACGCCGAGTTCGTTTGCGAAAGCGTTCGCCACCATATCTTCGAGGGTGGCCATGTCAGCCTTCCAACCGTATCGGCCGACCCGCGATGCGCCTTGGGAGTCGACGACATGATGGGCGCGGCCTTTGATGCCGTCGCCCTTGCTGACCGCCTGCGCTTCGATGACGCTGTCGGGTATCGCGTCGATCCCGGCGATCCCGTAGAGAGCCAGCGGCATGCGCAGCGAGATCACATTGGCCTGGCGCGGCATCGCCGCCGGCATGGTCGCGTTGCCGGCGCCCCCGTCGAGTGTATAGCGCCTTGCGACCGGACTGTTGGGATGATCGATCGGAACCGTACGGCCAGAGCCCGGATCCATATGGGCTATTCTGCGCGCAAAGTGGCCTTCATCGACGCTCGCGCCGCCAGGGCCAGGATGGCAGGCCACGCAGGACGCTGCATTGAACAATGGGCCGAGGCCCATCCGCGGCGTGAAATCGGTCTGGAACGACTTTTTTCCGCGCGCCGCAAGATTGGCGTCGGCGGCAGCGCTCTGTGTCTCCTGCATCGCTGCCGCCGCGCCGTGCTCATCGAAGGTCCCAACCTCGACAAGCGCCCCTTCGTGGCCCGGAAATCCCGGAACCTCGCCGCCAATCGTTATCCAGATATGCCGTGCGTCCGCCGACGTCGCGATCGCGCGAAGGCGATCGGCTCCCAAAGGGCCGAGCCCTGGAACCTCGATCGTCGCGCGTGCGAGAAGCCGGCCGTCCTGGCTCACGCGCAGAAGTGAACCGTCGCCGCGGTTGGCGACAAACAGATCGGACCCGCCGGCGAGTGTCGTATGGCTCGAAAACTGCGGATTGGCGATCTCGGGGATGGCGGCCGCGACATCGACCGGACGGTCGAATTCCGGCAGCAAGATCGTGCGGGTCCTGGCGACGGTGAAATGCCGCCGGTCGTCCTCCAGGTCAAGCAGCACCAGCCGATCACGACCCGGATCGGCGATGTAGAGAGCGCGGTCCGGGTTCCACTTGAAGGCGAGGCCGATGACGCCGGGATCGTCGCTGATGCCCAGGCCGGTGCTTACCGTGCCCTGGCCGGTGCTGACCGTGCCCGGCCCGGCCAAGCCGTCGACACCATCCTGGACGTGGATTTGAACCACGCCGCCATCCGCGGTGACCGCGGCGAACACGGCAAAACCGCTGCCGTCGGGCGAGGGACCGAGAAACGCCGTTCCGAGCGCGCCCGTCTGCATTCCGCCCGATGTCAGCTGGCCGCTTGCCTGGTAATTCAGCAGCTTGCCAAGCCAGCCGCTGGGCTGTGCTTTCGGCGCCTGCTCGCGATCGGTATGCCGGCCGGCGAACACGCCGCCGGCCTCGCGGCTTGGCGCGTTGGCGAGCGGCGCACCGCCGGGGTCGACGACGGTGACGCTGCCCTCGCCAGCCAATCCGTTCGGCGCGTTGGCGATCCAGGGTCTTCCGAAGGCGTTGTTGATCGAAATGTATCGCGGTCCGGATGCGGCTGCGAGGCGCGCGGTTCGAGCTCCGGCATTGTATCGCCGGTTGAGAAACCGTTCGCTCTGCGCCGTGTAGAGCTGCACCCTCGCATCTCCGCCGTTGCCGGTGAGCTCTTGCGGAACGATGATGGTGCCACCAGACTTGCCGGCGCGCGGATCGATGGACAGGATCGCCCCGACCTCAAGCGCTGGATCGTCGGCTGGTGCGCCGAAATTGCTGCCCACGGCGACGAGAACCCTGAGCGGATCGAGCATCCGCCCTTCGCGCGTCGCCATAAGAAATTCCGGATTTCCCGGTATCGGCCCGCCGACATGAAAGCGCCCCACCTCGCGCACGCCGGCCACGTCGGGCAACCCGACGGCAACAATTCGAGCGTTCAGGCGCCAATCGGGAGTCTGATCTCCCGCGAACGCCCAGCTTGGCAACAGGCTGAGAACTATCGCCGTGGCCTTCGACAGCGTCCGGCATCTCCGGGCCTGATAAATCCCGACGGAATCTGTTGGGGCAACTGCACGGCTTGCTCGCATCGCGAAGTCTCCAGCGGTCGCAAGCGCGTGCTGACGCCTGCCAAACCACGGTGCAACTTTAGAGCACGCGCACCTACGGATCGCTTACGGCATTCGGCGTGCTGGCTCGCCGAGCATGCTGCTATGATTTGAGGTCAGCGCCGGCGCGAACGGCCGGTCGTTCAATCGGCCGGAACGCTTTCCGCTCGCTCCGCCGGCCTAGCAACGAAGCTGCGCCAACCGCCATAGGCCGAAATGTCGATCGCTCGTGACAACCCGGCGGTTTCGACCAGGAAGCCCTTGGCCGATGTCCCGTCATCGAGCTCGATCGTGCCAATGCCGAGCGGCGGCGGGATCGCGGCCACGAAGCGTCCGAACGCGTCTGGTGAAAGCCGCCAAACCTCGACATCAATCGACGTCCCGTTGCCATCGGCAACACGGACGAGCCCCGGCTTCGGCACGGATTGGCCGGCGAGTGCGTAGAGCTGATAGGAAGCAACCGTCTTGGCGGCTCTGCTCAATTGCCCGCCCAACGCACAGAGTTGGCCGTTGAGCGGCATTCCCGACAAATGCGCGCCGACGACCACGAGCTCGATCATGCCGTCATCGAGGTCAGGGGTCTTGGCGACGCGGGCAGGCATCGCCCATCCAGTCGCGCCAAGGCCAAGACCGCTGGCTCGATGGAGATCACGGGCCAGCGTCGCCGTCAGTGCGTCCTTGCCGGCAGCGGCAAGCAAGGTAACGCTCATCGGCAGATCGTCGTCGCGCTTGCCGGTCGGCACGGCGATGCCGCACATGTCGAGCAGATTGACGAAGTTGGTGTAGGTGCCGAGCCGGCTGTTGGTGACGATCGGATCGGCCAAAACAGTTTCCAGCGAATAGTGCGTCGGCGCCGTTGGCACGCAGAAAAGGTCGACCGAGGCGATGACAGGCGCGAGCCTGGCCTTGTGGGCCTGCAGCGCATAGAGGCCTTTGAAAGCATCCGCCGCGGAAAGTTTTCGTGCGCCGCCGATGATCGTGCGCGTCACCGGGTGCATGGCTGCCTCGCTCACGTCCATGAAATCCGCGATCGCCGCATAGCGCTCGGCCACCCAGGCGCCTTCGTAGAGCAGGTTGGCGGTAGCGTAGAAATCGCCGAAGGGAATTTCGATCAGTCGGCAGCCGAGCTGTTCCAGCGTCCGCAGCGCCTTTTCGAATCCCGTTTGCATGGCCGCGTCGCCAAAAAATTCCCGGTCCGCTTTTGCGGGAACCCCGACGGTCAACACGGGCGTACGCGGACCAAGCGGCGGCGCCGTGATAGCGCGCGAATAAGGATCGACGTCATCTTTGGCCGCCGCCGCCCTGAAGACGCTGTAGGCGTCATCGACGGTGAGCGCGAAGACGGAGACGCAGTCGAGCGTGCGGCAGGCCGGCACCACGCCTGTGGCCGACAGCGCGCCGACGGTCGGCTTCAGCCCGACGATGTTGTTGAGGCCGGCGGGAATGCGGCCGGATCCTGCGGTATCGGTGCCGAGCGCGAAAGAAACAATGCCGTGCGCCGTCGCCACGGCCGAGCCGCACGAGGAACCGCCCGGCACCAGTTTCGGATCGATCGCGTTTCGGGGGACCGGATAAGGGGTGCGCACGCCGACGAGGCCGGTGGCGAATTGGTCGAGATTGGTTTTTCCGACGACCAGCGCGCCGGCCGCCCTCAGACGCGCGACGACGGCGGCGTCTTTCGCCGGCAAGTAGGCATATTCGGCGCAGCCGGCCGTGGTCGGCATGCCGGCAACATCGATGTTGTCCTTGACCGCGAACGGCACGCCCCACAGCGGCTTTGCCACGGGATCGAACCCGCCGAGTGCGTCGGCTTCGGCGAACAGATCCGCCTTGCTCGCCAGATGGATGAAGATGCCGGGATCGTCCGCTTTCGCTATGCGCTGAAACACGGTTTCAATAATGGTAGCGGCCGACATGCCGGAGGCATAGCTCGCGTGCAGGCTGCCGATATCGAAGCGGATGTCGCTCATTTCGTCTCGTCCAGAATGACCACCGGCAGATTCCACTGGATCAGCACGACGCAGCCGTGTTTCGTCCATACCGAATGCTCGGTCCCGACCGGGTTCAGGATCACGCTTCCCGGAAGATAGTCGCCAGTCTCGTCGCTCTGGGTGCCTTCCAGCACGACGATGGTTTCCAGCCCGACATGGCGATGGCGCGGCACGCCGGCGCCGGGCCGATAGTTCAGGATCGCGACGGAGGGTTCGGCCGGTCCGCCCTTGAGCAGCCAATGCACCGTGATGCCTTCGCGAAAATGCTCGAATGCCAGATCTCGCCAGCCCCCATGGATGAAAGCCGGGTGTGCAATGTTAGGCATCGGCAATTCCCTTGAGCACCTGGTCCGTCGTCGCCGTCCAGCCGACGATCGCGCCCTGCGCCCTGATCATGGCCAGCGCGGCCGCCTTGAATTCCGGAAAATAACTCTCCGTCGCATCCTCGGCCAGCAGGCATTCATAACCGCGGTCGTTGGCCTCGCGCATCGTCGTCTGCACGCAGACTTCCGTCGTGACTCCGGCGAAGACGAGTTGCTGCACGCCGAGCCGCTTCAGGTCCTCGCCGAATCTGGTAGCGTAGAACGCGCCCTTGCCGGGTTTCTCGATGACGATTTCGCCAGGCAGCGGGGCCACCTCGTCGAGGATCGCCGTTCCCGGCTCGCCGACGATCAGCACGCGGCCCATCGGGCCGGCATCGCCAATGCGTATCGACGGATTGCCGCGATTGCGCTTGGCCGGCGGCAGGTCCGAAAGGTCTGACCTGTGGCACTCCATCGTGTGGATCACCGGCAGGCCGGCGGCGCGAAATCCCTGGATCAGCCTTTTGACCGTCGGCACGATCGCCACCACCCGGCCGACGTCATTGCCGAGGCTGGCCCCGAAGCCGCCCGGCTCGGCGAAATCGCGCTGCATGTCGATGACGACCAGCGCCATCGCCTCAGGCTTGAAGGCAAACGGAAACGGCAGCGCGTTGATCTCCGCCATTCAGTGATGTCCCGCCATGTGCTCGCCGATCGTCTGCACGCTCGCCTGTGCGATAGGCGTCTCATAGACCAGCGCGCCGTCGGACATGACGAAGATGCGGTCGGAGAGCTCCAGCAGTTCGTCGAGGTCCTCCGACATCAAGAGCACCGCGGCACCAGCGTTGCGTGCCCGCATGATACGGGCGCGGATTTCGGCGACGGCAGAGAAGTCGAGGCCGAAGCAGGGGTTCGACACGATGAGAAGATCGACCTCGCCGGTCAGTTCGCGGGCGAGCACAGCGCGCTGGACGTTGCCGCCGGAGAGCGACGAAATCGGCGAGGCGAGCGAGGCTGTCTTGACCTTGAACTGCTCGACCAGCCGCGTCGCATAGTCCCTGATGGCGCTCATCCGGATCCAGCTTATCGGCTTGCCGGCCTCGTTCAGGTCGAAGGTCCGGAATGCCATGTTTTCCGCCACCGTCATCCTCGGCGCACAGGCATTGCGCAACGGTTCCTCCGGGATGAAGCGAACATTGAGCGTGCGGGCCTCGGCGCGGCTGGCGCCGTAGGGCGATCCCTTCACCAGAACGTCGCCGGCATCACGCGTACGCTGTCCGGCAAGGACTTCTAGAAACTCCTTCTGGCCGTTGCCGGAAATGCCGGCGACACCGACAATCTCGCCGGACTTCACATCGAGCTCGCCGATATTGATGGTTTTCAGGCCGGTGCGGTCGGGCGCCTTCAGCGCCTTCACCGTCAGGATTTGCCTGGCGCCGACCGGCACTGGAGCGCGGCTGTCGAGCGCGGCGATCGGCTGGTCACCGATCATCATCGCCGCCATCTGCTTGTGAGACAGTTCCGATACTTTCCCCGTTCCTGTCAGTCTGCCCTTGCGCAACACAGTGATGTCGTCGGCAAACGCCGTCACCTCGTGGAACTTGTGCGAGATCATCAGCACGGTGAGGTCGCCCGCCTTGGTCATGCCGCGCACTAGGCCCAGAACTTCCTGCGCCTCGCCGGGGGTTAGCACCGACGTCGGCTCGTCCAGCACCAGAAAACTGCGGCCGAGATAAAGCTGCTTGATGATTTCGAGCTTCTGTTTCTCGCCGGCGGCGAGTTCGGCCACCTTGACGTCGAGCGGCAGCTTGAACGGCATCCGCTCCATGAACTGGGTAAGTGCGGCGCGCTCCTTGCGCCAGTCGATAATCCCCGGCACCTTTTCGCGGGAAATGACCAGGTTCTCCGCACCTGTCAGCGACGGGACCAGGGTAAAATGCTGGTAGACCATGCCGAGGCCGAGCGCAGAGGCGTCCTTCGGACCGGCGATCGCGATCTCGCGGCCGTCGACCAGAATGTCGCCGGCGGTCGGGTGATAAAAGCCCATGATGCATTTGACCAGCGTCGACTTGCCCGCGCCGTTTTCGCCAAGCAGCGCATGAAACGATCCCGCCGGCACCTTGATGGAGACGTCGTCCAGCGCGGTGAAGGCGCCGAAACGCATGCTCATGCCGATCGTCTCGACGCCAACCGCTCTTTTGCCGCGATCACTCATGATCGAACCTCATGGCAACTGGGCGACGAAGGACGCCGAATTGGACACCGCGCCGAACACGCCGCCTTGCATCTTGATCATCTTGATCGCGGCGAGATGGTTGCCGTAGTCGGTCGCCCCGCAGCAATCCTCCAGCATCACGCATTCGAAGCCGCGGTCGTTGGCTTCTCGCATCGTCGTGTGCACGCAGACGTCGGTGGTGATGCCGGTCAGCACGATGTTTTCGATGCCGCGCTGGTTGAGGATCAGTTCCAGGTCGGTGGCGCAGAACGAGCCCTTTCCCGGCTTGTCGATGATCGGCTCGCCTTCGGCCGGATAGAGGTCGGGGATGATGTCCCAGCCCGGCTCGCCGCGCACCAGGATGCGCCCGCAGGGTCCGGGGTCGCCGATGCCGGCATTGATGCGGCGCGAGCGCCAGCGCTTGTTGGCCGGCAGGTCGGCGAGATCGGGCCGGTGGCCCTCTCGCGTATGAATGATGGTGTAGCCCTTCGCCCGCATGGCAGACAGCACCGATCTGATCGGTTCGATCGGCGCCCGCACCAGCGAGAGATCGTAGCCCATATGATCGACATAGCCGCCCGGCCCACAGAAATCGGTCTGCATGTCGATGATGATCAGCGCCGTGTTGTCGGGCCGAAGCTCGCCATTGTAGGGCCATGGATAGGGATCGGCATCGATGTAGCGCTGCGTGACCTCGGCTCTGGCGTTCATTGAGAAAAACTCCAGTCTGGAACCGTCATTTGGTGATCGACAGTTCGCCCGGTGCGCCGGCCAGCGAACGGCTCGGCGACGAGGTGGCGATCATGATGACGAGGGTGAGAATGTAGGGTGCGGCGTAGAACAGATAGTAGCCTTGCGTGACGCCGACCGATTGCAGCGCCGGCCCCAGCGCGCCGGCCCCGCCGAACAGCAGCGCGGCGGCAAAGCAGCCGAGCGGGTTCCAGCGCGCGAAGATGACCAGCGCCACCGCCATCAGCCCCTGGCCCGACGAAATGCCTTCGGTCCAGCTGCCGGGATAGTAGAGCGACAGATAAGCGCCGCCGATGCCGGCCAGCGCGCCGCCGATGCCGGTGGCGACGAGGCGCACCGTATTCGGGTTGAGGCCCATGGCGCGCGCGGCATCGGAACTGTCGCCGACCACGCGCAGGATCAGGCCGGCGCGGGTGTTGCGGAAAGCCCACCACAGGAATACGGCAAGTGCTGCGCCGATCAGGAACAGCACATTGATGTTGAGCGCCGCCTGCACCTGCGGAACGTCGGACCAGCCGCCAAACGGGATGGCCGGCAGGTCGGGCGCCGAGGGCTGGATGAACGGTTTGCCGAAGAAGAAGGCGAGACCGGAGCCGAACAGCATCAGCGCAATGCCGATGGCGATGTCGTTAACGCCACGGAATTTGCAGATCCAGCCGTGGAACAGGCCGAAACAAAGACCGGCCGCGGCGGCGGCCAGCAGGCCGAGCCATGGTGAGCCGGTCATCACCGCGATGGCATAGGCGGTCATCGCGCCGAACACCAGTGTGCCTTCAAGACCGAGATTGATGCGCCCCGAACGCTCGGTGATGGCTTCGCCCAGCGACACGAAAATGAAGGGCGTCGACACCCGGATGGCGCCGCCGAGCATGGCGAGCGGAACGCCCCAGAGGCCGATCTCGGTTGCGTCCATCAGGCAGTTCCCTTCAGGAGATCGGGCCTTTTCAAGAGATCGCCCCTCTGCCAGAGGTCGGGATTGAAGGCCTTGAAGCGGCCGTAGAAGGTTTCGCTGAACAGGATGACGACGAAGAGCATGCCCTGCAGCACCAGCACGGTGGCGTCGGGCAGGTCCATGCGGCGCTGGATCAGCCCGCCGGAGGCGTCGATGCCGCCAAGCAGGAAGGCGACCGGGATGATGGCGAGCGGATTGTGGCGGGCGAGGAAGGCGACCAGGATACCGGTATACCCATAGCCGGCGGCGAGCGAGGCGTTGGCGCTGCCTTGCACGGCGGCGACTTCGAGCATGCCGGCAAGGCCGGCAAAGCCGCCGGCCAGCGCGGTGAAACCGACAATCAGCGGTCCAACGGCAAGTCCCTGCACCTGGGCTGCCCTGACATTGCCGCCAGCGATGCGGGCGGCGAACCCCCAGCGGGTCTTTTCGATCAGCAGCCAGGACAGAATGCAGGCGATGATGCCGACGACCAGGCCCCAATGCACGTCCATGCCGGGAATGTTGCCGATGCGGTAGGCCCCAGCCAACGGCTCGGTCGACGGTTTGTTGAGCGAGGCGGGATCGCGCAGCGGTCCTTCCACCAGATGGTTCATCAGGGCGATGGCGATATAGGCCATCAAAAGGCTCGATATGGTTTCGTTGACGGCACGGTAGTGGCGTAGCGCGCCGACGGCACCGATCCAGATGCCGCCGGCGGCCAGGCCCGCCACGCCCATGACAAGAATAACAAAAAAGGCGGGGGCGCCGCTGGCGGCCACGCCCATGGCAGCCGCGGCAACGCCGCCCAGCACGATCGCGCCTTCGCCGCCGATGACGACAAGGCCGAGCCGGGCCGGCAGCGCCACGCAGAGCGCCGCAAGCAGCAAGGGTGCGGCCCGCGACAGCGAGTTCTGGACCGAGAACCACGAGCCGAAGCCGCCGCGCCACATCGTTTCATAGAGCTGCGTCGGCGATTTGCCGACTAGAGCGATGAACAGGCTGAACAGGGCCATGCCGACAATCAGGGCCGCCAACGGGATGACGAGGGCTTCCGCCCGCCGGGCGATCCATTCGAGCGCCGTCGGATAGCTTTTGGCGCCGAGCATCACTGGCACGCTCGCGCTGCTCACGGTGTCTGCCATGGCCCCCGTCTCCGATCCATGCTCAAGCGGTCGAGCCGACGACACCCTCGACGAGATAGTCCATGCTTTCCAGTTCGATCGCGGCTTCGGCGAAGGTCTGGCCCTCGGTTGCGACGACGTCGCCCTTGTTGTTCTTCAACGGCCCCTTGATTACGGAAAAGCCGCCCTTCATCATTTCGGCGAGCGTGCCGTCGAACTGTGCGCGCGCCGCCTCGCTGACGGCGGGGCCGAGCGGGCTCATCTTGACGAAGCCGTCGGCCAGTCCGCCGCGCGTGAAATTGGGCAGCGGTTTGCCGGCCACGAGGTCGTCGACGAACATCTTGTAGACCTTCGCCCAGTTCCATTCCGCGCCGGTCAGGTATTTTTCGGGCGCCAGCGGGCTCTGATTGGCATGGTAGCCGCAGATGAAGGCGCCGCGCCCCGCCGCCGTTTCGACCACCACTTTCGGGCTGTCGACATGGCAGGTGATGACGTCGGCACCCTGATCGACCAGTGCATTGGTGGCCTCCGCCTCCTTGACCGCCAGCGACCATTCGCCGGTGAAGATCACCTGGCAGGTGATTGCCGGGTCGACCGAGCGTGCGCCGAGCAGGAAGGAGTTGATGTTGAGCAGGACCTGCGGAATCGGCTTTGCCGCGACGAAGCCGATCTTCTTGGTCTTGGTGGCGTGGCCGGCGGCGACGCCGTTGAGATACTGGCCCATGCCGATATAGCCGAAATAGGAACCGGCATTCATCGGATGCTGGTCCTTGTTCCACATGCCGCCGCAATGGCGGAACTGCACGTCGGGGAATTTCGCGCACATGGCCAGCATGTGCGGATCGAAATAGCCGAACGAGGTCGGGAAGATCAGCGAGGCGCCGTCGAGGTTGATCATCGATTCCATCGACTTCTGGACATTGACCGTTTCGGGGACGTTCTCCTCCTCAACCACGGAGATGCCCTCGATGGCCTTCAATGTGGCGGCACCCTCGGCATGCGCCTGGTTGTAGCCGTAGTCGTCCTTCGGTCCGACATAGATGAAGCCGACAGTGACGGCAGCGGCGAATGCCCTGCTGATCGGGAATGACGCCGAGGCCAGGCCGAGCGCCGCTCCGGCGGCGGAGGTCTTGAGCAGATCGCGGCGGCTAAGCATGAATCTCTCGGTCATGTGAATGCTCCCTGTTGGACCCTTTCCGGGTCGATTAATCCCCTTCTCGTAAAAGTGCATGCAATCGCTGTGCCAGTTCAAAAGCTGGATTTTATCCAATTAAATCAGTTAGCGGGCTGATTAGCCGTGCTCAAGCGAAAGGCAATTGCATACACTTTTTGCCTTTCAATTAGACAGTTTGACAACAAGATTAAAATAAAGGCATAGAGGGCGCGCCCGAGTCGAAACGAAAAAGACTGGACGGAGGAGAATTGTCGGGGAAGCGCAGCTTGATCAGGTCGGGCACGACCGTCGATCAGATGGTGAGGGCGATTGGTGACCGGATCGTCACCGGCTTCCTGCGCCCCGGCGAAAAGCTCGACGAGGCCTCGCTGGCTGCCCTTTTCGATGTGTCGCGCACCCCCGTCAGGGAGGCGCTTGGCCGGCTGAGCGCCATGGGGCTGGTCGAAAGGCGGCCCAACCGCGGCGCCACCGTCGCCGTGGTGACGCAGGAGCATCTTGCCTCGATGTTCGAGAGCATGGCCGAGCTTGAAGCGATTTGCGCACGGTTTTCAGCCGAGCGCATGACCACCGCCGAGCGCCGAGCGCTCGAAATCGAGCACCAGGCATCGGCGCGCCTCGTGCAACTGGGTGCGGAGGAGGACTACGAGTATTTCAACACCGTGTTCCACACGCGGCTCTATCGCGGGGCGCACAGCAAGCACATCTATGAACTGACCGTGATGACCCGCAGCCGGCTGGCGCCGTTCCGGCGCGCGCAATTCATGCTGCCGGGCCGCTTGGCCAAATCCTGGCAGGAGCATGACGTCATCGTTACCGCAATCATGCGCGGTGACGGCGCCGCCGCAGGACAAGCAGCCAAGGATCACGTCTCCATCGTCAGTGAGGCGAGCGCCGTCTTTGCCGCGGTCGACCCGATGAAACCGGCGGATTCGATCGGGATGTCTTCCTAGTGGACAAAACCTGACGCGTGGTACCCGAAACGGAACACCGTTTTGACCCCGAGGCGACCTATGTCTTGCATTTAGCGAATGGCCGCTTCGCGCCAGAAGTCGGTCGTTAATCGCCGGCCCCTGATTGCCCGAAAGCGGACATCTTAGCGAGGCAGTAGTAGAATCCACGGTCGTACGTTGATTTGAGCGCCGGCTTTCGTGCAAATGCTAGCAAGGTGAGTGCGCTGTCGTATGACAGGCCAAGCTGTTCAGCTGCTTTAGGCACCGTTTGCCCTCCAGTTTCGGCGGCCCGCTTGTGCCACGAACCACCTTGGCTATGAGCCCTTCTTGTCGTAGCTTCATGCGGCAACGTAAGCGTGTGCAGAGGAGGCGCGTTCGAGATGCGGTGTCTGATCTGGCTCCTTTCGACCCTTGTGCTTTTGTCGGTAACGCTTGCATCTGCCGTGTACGCCGCCGGCAACAATCCGAAACTCACGCCACTCGTCGCCGAGATCATCGCTGCTCCGCACGTAGTTCCTGGCTCGGACGGCAAGCGTCACATAGTTTACGAAGTCGCGGTGACCAATGTCACCGGCGGTGATGCCCGTTTCGAGAGGCTCGCAGTCATCGATGCTGACAGCGGGGCAAAGCTTGCAGAACTCGGCCCTGATGAACTGGCCAGCCGCGTCACGCCGGGGGCGAGCCGCGGCAACGAAACCCGCGAACTGACGGCGTATCAGTTCGCTGTCATTTTTATGCACGTTGCCTTGGCTGAGGGGGCGGCGGTCCCGGCTCGCATCACCCACGAGGTGACTGCGCATTTCGCAGTCATAGGCGCTGAGATGACTCTGACACTAGGCGAGGCTACCGTTGTCGCTACGGCTCCCGTGATACTCGGACCTCCGTTGCGCGGCAACGGCTACGTCGCCGCCGACGGCTGCTGTGATTCCATCCGCCACGTCCGGGCGCTGCTGTCGCTCGACGGCAAGTTCCATCTTGCCCAGCGCTTCGCGATCGACTGGGAGCAGCTCGACGACAAGAATACGCTGGTTGTGGGCGACCTCAAAGTGCCGGCCAACTACCACATCTACGGCAACCCGATCCTCGCGGTTGCCGACGGTACGGTAGTCGGGACTCGCAACGACTTGCAGGACCAGGTCCCCGGTGCGCTGCCTCCGAACCTGCCGATTGATGAGGCCGACGGCAATTTCGTCGTGCTCGACATTGGCTCAGGTCTGTTCGTCAATTACGCGCACATGCGGCCGGGCGGTGTTAAGGTGAAGCTGGGCGACAAAGTACGGCGTGGCGACCAACTCGGCGAGGTTGGCAACACCGGCAACAGCCAGGCGCCGCATTTGCACCTGCATGTCATGGACAACGCCTCTCCGCTGGCTTCAGATGGCCTTCCCTACGTCTTCGACCGCTTTACCATCACTGCGGTCGACGAAGCCGGCACAGAGGATTTCGACAAGGCGGAAGCGACGGGGTCGCCACTGACGCTGACGCCGCGCTCGCCTCCTCAACAGCTAAAAAATGTGCTGCCGCTTGACCTCTCCGTCGTTACCTGGCCGCAATAGCGCAGAGCGCGAGACCCATGACCACAACCCGCATGATGTCCTTCCGCCTCCTGCTCGCGGCTGCTTCTGTTGCCTGTGCAACTCCTGCTACTGCCGATCCGCTGCTGGACGAATCGGTCGGATTCGCCGGTACTTTCGCTTTCATCGGTTCAGGTGCGCCCGGTCTTGTGATTGCTGCCGTTCGGAACGGTGAGACTGCCTTTGCCGGTTTCGGCGAAACCGCTCGTGGGTCAGGCATCGTGCCTACTGCCGACACGATGATGCGAGTCGCATCCATCTCGAAAGCTGTCTGTGGGGACGTTCTCGCCAGTTTGGTTGCAAAGGGAGAAATTGGCCTGGGGGACGCGGTTCAGTCGCACCTGCCTGATGGGTTTATCGTGCCAGAAAAGGACGGCCGGAGGCTGCGGATCATCGACGCCGCCAGCCAGACATCCGGCCTGCCCCGAGAGATGTCGCAGACCGGTGGCACGCCAGCCAATCCCTATGCCGGACATACCCATAAGGCTATGATCGAGGCGCTGAAAGGCGACCCGTTTCTTTTTGCGCCCGGGACCGGTGCGCTCTATTCGAACTTCGGCTTCGATCTCCTCGGATTGGCGATCGCCGGCGCAACCGGCAAGCCCTATGCCGCCGTATTGGAGGAACGGGTTTTGCGCCCGCGCGGCATGGTGGATACCGTTTTCAATCCCCGCCCGGGCGATGAGAAGAGGCTGATGCAGGGCCATAATTTCGATGGCACCCCGCTTCCGTTCGTACCGACGCCGGTGACGATGGAATGCGCATCGGGACTCTACACGACGCCCAACGACATGCTGAAATGGATCGCCTGGCATCTGGCTCAAGGCGGTCCTGAGGATGATGCACGCCGGATCATCGACCACGCCAGCCTGGTCCGGAGGGACGGGCTCTCGCCGGTGCTGGGGCTCGACGACGGTGGGGCGCCGATGGATGCGATGGGATTGGGCTGGGTGATGATCGAAGCCGACGGCGATCATCCGTTGATCCTCCACAAATCCGGGGGCCGGCAGGGCATGTTCACCTATGTAGCCATCGCCCCGACGCGCCGCATTGCCGTCTTTGTGGCGATCAACCAGTTCAGCGCAGGGGGCTTTGCTTCAATGGTGAAGCAGGCGAACGAACTGATATACCAACTCGCACCGCGCTGACTTTCATTGAGGGCTTCGAGATGACCGGTTCCAGCTACAGGCGTTTCCTCATCTCCTCCGCCATGGCTGGTTGTCTCTTCGCGGTTCCTCAGGCAGACGCCGAGGATCGCCTATTGGAGGAAGCCGTTGGCTTCACCGGCGTCTTCGCGTTTCTCGGCTCCGGCGCACCGGGTCTTGTCATCGCCGCCGTTCGCAATGGCGAAACGGCCTTCGCCGGCTTCGGCGAAATCAGCAAGGGTTCGGGCAAGACGCCAGACGAACATACGCTGATGCGGATCGGATCGATTTCGAAGGCCTTCTGCGGCGATCTCATGAGTGGAATGGTTGAGGACGGAACGTTGGGCATTACCGACCCACTTGCCGTTCATCTGGACAAAGGCTGGACCGTCCCGGAATTCGAGGGCCGTACGCTCCGGCTCGTTGACCTCGTCACCCAGGCATCCGGGCTGCCGCGCGAAGTGCCGAACCAGACCGGTGGAACTCCGGACAATCCATTTACGGGTAACACCTACGAGCTCAGCAGGACCGGGCTTGCAAAGGGCAGTCCCTACCTTTTTCCACCGGGCACTGGCGCCCTCTATTCCAACTGGGGATACGACCTGCTCGGCCTTGCGCTCTCCAATGCGGGAGGCAAGTCCTACGGGCAGCTTCTTGCTGATCGGGTGCTCGTTCCGCGCGGCATGACCGATACCAAACTTAACCTCGAAGAAAGTGACAAATCGCGGACCATGCAGGGCCATTTCTTCGACGGCGCCCCTATGCCGTTGGTGCCTACACCGGAAACGATCGGCTGTGCCGGAGGGCTCTACAGCTCCGCCGCCGACATGCAGAAATGGATGGCTTGGCACCTCGACCAGGGCACCGCCGACGACACATGGCGAACCATCAACCATGCCGGCTGGCTCTGGCGCGACGGCTTGTCGCCGGTCAGTGGCCTGGATGATGGAGGGCCGATGGGCATGATGACCCTAGGCTGGGTCGGTTTGCTGCCCAATGACGACAAGCCGTTGATGCTCAACAAGTCCGGTGGCCTGCAAGGTCAGTTCAGCTATGTGGTGATTGCGCCGACGCGTAGTGTTGGCGTCTTCGTCTCCATCAACCAGTTTAGCATCAGCGGGTTTAACGGGATGGTCGAGTCAGCCAACGATCTCATCGCGCAACTCGCGCCCAGATGATGCTGGAAGAAAGCCGAATGTCGGTAGGCGCCGCGAGCTTAATACGAGCCGATCAACTGGAATAGGAAGCGGGTGCCGGTATCGGTCAGACCTTGGTTATCTTCGAACGGTATGGCAACGAGCGCCCTACCATTCAGGTGCTGCCCGAAGGCAGCCCTCGCACCGATGCCGGCCGATCCTAGCTCAGCCTCGGTATATTCCACGCCGATATCGTGGTTCCAAACCGCCCCATAGTCGACGAATGCAAACACATTCAGGTTCGAGATCGGCAAGGTTTCCGGGAGTTCGATATTTCGTCCCAGTTCCAGCGACGCTGCTATGCCGCTGTCGCCTGACGCCGCCGAACCATCGAAAGCCAGGCCATAAGGATCGCCGCCGAGCACGAACTGGACCGACGACGGCACAGCGGTCGGCGCGTATTGCGCCGCTACTCGGAAGTGGGCGACCGCCAGTGAGGCGATTTCCGTGGTGAGGTCGAGGTCGGCTCGGAAAAACCTGTAGTCGTCAGGGACGCCTGGACGCGGCGCAAGCGGATCAGTACTGCTGCTCGCCCCAAGGCCGTCGAGGCCCTGACCGAAAATACCGGTTAGTGTGACGGCGCCATTTTCCAACTCACCGACATACTTAAGGGACGCGGCCAGCCATCGGAGGTCCTCGTCGGTTTGCGTTTCACCGCCCGCAGCCAGCGAGTTGTTCTTGAAGTTCAATTCGAGGCGGCCAAACAAGCTGTGTTCGATTGTCCGCAGCAGCGGGTAATTGGCATACGCGCTGCCGAACGTAGAGGCTATATCGAGATCAAGCGGTGCGAGGTCGGCGCCGGGCTGGGATGAAACGTAGCCTAGGCTGTATCCGAAATGCAGTCCGTCATACCCAATCGGAACATCGAGCGAACCCAGCACGAACCTTAATTCATCCGGAGTGTCTGGAATGGTCACCCCAACGATGTTTGCCACGTCGAAAAGCCTCAACGCATCGTTTAGTGTGCCGGTGCCAGACACCTGATAAGGACCAACGGCATCGCTACCAAGATTGTCGACAATGACGTTCGCGCCAGTCCGCGTGAACCCAACCTCGAGTTTTAAGGCGCCGCCGGCCGAAGGCGTCTCAGGACGAATGAACGTGCCTTCGATGGTAAGGCCGCCAAGATCGCTCATCAGAAGGAGTACCCGCTCGGCTTCCTTGATCCGGATGGGCCGCATGGCAACGATGCGATCGATGTAAGGTTTTAAACGCCGTTCAATATCAGGCACGGCGCTGTCGATGATGACCTGGCGTACGTAGGATTCGTAGAGAACGATGACGACGTTGCCCGATGAAAAGTCCTGCTCAGGAACAACCGCCCACGAAAAATATCCCGCCTTTTGGTAGATTTCGTCGATCCGTTCGGCAATGGCGTAGAGGTCGCCAAGGCTTATCCTTTTGCTCAACTGGTAGGCCCACGCTTGCTGCAACTGTGACGCCGGCACCGTGACGGCGCCGCGAACCGTTACCGACCTCAAGGTGAATAATATTCGTTCGGCTTGTTCGGGTGGCGTAGTCTTGCGCGCGTCGGGGACCGAAAGGTCGATCGTTCCAGGCTTCCTCGGTGCGGAATAGCGTCGGATAGTCTCGTTCTGATCCGAGATCACCGAGTCGATCTGCTCGGGAATTGTTTGGCTAAGGCTGGGCCCGACAATGAAGGCACTGATCGCAAGACAAATCGATAGGCAACGCACTGCGTCGGACCATCGGGACAGCGCCTTGCGACCAGGCATGTCAAAACTCGCTGAACTATCGTGGCAGGGAAATCAGCGGTAACTCTGAATTGGTTTAGCAGTATGCCGCGGGTCCGTCACTGGCAAAAAATACCGTCAATGGCCGAGTAACGCGCAGACAGCCTGAGCCTGAACCTCCCTCAAGTGCTCAATCAAGGCGCCTGTGGGCTCGGCAGCGTTCAGCGTGGTAGTGACCGAGCGCGTACCGTCGGCGTTGGACGCGGCCCACTGCGTATAGCCCGGGAAGTTGCCAGTATGGCCGTACACGACGCCGCACGGCGTGGTGTAGCGGAACAGTCCTAGGCCAGCCTCATTCGTCCCTGGTCCGGGCGGGCTGGAATCTCCTGATATGAACTGCATCTGCTCCTGCTGCTCGGCAGCGCCGAAAAACTTCAGCGCAAGGTCAGCCCGTATGAACGTGGACAAGTTTTCAGGAGTCGACACGATCGCACCAGATGCCCACGCGCCGCTGGGGCTGACAAAGTTGGTCACGTCCTCTGGCTGGGATCCGGGCTCAACGGCGTAGCCGTGGATGTAGGGCGTCGGCAGCGCGATTTCCGTTGTCGGGAAGCTAGTTTGCGCGAGGTTGGCAGGACCAAATATCATCTCTTGCAACAGTGCCTCGTAAGGTTTGGAGGTCACTTCTTCGGCAATCAGCCCAACCACGATATTGTCGGTGTTTGAGTAGGCATACTTAGAACCGGGGGCAAACTCGAGCGGATCGTTGCGGACCCAGTCGATGATCTTTCTCGGCTCGACGTAGCCTTGGGGATCTGTCGCCACTTGCTTGGCCAAGCCGTCGGATCGCAGGTAATCAGGTAACCCGCTGGTGTGGTTTAGCATGTGCCGAAGCGTGATCGCGGACCATGCCGCCGGCAGCCCGGGCAAATGTTGGCCGATAGTCTCGTCGAGGCCGATCCGGCCAGTCTGGACGAGATGCAGGGCAATGGCCCCGTTGAAGGCTTTTGAGACGCTGGCGATACGCATGTATTGATTGACCGCTGGCGCTACATCCGAGGACACATTGGCGCGGCCCGCACTGAGTACGGTTAGGCGGCCGTCGCGGTAAAGAGTTGCTATCGCACCTGGCGGCCCACCCTCAGTCTCGACTAGCTGCTGCAGGCCGTGTCGCACCGCTGCATCGGTTGTGGCTGACCGCGCGGCCGGCGGAGGGGGCGTGGGTGCGGGGCGTTCGGGATCGGAATGCTTTATATATCGGCCGGGATCCATTTCCTCCGGCGCCACGATGACCTCGTCGTTAACGCCAGAGTCGATGTATTCATCGGTAATGGAAAAGCCTGCCAGAAGCTGCTTTCCCGTGAGAGGGTACCAGGAGCCGAATTCGTGTGAGTATGCGGCGATTGCCAGCAAGGCCAGTTGCCGGTTGTCATATAAGTCGATTTCATAGCTTTCCGCCAATTTGCCGCCTGAATATTTTTTGTAGCCGTCAATATACGCATCACGAGGATTGTCGCCGCGGTACTTGTCTACGATGGCGCCAATGGTGACCTTGTCCTTCTTGCCCCCGAAATAGATTTTGCGAAGAAGAAAGCCCCAAGCGGCTACCCCAAACTCAGGAGTCTCGTAAACGGCGGTCTGGTTGCCGTACCTGTCGGGCAGCGTGCAACCCACATACCCTTTCATGCTATCTCGCTGCCATCTCGAGATGTTGATGGCGCCGGGATTGTTTGTTCGAAGCGCCCGTCGAGTGAGCGTATCGGACGAACTGTAGCGGGCGTCTGGCACGCTGCTGAAGAAATTGCCAATCCCGATCAGGCTCCTGAACCTGAATTCTATATCGTCAGGATATTTCGCAGAATCACGAAATGGAGGAGTTAGCTTGCGAGTGTGACTGGCGTCCCAAAACGGCAACCCCATCGCTTTGCCTGTCTCAATGCCGACTATGCCGTCGACAGGCATCCCACTATTGGCCTGAAAGGACTTCACCGCGCTCACTGTTTGCGAGCCGAACAAGCCATCGATCACAGATGCATAAACTGCCTTATCCGCCAGCACGCTCTGTAGAAGCGCAACTCTGCGATCAGGAGCGTTGCGTAGGCTCTGCATGAATATGGGGCCGGCGGGTTGTCGTTTTGGGTTCGGTTGGGGCTTGCTGGCTCCTTCGCTCGGTGCGGAACGATTGCCAGAGGACCCGCAACTCAAATAATCCGTTGCGCTAGCTTGCTCCAGGCTCTCAAAAGCGGAGGTCGGACCACATAGCGATGCAAAGAGAATGGCAGCCGAGCAGTACGCACTCAGCTTGAGATAATGGCCGACCGTTTGGCGACTTCGCCGGACGCTGGTCAATTCCTCGATGTTCGACATGTCGTCTGACCTATGGCGAAGTCTTGTGCACCATCTTCAATATCACTTGATGAGTGCGTAACGGAAGCAGGGTTCGATATACAGGCTGCAGCGATGTCAGGCAGGCCTCGACGTCGCCGACAGACGCAAGTCTTGTTCGCGAAAACTACCCCATCGCAACGCCCGAAGTCGGCGGCCCGCTGTTGGACAACGTCAATACCAGGGCGGCAACAGTCCGCTTCTGAATAATTGACTTGAAAGCCGCCAGTCCGCTCCCGTGAAGAGTTTCGGGCGCCGGCAGGCGTACGAAAGTCCCCGAGGAAGGAACCCGCGGGCCACGGGCGATGGCTATG
>NZ_JBVVQO010000015.1:0-144223 GCF_055811215.1 Mesorhizobium sp. WSM4819
AAGCCTTTCGGATCACGTGAGGGTCAATCGGATCGCCCTCCAGTGCTGACAGGCAGAGGGTCCACGCCTTGTGCCAGCGAGGTCCTCTCCGGGTCCACGTCTTGAGCTGCTCAAGGGCTGCCCTCGCATTATTGCAGCCATGCCTGGCACCTGCCGTTTCAGTCTTCACGAACACCGGAGGGACGAACCAAAGGGTCGCCATGATATCTCCTACTCAGGCGAGAGATATACGCTCGCCTCCTTGGCCGCCGCCTCAAAGGCTTCACGGCCCTCTTGGGGCGACACTACGTCAACGCTTGATTGGACCGCTTTCGTCCATCTTGGCCCCTTTGTGTCCCACGCCACAGTTCCTCGGGCGGCTCGCTCGACGGCTGACCCCATGGCGAATGACCGGACGGTCGCCTTCACTTAGACAGGGGGAGAAAACCAGAGAAGATGAGGGGCAAATTAGGGGGTGCTCAGATGTTGGTAGAGGGCGAGGACAACTGGCGCCGTAGATTGGACGGCGACTACTCGCCTGCATCGGAAGTCCCGCCGCACCTTTCGGCACGGGCCTATCAGGTGCGGCCCCAAGGAGTCGGTAAACCGCAATTTAGTATGCGCTTAATTAGTTCCGATTTTAACGAATCGTTGACCGCGCTGTCCCAAAATAGGACGGCGCGGTCACCCCAAGGGCTGCGCAGGCGGCTCCGGCAATTCGCCACCCCGCGCTACTGTCGGAGCCGCTATCACACTCGCCAAAATACCAGCAATGGTTGAATCAACTGTTACCGCACGTGCTTTCCGGTGCGTGTTCCCAGTCGTTAGACTTTGATGGAACGGGGCCTCGCCTCGTCCGGCCCTCCTGCCTTCATGGAAACTCAAGGCGCTATAGAAAATACCTGCCAGCGAGGGCGTACCACGCCAAGCCCAACATTGAGAGCACATACAGAACCAGGAACGGCACCACGGACGGAACCACGGACGGAACCACGGACGGATGGCTGTCGAGGGCGGCGTCAGCTTCTTCCCATTCCTCAACCAGATTGCGATCCCGCCTGGCCTCCTTGACCGCCAAACCGTCCGGCCCAATTTTACCCTCGGTCTCTCTCGAAATTCTTTTCTTGATATCGGCTAGGATCACTGGATCCTCGGGCAGGTTGCCCGGAAACCACTCAGGAAGTTTGTCGCCATCGTTCTTGTCCATGGCGCCAACAATGTTCTCTGCCTCACTTATGTTCCAAGCTTCTAATGTAAATTTTGACCAAGACCCGACCCCAACGGCGCGGGAAGGGAAAGGGCGGCTGTCGGGGAGCGACACAATCAACCGTCAACCAGCCACCCAGACAAGCAGTGCGACGCCGATGGCGTAAGGAACCAGAACAACTGCCACCGCGACCCAAAAAGCCTGGATCTGCCAAAGCGGCCACTTCGCTGAGAAGTTGCTTCATGCCCGCGAAACGCGCACTTGCGCCCCTGGTGTTCCGTGCGAGTAATAAAGTCCGCGCCTCTGGCGGAGAGCGCGGGCCCCGATCGGTGCATCTCCGATCTGCAGCAATCTTGAGAGGGAACCAAGACCATACTGCACGTCCCGAACTTCCGGCCATATGTTCCCCTTGCAGGCTCACCAGTTCGCCAATTCCGGATTTCACTTCGCTGAGAGGCGCGGCTTGAGCCGCAAGAGCTGCGGTCGCTGATCTCAGCTCGGGTCATGCGGCCTTCCGCTTCTGCGCTTCCCGCGGCCAGTGCTTGGCAGCCGCTGGCGTAATTAGGCGCCACGGACTCCCTCGTGCTTAGCTTCTTGATCAGCCGCCGCTGCTTCCAATTCAAGCCGCGCCAAATGGGCTTTGATCTCCTCAGGCTCGGCGTGCTCCAGCCCGACGACATTGTTCCTCGTTTCCTTCAATGCAACGATGATCTCGTCGAGCTTCGCATGGATGGCAGCGGTGTCGCGGTAACCCTGGATCAGTACGACCCCGGTAATCACTATCGCAGCTACAGAAAGCGCATAGGTGATTACGTTTGTTAGCCCAAACGGAACCATCGCAGTGCAGGCTATCATCGCGGCGATCAGCACATAGAAGCCAGGCGGACGGGACAGAAAGTCGGCGATCACAAAGAGAAATCGGTTCATGCGAATCCCCCAACAAACCACGTAATCCCGATTGGGGCTGCATTTCGGGTGCCCGTCAAGGCGCCCTGCTGATGGCCATATTCGTCGTCACGCCATCCTGATCTGCGGCGGGCCAGATTCTGCCTGTTGCCTGCAGAGCGTGGAACCACGGCAGACGCGCGGCGTTTGGCGTTCTCACAGGAGAGAAGTCATGCCCGACAACGATGAGGAATTCAAAAGCAAGTTTTGGGATTCGATCCGTTCCGACATGACGGCAATGATCGGCGTCCCGGGCGTCCACCCTCGACCGATGACAGCGCAGTTCGATGGTGACCGCAACGTTATATACTTCTTCACAGCGAAGGACACCGACTTGGCCGAGGCCGTTGCATCTGCAAAGGAAGCAACACTGGTCTACACCGCCAAGGGACACGACCTGTTCGCCACCGTCGAAGGCACACTGAGGATCGACGATGATCGGGCAGTCATCGACCGATTGTGGAATCGCTTCGTCGCCGCTTGGTTCGAAGGAGGCAAGGAAGATCCAAAACTCTGCTTACTCAGGTTCGATCCTGCGGACGCCGAAATCTGGAAAGATGCATCGAGCATCGTCGCCGGGGTGAAACTTTTCCTTGGGATGGGCGACCCGAAAGCGGACTACAGGGACAGCGTGGCACAGGTTCGCATGAAGTAACCGGGCCTCTAGAACGGGACCTAGGCGAGGAGTGCGCGGCGTTCCTTTTCACTGCCGACCGTGAGCAGCCATTCATGCAGCGCACCATTCGGCAACAGCTTTCACGTGTCTGCGGACAGGGAGTGGTCCGAGGGAGGAGTGAGGATAGTGGTCGAAGTGCCAAACGTCGCTTCCGCACGGTAGCGAGTGGCTGCACCTACACGTTCTAAATCGTCGGGCTCCAACAGGATGTCTTTCTCGGGTAGCTTAGGCGCCCTGTCCGGAGAAAGGCGTGTCGCTCATCCTCGCAGGATGGCAAGGAGCGCCGGGCCACTCGCTGGCAACAATGCCTATCACGACTGACTTAGACGTATCCTGTTTTCAGTGTGGGTAGAAAGACTCCCAGTGAGCGGCGCAATCTCTTCCTCTCCCCAGTTGGCTTTGGTGGCTATGATAGGCAGCATCGGCAGATTTGATTCCTCTGCGGATAACCGTCCCTCTTTGAGCGCCGTAATCTCGTCATCGCGTCTTTCGATGCGGCTTTCCAGATTGGCGATGCGCTCGGTCAAAAGTAGCGCCCGACAAGGAGCCTCCTCCTGCAAAAAGGACGGCGAACGTAGCAAAAGCTATTGGGTTCGCCAGCACCAGAGCCGAGTTGATTTGTAGAAAATCGATTAGGTCCTGCATCCTTCACATCCTTTCAGTTCCTCGGAAGCTTATGAATCTCCAGCCGAACCGGCCCTCCCCGCTCGCAACTCGTGCAGAAAAGTGCCCTTTCGACCGTGCTGAACAGCGCGTCCCTGCCGTAGCGCCTGATGAGGGCCGGCGCCTTTACCACCGCATGGTGCGAGCAGTTTCTGCACCAGGCGCGTAACGTGTGCCATCCGCGGAGATCACCCAGCGATACGTCCAGCCCGGCATGTATACTGCCCTCAACGATGGTCTGCGGCGGCACTGTCGGCTCGCCGGGGGTGATGATCTTTTCCACCACATGCCGGCTGTTGTAGTGGATCAGGAGCATGCCGGGTCGACGCCGGATGGCGGTTTGCCAGGCCGCTTGGCTGACAAATGAGTCCGGCGATCGACAGATGGTCTCGACAAGCGCTTTCTCCTCGCGGTCCCAAACCTCGATCCGGAAATTGTCCTCCGCTGTTGTTGCCATGGCTAGGGTCGCGCCTTATGCCAGCCACGAGAAAAGCCACTCGAGACCGCTGCCCGCGACAAGGCAAGCTCGCGCTCGAGTTCGGCATTCCGGACAAGCACGTTCAGCAGGGCAATCACGGCATCGCCTCCTGCCGCAGCTATGGCCTGCTGGGCAACCAGTTCCAATTCAGAAATAGCTTTCCCGGCTGGCGCGTTTTGGCGCTTTCCCATAGCCCATCCTGCTCTGATGCATCTGAATAAGGAACATATTCCTCGTCAGTCAAGGCGGTCAAGCGTGGCATAATGCTGCGAGAGCTGTGGGGCGATGTTTAACGCCAGGATCGAAAGAAGCAGCAAAACAGCTGCTCGATCTCAACCTGGATGGCCAACTGCAGTTCTATCGGGTGAGTCGGGACGTAAACGCGACCGTCAAAGACGAGAAATCGAACCACAGCCAGCACATGATCGATCCGATAGCACTGCTATGAGCGAAGAACTGATCCGCGTCCCCGTTGTAATGGAGCCCGTCACGCGCCCTGGCATTCAACACCATCGGTGCGAGCATACCGGCTGCGGCAAGAATGCAGGATGGGGATTTGCCAGGCCGAGGCAGACGCCGCACTGGTTCTGTTTCGAACACCGCGGCGAAGGGAGCGGTATCTTTGACGAGGAAAGCAACCGCGATGTATCCTGTGAGATGACTTCAAATCCACTCGTTTCCAAACTTGAGTACGGTACCACGCTGAGCGATGAGGACCGCGCGCGGCTGGAAAAGCTTTGCGAGCACACGGTAGAGGTTTCGGCGCGCAAATCTATCATCGAAGAGGGAGATAAGCCCGACAATGTGCATCTCGTTATGGAAGGTCTGGGCTGCCGCTACACGCTGCTGGAGAACGGCAATCGTTCTATAACGGCGTTGCTGCTTCCGGGAGACTTCTGCAACCTGCATGTCGCTATCCTTGGTCAGATGGATCACGGCATCGCAACGTTGGCGTCGTCTCGCATTGTGAAAATTCCCCGGGCAACGATCGAAGACTTGATCAACAACCCGCGGATCGTGCGAGCTCTATGGTGGTCGACTCTGGTTGACGAGGGAACGATGCGCGCATGGCTGGTCGGCTCGGGCCGCAGGCAGGCCAATCGCCAGATGGCGCATCTTTTTTGCGAATTGCTGGCACGCCTGGAGGCGGTCGGCCTTGCCGACGAAGGAAAATTCGACTTTCCCGTCACGCAGGAGGATCTCGGGGATATACTTGGAGCTTCAACTGTGCACGTGAACAAAACGCTCAAGGCACTGCGGGAGAATGGGCTTGTCCTTTTCGATGGCAAGCGTGTGACGATACCCGATCCGACCAGACTGGCCGAGTTTGCCGAATTCGACCCCTTATATCTACATCTGAGAAAACGCCACACCCAAGAGACCGTCGCGCCTTCGGCGTACTTAGCGGATCGTGCGTGAATCCCACGACTTGAGATGCCCGCGGTCATAGCACCTAGCAAGGTCGAGACGCAGCTCGCGATCGCGCGCGCAATGATCCAGGCCGGCCGGCCGTTTTAGGTGCGTGATAGTCGACTGCAGGGAAAGCCTAGATCACGGCGCAAGAGACGCGCTTCTCTCAGGATCGAGGCACGATCAAGCCCGATCAGCGATGCAATGTCTACGTGCGGCGGATCAGCCTTCTTCGCCGAGCTCCTGAAAGCCCTTTTGAATGGCTTCGATCAGCATCGCTGTCGAGTAGGGTTTCTGAACCCACCCGAGTGGTCTTGCCGCTTCGGCCCGAAGCTTTACGTCGCGGTCAGCGTGCGCGGTCGCAAAGACGCATCGTATACCGTAATCCCGGTATAGTTCCAACGCCGTATCTATTCCGTCCAGCTTGCCAAGCAAGCGGATATCCATCAGGGCAATCGCAGGCCGAGCCGAACGCGCAATTGTGATGGCCTCCTCGGCTGTGCTGGCTATCCCAGCCAGCACGAACCCGGCGTCGCTGAGGCCTGCCTCGACGTCAAGCGCAATCAGGTAGTCGTCTTCGACGATCATTATAGATGGCTTGCCGGAAAATCTCGCTTCTGAACCGATCTCATCTTCTCTGGAGAAGACCAACCGAGGTCTGAAAGTCCCGCTGGAATCCCCCGTTCGGCTCGTCTCAAATATTGCCGTTCTTGACTTCAATGCCGTTCTCCCCCGGGGCCTGAGAAAAAATCACCACGCAGCGAGACGGATCTCGTGCCACTTCCAACGTTCCACGAATCTGTCGCGCCAAACCCTGAACGAGCCGCAAGCCCGACGAGGAATGACGCACGGCACCCAGATCGAAACCTGGACCTTCATCCTCGACCGTCAACACCTGCTTTCGACCATTCTGCCTAATGCCAACCCGAATGGTCGCGCTTGCCTTGGCCGTTGATCCATGTTTGACCGCGTTGATCAAAAGCTCATTGACGATAAGGGCAAGCGGCATCGCGATATCGTTCGGCAATTGGATGGGATCGGCGTTGCAAACTAATTGAATGTCCGCTGGAAACATGAGCTTCGCGGTTTCGCAGATCGCCTTGAGGAACAGCGGTGCGCTGAAATTGGAGGCGTCTGGCGTGTCATACAGTACGCGTTGGGCCGCAGCCATGGTTGCGACCCGTTTGCTTGCCTCCTCCAGCGTCTTGCGGGCTTCGGAATTTTGGCTCTCTCTCGCCGCCACCGAAAGCAAGGACCTCAACATCATCATGTTGTTTTTAACGCGATGGTTGAGTTCGTTGAGCAGGACTCGCTGTTGTGTTTCGGCTTGCTTGCGCTCGCTTACGTCGACAAGCATGTTAATGCCGCCAATGATTTTGCCAGCGGCATCACGCATCGGCGTCGGATAAGGAATGAACGGAATCCGGGTGCCGTCCGGCCGCTCGGCGATCGCCTCAACTCCCCGAACCGGTCGCCCTTCGCGAAGGGAAACAGCCATTGGGCACTGGTCGTGAGGAAGCGGCGTTCCATCAGGCCAATAAAGCTTCCAAGTGACGCACCATTGATCACTGCCGATCACCGGTGTGCGGCCCGCGAGGTGCACCGCGGCTTCATTGAAATATGTGATCTTGCCGTGCTGATCGGTTGTATAGATTGCAGCGGGGATGGCGGCGAGCAAATCCTGAAGGTGGCGTTGACTGTCGCGCACCTTTGCTTCGGCGATTTTTTGCTCAGTTATATCCCGAGCAATTTTGGAAGCACCCACGATACGGCCCGTTGCATCTCGCACCGGCGATATTGTGAGAGAAATATCCACCAGGGACCCGTCCTTGCGGCGCCGGATCGTTTCAAAATGATCGACAAGCTCACCGTTGCGTATGCGACCCAGAATTAAGGGTTCCTCCGCCCGTCGGTCCTGGGGGATGATTATTGTAATGGGCTTGCCTACTACCTCGGAGGCTGAATAGCCGAACAGGCGCTCAGCACCCTGATTCCACGTTAATATGATTCCATTTAAATCCTTGCTGACGATCGCGTCATGGGAAGACTCCACGATCGCCGCCAGCCTTTGAGCGGCATTTTCGCCCTTTATGCGCTCAATGCCGAAACCGAGCTGACGAGCGATGGTTCGGGCCACTTCAATCTGCTCTTCCGAATAATTCTGCGGCTGATCGAAGTAGGCCATGAACTTGCCGAGGAGTCTTCCACCTTCCATAATCGGAACGAAGCAGACCGCGCCTATACCTTCAGCCCGGATTGCCTGTTTTAACTGTTCCGGAAAATCCGCTTTCTCTGCATCGCCGACACAGATGGGCTGCGGATTTTGGCTCTCCGTTGACCAAGGCGAGTGTCCTTCTACCGCTACGCGATAAGTCTCCGATAGGCCGCGCCAGGCCTCAAACCTCATGTGTCCGTTGCTATCTAACAGCAGTATCGAAGCACGCTGGCATTGAAGCGCGCGTTGGATTGCATCGAGCGCCGGCTCATACATGTCCTCTCGCGTGCGTGCATGCTGCAGCATTTCGGTGAATTGATGTATCGCGGCCTGTTGCTCGGCCCGTTTGGCAAGAGCTGCCTCAATCCGCTTGCGCTCGCTGATATCGTGCTGCACCCGTACGGCATAGCGAAACTGCCCGTTGCCGTCGTGAACGCTTGAGGAATTCACAACAGCCCAAACAATTGACCCATTCTTGCAGACAAACCGCTTTTCCATCGTGTAGCTGTCAATTTCGCCAGCCACTTGCCGTCGATACTTCTCGCGATCTGCTTCAACGTCGGCGGGAAAGGTGCGATCGAAAATGGATCGTCCAATCAGCTCTTCCGGTGTGTAGCCCAATAGTTTGCATAGATGGGAATTTACCCGCAACAACTGGCCTTCGGCGTCTGCTTCCACGATTCCTGTGCCAGCGTTCTCATAAGTGATGGCAAGTCGCTGCTCCTGTTCGCGCATCAGCTCTTGCGCCTTGACCTTTTCGGTCACATCGATGGTGATACAACGCGTATTGAGGAAGCGGTCGCCTGCTGCGCGAACGTTGGATGTTATTTCTACCCAGCGGATCGAACCATTTTTGGCGCGCAGCCGTGCGCGGTAGTGTTGAATTTGCTCCCGCCGGGCAAAGCGGTTCAATATGTCTTCGATCGCTTCCGAATCCGCATGAAATTCGCGAATGTTGCGGCCTACATATTCCTCGGCCCTATATCCTAAAGTTTCCAGCTCTGCACGATTGGCGCGCAGAATGGTCCCGTCTTTCCCCACCAAGTGGAGTGCGAGTGCGGCATTCTCGAAGAAATCTTCGAACTCATTGGTGAGGAAGGGATCATCCGAAGCCTGGAATTCGCAGCCCCTCTCGTCCAAGAGCGATCCTGCTTCACCAAGATCATCAGGAAAAAACCCCTGTTTCATGTATTGCCTTACTCCCAAGCGATCAGGAATGTTCGGAGCCAAGAAAAGTTCCCAGAAACTCGGCCTTCGAGTAGTCCCAGGCTGTTGCGAAATGTACAGCTTATCTAGACTCGGGAGCACGACGCCCGAGCAACTCCGGAGAGATTGCGCCTGCGGCAATCGGCCTCCTTATGTTGAGGTGTCCGTCGGCATTGAGGAGCGTGTTTCTTTCGCCGCCGCCCCTCGCGGTCTGCAGGCCGGCGCGCTGGCAAGCAGCTGGCCTCCACCATCGAAGATGACACCGTGGAGGCCATCGCCTGCCGCCTCAATTCCGGAGAGGCAAGTAGGCACCGGATGATCGAGGTCGGCACTGGATTATCGACGGGCTGGCGGAATGCGCCGCGTATCGGCAGACTCTCAGGGGAAATCGTGCGTGGAAGTGATACCACTTAATAACGAACTCAGCCCCGCCAACGACAGTTGGCGGGGCTTCTCGATTAAATTCGGTTGTTGTTCAGGGCGCGGTCACGCTCGATTTCATCGGCAGTATAGTCCTCGGCGGCGGCGTCAAACCCGGTCCAACCGGCCGCCTCATAGTCCCTGCGGCGTTCGGCTAAGTCGACCGATCTGGATTGATTGAGGATTTGCTCGGCGCTCGGCACAAGCTCGTCCGCAACTTTGGCCGTAACCAAAGTCCCGCCACGGCGGACGCCCTCTGCGTAAACATGGGCATCGCTTTCGGGCACGCCGGAATCCGTGAGTGCTCCGATGATCCCTCCGGCAGCACCGCCGACCGCAGCGCCAGCAAGTGCCCCCGCGGCTGTGGCAGCAAGCCATCCCGCCGCGACCACCGGTCCGACGCCTGGAATGGCCATGATGCCCAGCCCTGTCAACAATCCGCCGGTGCCACCTACCACTGCTCCGACTCCCGCGCCACTGGCGGCATCCTCACCGGCCTCGGAGCGATCGTCATCGTACCAATCGTTAGAATTGCTTGCCACGATGCTGATATCGGCAGCCGGGACTCCCGTTGCTTCCAATTCACCGACGGCTTTGGAGGCGTCGTCGTAGTTGTCGAACAGTCCAGTTACTGTTTTCATCTCGGTCTCTCCCTTGAAATGTTCAGTTGCTGCCGGCAATGACGTTGCCTTGGAAGTCGAGCGCCACTGCGGTGTTTTTCCCATCCTTGCTCGCCTGACCGCGCCAGATGCCATGGTCATCCTTGGTGAGCTTGGATACGTTCGAATAACCTGCATCCTGGATGCGACTCTTGGCCTGGTCCTCGGTAAAGCTATTGGCGCCGGGAATAGGAGCGGCGGCATTGGGCGTGTCCGTCGGTTTGACAGCCGGCGTTGTTGAACTCGTTGCCGAGGAAGGGTCGGTGCCGATTGTTGTGGCGATCTTTTCGATCATTTCCTTGTGCATTTTGAGCGTCGGCAGTGTCTCCTCGGCGAACGCTTTAAGCGGAGCGTTGTCGCCGTCTTTCGCATATTCCTCGAACAAGGAAACCGCGTCGGCATGAGCGCTACGCTGCATCTCGACGTAAGACTGATCGAGCGGTGCGTTGCCGTCCTGAAGTTTCTGCAAATCGGTCCGATGGGGGGCGTCCAGATCGGCGGGGATCTGCAGCTTCTGCTCGCCTGCAATCGACTCTAGCTTGGCGTTAGCCGCACCGTGGTCGTCGATCATCTTTTGTGCGAAGTCCTTGACGTTTTGGGCACTTACCTTGTCTTGGGCGACCTTGCTTGAATCAACCTCGAACATCCCGCCGACAGCGGCCTTGGTGACGAAATCCTGCGCTTTTTCCGCCGTGAAGGCGGGCGTTGCGAATGCGATAGCAGTAGCGGTGGCCAAGCAGGCCAAGTAACTCGTTTTCATGAAATCTGTCCTTTTAAGCACGGCTGTGCGATCGCGGACTAACTACGGCACACGGGCTTTGTTCCGACGAAAAAGCGATATAGCGGGAAAGATTGGATCAAGGTGATCGGCATGCCTGCCTGAAAAGCTAGCGCATCTGCAGCCCCTGCTAGGTTTTCTCGCCGTTCCGGGTTGTCTTCGCTTTTGATGCCGGCGCCGCAGGAAGAGCAGCCTTCAGTCGCTGCTCCCGGAGCCGAGCTGTCTTTGCGTCTCGTGCCGTGCGCTCGACCTCGATCAATTCCCGCGCAGCATCTGACGTGCGCTCCTTTCTGTCTTGTTTTTCTTTATCGGTGAAGGTTTGCCTTTCCCGCATTGTTGTCCTCTTCTGACGGAACGGCGCGGTGTTGCCGCCCCGAACGATTGTCGCCCATATCGTGTTCCATCCGGACGACAAAAAAGCCCGCCGCACTTTTCAGCACGGCGGGCTGTGCTCCCAGTCGCTTAGATCATTCGATGACTTTGACGATCTTGCGTGTGCCCGGGTCAACGACAACTGTCCGGCTGTCGACGACAACGGTGCGTTGGTGTTGGGGACTTCATGAAGTTCGACAGTCTCGGGCAGGGTTGAGCCGAGATTGAGCTCCACTCCAGGGATTTTGACTGATGCGAGCGGCTGCTGTTTCACGTATTCCCTAATGACCGTCTCCTGTTCAGGCGCGATGACAACGTCCTGAGCGATAGCGGTGCCGATACCTGCCAGCAGCAGAAATCCCGCGGCGAAAGTGGAAAGATGCATTCTCATAAGTGCCTCCCTGCCGGCAGTTCATTGCGATGGCCAAAACTGCTTTCCACCAGCCGACAACCCTGTCGAGGAATGCAAGGGGCAAGATTGCACGCCGGCTCCGCCGGTCGACCAGGTCCGGCGACTGAAGCATCAGCCGAACACCCCAACTACGAAGGTGATCGCAGATTCGTGGAGAAGGTTGGATTTCAGGTCCTCTCCCTCCGCCATCTGCCGTTGATATATCTAAGTGGGGTAGCTTACGCGATCAGGCTTGACGCTCTGCCCTGCCGCGCGATGCTGAGTACGGCTTGGGGGATCATTTGCTTACCCGCGGTGGGGGGAACATGACTCCTGAGTTCTTTGGGAGTTGGCTGCTCCAAGTAGCCGTGATGCTTTGCGTCGTTGCGGGATCGGCAATGACCATCGTTGCGGTTCGCACTGGATGGAGCTCCATTGGTTTCGTGATGATCGGCTTTGCCAAGGCGAGGCCGATACGAGTACATGCTGTCATCGATGGTCGAGAAGATCCTGACCACGTATCTGCGGGAAAAGGGCTACCTGCCGAAAGGCGCAGCAGAATAGCTATGCTCGTCACCGTCAGCCGGGAGGAGTGTAGAGCGGCTCTCTGCATCGATGAACCAAGCACTGGCCATCGAGCGTCGGCACAAACCCTACCGCCGGGATTTCCGACCAGTCGCACGCATTGCTGTACCGGCGGACGTAGAGGGCATAGGTGTTCGGGCCGGTGGTCAGCACCGCCGAGCCATGGCTCTGGATTAGCGCCTGCGTCTGTTGGCAGGTCATGGCGCGGGTGTCCGGCCTGGCCTGGGCGAGGGTTGTGAAGGCAAGCGTGACCGCTGCCGAGGTCAACGCAATCCGGCGAATGGACATGACGAGACTCCCATGATGAGCCATTTGGTAGACAAACTCGCATGTCGCAGGGCAGCTGTGCAATGGCGGCCTCCAAATCGGAATTTCCGGACTGGAGCAAACCGCCCGCCCCGTGCGAATTGACGGCGTGCCGCTGGAACTCGCAACCAAGGTTTCGATTGCATCAGCTTTAATTCTCAGCCAAGTGGAGCACGCCCCCGAAGGCTCGCCAGGCCCAGCGACCTCCTCCGCAACCAAAGCCGCAGGGCCGCCCCGCTCCGCCAGTCCGGCTAGAGCTTCCCTTTGAACCGATCTCCATTCAAGGGGCTGGGCAGCCACATCACAGGCGAACGAATCCTATAAGCGGCAGATGATCGGAGGCGACCCGCGAAAGCGGCGTGTCATGGGCTTCGACGGATGAGATCATTCCGTGTCGATTTGCCATGATCCGGTCGAGCGACAGCAGCGGCAGACTCGATGGAAAGGTGGGGACGGCCGGTGGCGCGGGACCGAAAGTCGTGTGCAGCGTATTCAGCGCGGAACGGTTTCCGAGTCGCCATTCGTTCAAATCGCCGAGCAGCAGTGTTGGTTTTTCGTCCGGTCTGTTCATGATTTCGAGCACGACACGGGCCTGTTCGGAGCGCGATCGGCGCAGCAAGCCGAGATGGGCGGCGATAATGCGCAGAGTTCGTTTCTCGTCCAGATCGATTTCGGCAACCAGGGCTCCGCGCGGCTCCAACCCCGGGAGCTTTATCTGATGGACATTGCGAACGATGCCCCGCTTGAAAAGCAGAACGTTGCCGTGCCAGCCGTGTCCTTTGCCGTTTCCGGACACCGGCACCGGCACCAGGCCTGTTTCCAATTCGAGACGCAGCAGATCCAGAAGGCCGGCACGATCTCCAAAGCGATTGTCCGCTTCCTGCAACGCAATGACATCCGGGCCGATTTCCCGGATGACGCGAACGATTCGTTCGGGATCGAACTTTCTGTCGACGCCCACGCATTTGTGAACGTTGTAAGATGCGACCAGAGTCCCCGCAGGGCGTGTCCCTTCGGACGGCGCAGCCTTCGCCTTCTGCTTCTTTCTGTCGCGAATGGATTTGAGCACACTTGCAGGAAAGCTCTGTCCAGTTCTTTGCATGAGTCTGCTGCTCGTCCTCACTACCTTCAAGACTTAGCTTTGTCTCACTCAAACAGGATCTGCAATCGCTGCTTCCTGCCCTGACGAGATGCGGCGCTCGAAAGGAGCGATGGCTGCGTCGCCCGAATTGCCGCGGGCAGAACGAGAAAGCCTCTAAAGGTAGGGCGATCCCAGCCACAACACTCGGTCGAACAGGCGAACGATGAATGGCCGGGCTCTCAAGGTTTCGATCGTTACAGACGTGGCGGAGGCGATTGCCGATCCGATCCGCGCTTCAATCTCCGCGACAAAGCCTGCATCAAGAACCTCTACATCAATTTCAAAATTCAGCCGCAGGGACCGGGCGTCAAGATTGGAGGATCCTATAAAAGCCCAAACTCCATCGACCGACAGCAGCTTCGAATGATCGAACGAGCCCTGCGTGCGCCATACGCGGCAATAGTGCTTCAGGACCTGATCGAATTGCGCCGTCATCGCCCGGTCGATAAGGAAAAGATTGTTCATCGCCGGTACCACGATGTCGATCTCGACGCCTCGCCTGGCTGCGGTCGTCAGCGCGCTGATCAGTTCCCGATCCGGCAGGAAATAGGGCGACATGATGCGGATCGATTTGCGGGCGACGGAAAATGCCCCGATCAGCAAGTTGTGGTTCGTTTCGATGCTGGCATCCGGCCCGGATGCAACCGCCCGCGCCAGCATCGGTTGACCGGGAGCCGCGGGAAGCGTGGCCACTTGCCAGGTGTCGCCTTTCAGGAGTTCGCCGCTCACGAAGCGCCAATCTTCGGCGGCAACCGAAAAAAGGTCCGCTACGACCGGCCCGGTGACCTGAAAATGCGTGTCCCTCGCGCTGGAGGAGCCGGCGAACTCGGCTGAGAATCCCTTTCGGATGTTCATCCCTCCGGTGAACGCAATCGTGCCGTCGACGACCAGGATCTTCCGGTGCGTTCTGAGGTTGGCGTAGGGAAGACGCAGGCCCATGACAATGTTGCCGTTGAAGAGGTCTGCTGTGATTCCTGCCTCTCGCAGGCGCCCAAGAATGCTGGGGACGGAGTAACGCGCCCCGACGGCATCGATCAGCACGCGAACGCTGACACCCCGCTGGACGGCTCCGGCGAGAGATTCCACGAAAAGCCGCCCGACATCGTCATTGTCGAAGATGTAGGTCTCGAGCAGGATAGCGCGTTGAGCACCATCAATCGCTCGGCACATTGCGGCATAGGCCTCGTCACCTGTCTCCAATATCGCAATCGCGTTTCCCGAGGTCAGGGCAAGCCGGGCCACCCTGTCGCCCAATGTCTTCAGGCCGGTGAAGCGTTGGCCGTACCGCTCAGCAATCAATTCCTCGGCAGCAAAGTTGCGCTCATGTTTTGCGGAAGCCGCCTCGCTGGAAGGGGGCCGCATGGCGCTGATCGTGGCACGACGGATGCGGTTTATGCCGGCAACGGCGTAGATGATCGCGCCGAGGAATGGCGACAGGAACATCACGCCGACCCAACCTGTGGCGGCGCGGACGTCTTCCTTCGTCATTATGGCGTGGACGATGCCGATGGCCGCCATCAGCACCGAAATGATCGCGAGGATCTGGGGCCAATGAGTCATTAAGGTCTGCAACATCGCCAAGACTATCCAGCGAGCGGTTGCAGAACGCAATGCAACTCATTCCCGGCGTTGATACTCAACAGACCCAGAGCGAAGAGCGCTGTCTCCTATGGTGGTAATCTTGCACGATCCACAAATCGGTGAGGACGCCCCATGAGCAGCGATCAGGGCCATTGGAGCCGTACCTGGCTCGTAAACCCCCGCAACTCGGGAGTCGGCTTCTTCGAATTATTTGGCCTTCAGCCATGTGTTCGACAGTCCGCTCCTGTAGCGGCTGTCGGCACGCTTCGAGATGATTCCCTTGAGCCCGATCTTCTCGACGGTGCGGAAGAGCGCCAGCGCACTGCCCTCGAAGTGCTCACTGTATTGGATCTTGCCGAGGCCAGGCTCAACCAGTTGCCATAGCGCCTGCTTGCGCTGCAGTAGCGGCAAGGAGACTAGATCGCGGCCGTCGAGATGGAGGATATCGAAAGTGACGAACACCAGCCGGCTCGGCTCGTTCCAGATCGCGGCTTCCAGCGCAGGGCAATCGGAAGCGCCCTGCTCGCCGGGAACAATGACTTCGCCGTCGAGAATGGCAGTCCGGCATGGCAGATCGACGGCTAGTGCAATGGGCCAGTATTTCGGGGTCCAGTCACGGCCGTTCTTGCTGTAAAGACGCACGCCGGCATTATCGATGATGATCTGGGTTCGATAGCCGTCGAGATTGGCCTCGTGGACCCAGCCCTCATCTTCAGGCGGCCGCTCGACCCGAGTCGGGATTTGCGGCGGAAGAAACTCCAGCCGGCCGCCATTGACCTTGGCACGCTTACTCAATGACGCCACCTTGGGCCGCGCGGCGGCGGCTAATCGGCACAGGCAGCACGACATCACCCCAACATGATGCCTGCCACCTGTGCCGAGCCCCCGCCAAGCCGCCGAGCCCCCGCCAAGCATTGCAAGCATCTACGCACGAGCCCGATCTGTCGTTGGCTTTGCATCCTAATACTTATCCCGGCGTACATATCTTGCTCGGCGCGGCGCTCTTGCACCGTTCCCGACCGGCTAATTGCTGTCCGGGATCGCCGCCAGCCTACGCAGCCCTTTGCTGGTGAGATAATCCGGGCTAGAGCGGTTCGTCATTTCAAGGAACCGCAGAACCGCTCTATCTCTTTGTTTCTTGACTTGGCAAGCATACGACGCGCGGTCTCAACAAGTGTCTTATGCTGCGTAGTTGCAATGTATGCTCCGCTGTGATGCGCGGCGACATCGATGAACAGTCGGTTGATAAATCGGGGATCGGCTATAATTGATGGCGCGGTGAACGCGACACGAAAATAAAATATTCTGGTTCATGAGGCGGCGGATCTTCCCCGCCCTGCTTTAAGCCCGCCCCACTTCAACCATTCCCGATCTGTACTCAGCTTCCGAGCGCTTTGAGCCAATGTTCAAAGGAAGAGGCCTCCTCGTGTCCGGCATGCGAAACAGAGTGGGCGGGGCGCGGTAACACCACGGAGCTTCGGACTTCGCGGGGGCTGTAGCCGAATTCCTTGCTAAAAGCTCGGCTGAAATTAGCCGCTGAACTAAACCCGACGGCTACGGCAATATTAACAATGCGCCGGCTGTCCGCCGGATCGCTAAGCGCAACATGGGCTGCCAGAAGTCGGCGACTTTGTATGTAGTGGAGAACACCACCGCTCGGTTCGAACAACTGATAAAGTCGAGTACGCGAGACGCCGAGCGCCCGGCACATTGAATCCGGCGTCAGATGAGCCGCATCCAGATTGTTGTGGACGTATCGACGGGCTCGCTCCATCAGCGCGACACTCACCAATTGTTCGGTGGCCGCGGCATGTTCCGCCGGGGGCGAGAGGCAGGCAATGATCATGCTGCGTGTTGCGTGCACGATGCGGGGCAGATCGTCAGCCGTGAGACTGCGCAGTCTTGCTTCGATGTTCTTGAGGTAGTCGAGCAAAAGGTTGGCAAAGTTGCCGGACAGAATTGAATTATTCTTTGCGTCCAGGGTTGCCGCCGAATCGGCGAACAAATCACGCGGCAAATAGAGAAAGAGACTTTGGGATTCCGTTGCCCTCCCCCGAAACGGGTAGCCAAGCGATCTAATCTCGAATTTGCCCGGCTGGTTTTCCGCTACGCGGCGATCGACCTCCGTCCACGACCGGCCAGTATGCGGCAAAGCGATATACCAGTGATCGATCGAGCTGGACCGAAGCTTCGCAGCAGAACGCATATAACTATGTGCCGGTGCGCGCTGTTGAACGATCAGCATGCCACCGAGGTTCCAGGCCGTGTGGTCGGCGGGAAAGCCATCGTCGAGCGATTTGTCATCCGGCAACTTGATCTCGACAAGCGGAGCCATATGCGCCTGCCAAGCGACGAATTGATCTTCTGGCGCCAGTTCGAGCGTCGAAAAGGGCAAAGGTTCGAGCGCCGGCGCAAGTGACGGGGCAGCCTCATTGTCAGGTTGAGCTTCGCGCGGCCAACGACGTCGATCGCGCTCAAGCGCCTGCCTCGCAAGCGCCTTGTCCTGCCTCTTAGCGTCCATCGCGTAGTGCCGTATCCGATTCCGGTATGCCCATCGCCACCGCAATCATGTCGTGTATCACAGCCATCTGGCAAGACCAGCTGAACGCGAGTCCACAGAGCGCCATCACGCTGGGTTACAGCAAGAAATGCATTCCGAGATAAGTTTCTGGATGCGACGATAACGACACTCTTCAACCTAGCGCGTATAGAGTCTGGCACGGTGAAAGCGTAGTTGAAGAGACAACGAAATGAACGCAAAGCTCAAAGCAGAAGCTCGTCGCAAGATAATTCTTGATGGATATTTTAATAATGAACCTTTGAAAGATATTGCAGCCAAGGTCGGATGCTCACTGGCGAGTTTGAAAGTCACCGCCAGTAGACTCGGTTGCACTCGAGCTCCGAAAGACGCGGCGGAATTTCGGCGAGGATTTCATGTCCCAGAACAAAAACTGCGGGATTACCGACAACTTATGATTGCTGGACAGTATAGAGCTCGCGAGTGCGCGCTGATCTTGGGACTATTGAAAGGCCAATAATCAGTCAGCGAGCAAACTTATTCCAATCACGCCTCAGCGGTTCATCGGCAAAAAAAGTCCGCCGCAAACACTGGCAACAGGCCCTGAAAGGTTCGCACAGATGCCGCGTCGGCGTTTCAATCGCACCTGCCTCAGCCCTCATGATCTGGCTATTTGCGAACACGTGTTCGATCAGGTTTGCGCAGATGAACACATGGACTCTTCAAGCCGGGATGCCGAGGCCTTAGCGGTGGCGATTGTCGCAATCTTCCGAAACATTACGACCAAGGAGCGCGAACTGCTGGATGAATTGAGGTCTCTTCGTCTCTCAAAGGGCGCAGAGAAGGCGCACTAGCTTGGCGGCTTTCCCTGACGAATTGTTCGCGTTAGCCCAGCCGGATTGGCATCTGCATTGCCCCATTGAGTCCCACCAGAGTGTAGCAACAGCGCTTGCGAAGGAGATGGAAATGGGTTTAGCCCAAGACTTGTCTGATGTTGCGCTCACATTCGATTGTCCGGATTGCTCGCATCCGGCGGTAAGGAAGGGCTCTGCGCTAAGAACGATCGCGCACTTCAGATGCGACGGGTGCAACGCCAAGGTACGGATCACCTATCCGCAGAAGCTGGCGATCTTCGAAAAGTACAGGTCATTAGCCGCCCAAGGGGCATTGCGATAAGACGATCCGGAAACGCGTCGCCAATGGCGGTGACGCGGACCAGATGCAAAAGGTCGATGCCCTGGTGGGTCTCGCTAAAGAAATGGCCCACCGGCAACTGGCCGGGTTAGAAAGCCCGGCAGATAAAGCGTGGTCGTGGTTGTGGTCGTGGAGGTCTCGCCCGAAGTTCCGCTCGTCGTCTGGGCAAAGGAAGGGCCGGCGGAAGGCGCCAACACGGCCGAGGTCAGAACGATTCGTTTCGTATTCCTTTCTCCTGTCTTAAGCGCACGACGCGCTCACAAACCAGCATGCAGACTGAAGGAATGTTCCACTGATGGGGCTCACCCTCGGAATCGTTCCGCGTGCCAGTGGATCTTGCCGTCAGGCCAGCGTGATCGTGAGATCCTCGCTTACTCGAACATGATCCGAGAGGTTCCTCTTTCTGCGATCGACATTCTCCGAGCTTCTTGGATCCGCTCGGCCTGTTGTTTGGTATAGGGACCCATCGGCCGGGTCTTTTCATGGCCGCGGCGAACCCGACAGTACCAGTGGCCGCTGTCAGAGAAGATCTCAACCGAGGTCGGTGCATCGTTGGCCGCCGCCTTGGCGACTTCGCTGATGAATTTCACGACCTTTGAATGGTGCCGGGCGGGTGCAACCGTGCGCAAACCACTGGTGACGCTAAGTTCCTGCTGCACTGGGGACATGGTCGAACTCCTGTCGGTCATTTGCTTGCGCTCCCTCCCACCGGCGCTGCGCAGCATTCAGCGCAGAGCTGGGTGGATAATCTCGAAGCCTATTGCTCTGACTAGCTATCTAGCAAACGAAATTGATTGACATTTAAACGCAATTTTTATGCTATATGTTTTATGGACATTGAACTCGCCCGGACTTTCATCGAGATCGTTTCGACAGGGAGTTTCATTCGGGCATCGGAGCGCTTGAATGTCGCCCAGACGACCGTAAGCGCACGGATTCGCAACCTCGAGCAGCAATTGGGCCGCGCGCTTTTTGTTCGCCACAAAGGCGGAGCTTCTCTCACCCCGGCCGGTGAGCAATTTCTGCGCCACGCCCCGATGTTCGTCCAACTATGGCAACGCACCCTTCACCAGGTTGCCGTGCCCCCGGGACGTCGAGCTGTTCTGACGGTCGGCAGCGAAGTCAGCCTAGCGCAACCTCTTCTGCTCGATTGGGTCCGATGGATGCGCGGGCCGCTTCAGGACATTGCACTTCGAGTACACGTCGATGTGCCGAAGGATTTGATCAATCAGGTCGCGTCAGGAATGGTCGACTTGGCTATCATGTACGCGCCCCCCCACAGACCGGGTTTGAAGATCGATCTGCTTCTGGAGGAAAAACTCGTCCTCGTGACGACCAATTCCGAAGCGCGCCTCCTGGACGAATCCGATTATGTTTATATGGATTGGGGGCCGGATTTTGAACTTCACCACGGGATGAATTTCCCGAGTGCTGCGCCGGATCTTTCTTTCGATCTCGGTCCGCTCGCACTGAGCTATGTTCTTGCGACTGGCGGCTCCGGATATTTCAGGATGAGTTCTGTGCGGCCTCACATGGGGGCCGGCCGGCTGCACCTTGTGCCTGAAATGCCGCAGTTCTCCTATCCGGTTTACGCGGTGCAATCCGCAAGTGCGGACGAGAGCGTGGTAGGTCCTGCCCTGGCAGGATTGCATTCCGTCGCGAGCGCCGACATCAAATTGTAGGAGTTGTTGGGTGTCTAAAGGTCCGCTTGGATTGACGGGAACAGAAGGTCGACCGTTGTTCCAATCCCTCGCTCACTCTTTATCCGGATCCGACCACCAACCATTTGCGCCAATGCCTGCACTTGCAACATCCCTATCCCGGTGCCCTTCTCACCCTTCGTCGTGAAGAAAGGATCGAACACCTTTCGCAAGACTTCCGGAGCCATGCCGCAACCACCGTCCTTGACGCGAACGCATGCGTAGGTTTCGGGCCCGGGCAGGTCAGGCGTCGGGGCCGTCTGCACCAATCGCTCAGTGGTGACGCGGATCTCCCCGCCACTTGGCATCGCATCTCGTGCGTTCATTACGAGATTAAGCACTGCAGAGTCGAACAGCGCCGGGTCGATCAAGCAGTTCGGGATATCGGAACCAAGCTCCAGCTTGACGCGGACATCGGGGCCTGCGCCATATCTCAGGAAAGGCTCAAAAGACCTGAGGAATTCATTCAAATTGCCAGCGTGGATTTCGAGTTCCTGATGTTTTGCGAAGGCCAGTACCAGTGACGTCAGTTCGATACCTCGATCGATTCCCTGCCGCGCTGCAGCAATGTAGGTCCTCGCGCTTTCGGGCTCCTCGGCTCTTATTTCGGCAAGCCTCAGGCCGGATCCGATGACTGCCAGGAGGTTTCTGAAATCATGGGCAATACCGCCAGTCATCTCGCCTAAGGCGGCAAGCCGATGTGTGGCACGCTCACGTTGTTGGGCTGCGGCCCGAGCACCGAGAGGCATATCTACCTGACGCTCGTCGCGCTTCGCTCGTGTTTCATTATCGTATGGAAACGCGCTGCCGGTCATGATGGTCGCCCCTATCAATCATTGACGACAAACAGGAAACTCGGGCTCCCATTCGCATCGTCGTTTGGGTTCTCCTGTTGCTGGTGTCATGCATCCTGCACGCATGCCTAGGCGCGCCGCACGATCCCTTTCGTCATGATGTCTTCGACCATCGGAAAGGCCTTGACGGCCTCTTCCGGTAGGTCTCCCTTCGCTCCGGTTAGCTCCGTCCAGTCATGCGCCTCGGGCTTGCCGACGACGATACGACCGACCATTCCAGCATGCTCATGCGGAATGCAGTAATAGTCATAGACCCCCTGCTCGGTGAAAGTAACCGAAAAGCTTTCGTTGGGCAGTAGATAGTCAGAATCCCAAGATTTTGCCGCTTTGGGCATGCGGAGCGGCCGCTCGAAGTTTGTGGGATTGTATGCCGTCGTCGTGTGCGAATTGCCGGGATTGAGATTGGTCCAGCGGATCGTCTGTCCTGGTTTGATCAGAATGCCTATCGGGTCGAACCAGACGTGTGAACCGTCGTCGCGCCCTTGCATCTTGACTTCGATCATCTCGCCACCCAACACGGCCAGAGAAGAGAGGGAAAGGGCGGCGGCGAGCCCGCCGCCAGCGCCCAGTATCTCACGACGCGTCAGTGTCATTTGGCGACCTGTGCCTCGTCAGCCGCCGAAACATGCCACAGCACGACATGGACATGCGGCTCTTCTACCCCCGGATGGCCGGCATTGTAGTAGACGTCCACATGGTCGACATTGCCGCCGGGTGAAGCGAGGTCGTCAAAACGCTTGTCCGGATTGAGGTCTTTGATCGGCAGCATGTAAATCGTGCTGACAAGCTCGCCATCGTGGTCATAGGCAAGGAATGGTCCGGCAGGCAATGTCGTCGGATCGACGAAAAGTTGGCCCATGCCCGGCAGGAAGTCGGGCAGTTTCACACGCTTGCTGACCTGTTCGTAAGGAGCGGCTGGCGGAGCTTTGGTGACCTCATTCGCCGCCATGGCGCAAAGCGAACTGCCCACTGTCAAGGCAACTGCGAGGACGAGTTTTTTCATCACGGCATCTCCTGGTTGAAATAAAAATTGCGACGGCTGAAGATCTGGAAGTCCGTCTAAAAATTCGATTTTCACTTTCTGACACAACATGTTCGCGCCCAGCTAGCAAGCAGGAGACTGTTCTGTTCGTCAAACGAAAATAACTGGCATTTAAAAGCATTATTTCTGCTAGTCAGGCCCATACCTGTTTTGCTTGATTTCAAAAAATCTTCCACTACCTCTGAATTGCTATGAATATTTTCAGCCTCAATTTCCGGCGGGAGCCTAAACGCCTCAAACGGGCCATCAGCCCGGACGCGAGAGAGTTCGCGTCCGGGACAGCCAGCCTCATCTCCACTCCTCAGTCCACTGAGAATTCTGTCCTGCTTGACCAGTGCGGCTGAACGCTCATTTGCGATCGCGTCTGGATCGACACGGAGGTTGACCCTGATGATCTCCCCCATCCTGTCAGAAGAAGACATTTCGCTTGATCTTGTGACGAAGGGAAAGCAATCAGCCTTGTCAAAAATTGCGATCAGGATTGCTCGGAGAAATGGGCTTGACGAGCAGATGGTTATCCGTGGTCTTTTCGACCGTGAGTGTCTCGGCTCGACGGGCACCGGTCGTGGCGTCGCCATCCCCCACGCTCTGCTCGGTATGATCTCTTCGCCTGCCGCGTCTTTGACACGTTTGGCTCAGCCTATCGATTTCGACGGCCCGGACGACGATCCCGTCGACCTCATTTACACTATACTTTGGCCGGCCTCTGCCACGTCCGCCTTCCTCCCTGCCCTTTCCCAAATATGCCGGCTGCTTCGGGCATCTCAGGTTCGGGCGCTGCTCCGACAGGCACGGACATCCGATGAGGCGTTGGCGATTCTCGAAGCTAAGCCGGTTCCGGCAATTTCCACCAATTTGCATACTTGCTGCTTCGAGCCTGGCGTTCTGGTGTCCAGGCACCTGAGCAATGCCTAGTCAGATGGCCCTGCTCGACCAGCGCCTTCAGTTGGTCCTTGATCGTGTTGCGGCTCGCGCCGCTGACCCTCGCGGTCTCGGCCACCGTAGCCCGGCCATGCTCACTCGCCAGTTCGAGGATCGGGACCGATGACTCCGGCAGCGCAGCGAGCATGACCTGCTCGCGCTCCATCTTCTTCTCGAGGTGCTGTTTTTGGCGCTGCAAGGCCCGCAGGTAGAACTCCAGCCATGGGTTCCAGTCCGGCGCATCCATCCGGATCGTCCCCTGCGTCCGCCGAAGCGACAGGTAATAACTTCCTTGTTCTGCTCGATCACGCTCTCCAGCGAGCTTGTAGGGCACGTAGGCATAGCCCGCGCGCAGCAGCAGCGTCGTCAGGTGATGCCGCCATGGCCGTTTGTCCACCTGTTTCCATCCAATTGTCGTTCTGCGCAACGCTCCTAACAGAGGATGGCCGGAAGGGGCCGTAGCGTAATCCAAGCGCACCTCCGCGCACATCGCTGGCAAGCATCGCACAGCGCGGAATCGCCAGATATACAGTAAGCGTTTGTTAGCCTTGCGCTTTGTGAGTTGTGGCCTTTCTGTTCCAAACTCCGTTTCTAACCTCCACAAACGATGAAGCTCGGCCATCGTGCCGCGCTGCTCAGTCTCCTTTGACACGTGCGGTGAACGGCGAGCGACCGCACCCCTAAAGTTTGGAAAGACTGCTCCAGAACAAAGACTGCTCCAGATTGGTATCGAGTTCGTGGCGTCGCCCGCGCATGCGGGTTGCGCCGACGTATCTTGCACGGCAAGCTGCCTCGAAGCACTCCAGCGATCGCACGTGGCCGCTCCAATGAGGCTATTCTGGATCTTCAGGTTCTGGCGTTCCTTCTCAGCCGCTGGCTTGCTGATCGGAACACTCTTCTTTGCGGCCTCGCTCACCCCTTCCCTGCTTCCACGCACCTTTGTAACGCAAGGCGTTCTATCCGGATGCTCTTTCGCGGCCGGATATGGGCTTGGCGTGTTCGGGCGCTGGCTGGCCGACTACCTGGAGTTGCCCAAGCCCACCGGCCGCATCTTGCGGGCCATCAAACTCGTCGCTGCGGCCACCTGCATCCTGGTTGCCGTGGCGTTTCTCTGGCAGGCTTCGGAATGGCAAAATTCGATCCGGCAGCTCATGAGGCTCGAGCCGGTAGACACTGCGCACCCCCTGAAGGTCGGTCTGATCGCGTTGCTGACCTTCGTGCTCTTGATCCTCTTGGCGCGATTGTTTCAGGTCACGTTCCTGTTCATCTCGCGAATGCTTGGCCGGATCGTGCCGAAACGCGTGTCATACGTGATCGGCATTGCCGCTGCGGCTGCGTTATTCTGGACGGTGGTCAACGGCGTTTTCTTCAGGTTTGCGCTCCATGCCGCGGATTCGTCCTTCCAGGCATTCGATGAGCTGATCGAGCCCGAGACCCAACAGCCGGCCGACCCCAGCAAGACCGGAAGCGATTCCTCGCTGATCGAGTGGGATGAGCTAGGAAGGGCGGGACGGGAGTTCATCGCGACCGGACCGACGAGCAAGGGTTTAGGCTCGTTCCTGGGGATGGATGCGCGTGAGCCGATCCGCGTCTATGTCGGATTGCGGTCTGCGGAGACAGCCGAGGAGCGCGCAAAGCTCGCCCTCGAGGAGCTCAAGCGCGTCGGCGGATTCGATCGCTCGGTGCTGATCGTGGTGATGCCAACAGGCACCGGTTGGATAGACCCTGCTGCAATGGACACCGTCGAATATCTCCACGGCGGCGACGTCGCGAGCGTCGCCATGCAGTATTCGTATCTCACAAGCTGGCTGTCCCTCCTGGTCGAGCCCGGCTATGGCGCCGAGGCAGCTCGCGCCCTGTTTGCGGAAGTCTATGCGCATTGGACCACGCTTCCCAAGGAAAGGCGCCCCAGGCTCTATTTGCATGGGCTGAGCCTTGGCGCCTTAAGCTCCGAGCAATCCGCCGAGTTGTTCGAAGTGATCGGCGACCCGTATCAGGGGGCACTTTGGAGCGGTCCGCCATTTCCGAGCAGGATCTGGCGTTCCGTCACCGACGACCGCGAGCGAGGATCGCCAGCCTGGCTGCCACGCTTCAGGGACGGGTCGTATGTGCGGTTCACGAGCCAGGAGAACGGCCTGGCGATCCCGGACGCACATTGGGGACCGATGCGGATCGTCTATCTTCAATATGCGAGCGACCCGGTGACGTTCTTCGACTACCGGTCCCTGTACCGACAGCCGGAATGGATGGCGGGGCCGCGCGGTTCCGACGTGTCTCCCGAGCTCAAATGGTATCCGGTCGTGACGCTTCTCCAACTCACCGTCGACATGGCGATGGCCACAACGGCCCCGATGGGGCACGGGCATGTGTATGCGCCGGAGCATTACATCGATGCCTGGATCGAAGTAACTGACGTTGGGGGATGGACCGCGGAGCAGATCGACCGGCTGAAGCTGGAATTTTCGCGACGGCGGTGAAGGGGCGCGGCTGGCGAAGGCCAAGCGCCTGGGCGTATGCCGTTCACGACCATCCCAGGCGTTCGAAGGCGGTGAAGCCTCACGGCACGGCAGCGAAAAACAAGAACACTGCGAAGATGACCAGGTGTACGATGCCCTGAAGCACCGTGGTCCGGCCGGTACCCAACGTGATCACGCTGACGATCAGCGTCAGCGTCAGCAGGACCTGGTCCTTCTCGTGCAGACCGAGCTCTAGCGGCTGGCCAAGCACTATCGAAACGAGCGCAACTGCGGGAATGGTCAGGCCGATTGCCGCCAGTATCGACCCCAACGCCAGGTTCAGACTGGTCTACAGTCGGTTGGCCCGGGCCGCTCTAAGCGCTGCCAGTAGTTCCGGAAGCAGCACCACCGCCGCAATTACGATCCCCACCACGGCTTTTGGCACCCCGAGCCGGGCGATTCCCGCCTCCACCGTTGGCGTCAGGGATTTCGCAAGCGCCACGACCGCAACGAGGCAGACGAGCAGCAATCCTGCGCTGATGGCTGCCGTCCGGTTGGAGGGCGGCGACGCGTGCGCCTCCTCATCGCCCGCCTCAGCCGGCAGAAAGTAGTCGCGGTGCCGCACGGTCTGGACGAAGACGAATGAACCATAGAGAACCAGCGAGACCATGCCCACGAAGACAAGCTGCGACGTGCTGAACATCGGACCGACTGAGGTCGCGACGACGTTTGGCACAACCAGCGTCAGTGTGGTGAGCGCGGCCAGGACGGCCAAGGCGGCGCTCGCTCCCTGGAGCTGAAATCCCTGTTCGTGATGGCGCACGCCGCCCCACAGCAGGCACAGGCCGACGATGCCGTTCATCACGATCATGACAGCGGCGAACACCGTGTCGCGCGCCAGCCCCGCTTTTTCGACCGGAGCAGAGATCATCACCGAGACGATTAGTGCCACTTCGATAACCGTGACGGCAACGGCCAGCACAAGCGTGCCGAAGGGCTCGCCGGTGCGGTGCGCGACGATCTCAGCGTGGTATACGGCTGCAAAAACTGTGGCGATCAGGACCGCTCCCGCCACGGCAGCAATGAAGCCCCCGGTGCCTGCAAAGAATGTCGTCAACAGGATAGCCCAGGCCACTGCTGGCCAAGTCCATGCCCACCAGGGAGTTTGTGCTGCAGCCATGCCGACAAGACCTCATCGTTCTGCAGGTGAGGCTAGCACACTCCAGGGTCTCTGGAGACAAACTTCCGACCGCTTGCAGTTTCTGAGCCCAGACGGCTCGCTTACGTTGGGCCAGCTGTTGTAATCTGTTCGTCATCAGTGGCGTGCCCCATGTAAATGAGCGCGCCCCGGGGGATCAGATGATCGATTTCGATGCTCAGCAGGTGCTGCACGTGCGCCCGTTTCTATCGGTCACCGCAGGCGTCGTTGTGCTCTTCGCCGGCAAGGCGCTCAACCAGCGTTCCGCGGTCCTGCGCAAGTACAACATCCCGGAACCGGTGGCCGGAGGCCTTCTTTTCTCCGTTGCGATCGGGCTGGTCTATCTCTTCTCCGGCATCAAGGTCGATTTCGACTTGACGGCGCGCGATATCCTGCTCGTCTACTTCTTCACCGTGATCGGCCTCAACGCCAATGTCGGCGATCTCGCAAGGGGCGGCAGGCCGCTGGCGATGCTGCTGGCGGTCACCGTGGCTTTCATGCTGGTGGCGAACGTGGTCGGCATTGGCGCAGCCGGCATCCTTGGGCTGGACCCGTCTGTCGGGCTGCTTGCCGCCAGCATCTCGATGACCGGAGGGCACGGCACCGCGATCGCCTGGGCGCCTGTCATCGCCGAGACGCGCGGCGTCGCCAACGCCATGGAAATCGGCATCGTCTGCGCGACGATGGGGCTCGTCCTGGCGAGCCTCGCCGGCGGGCCCGTCGCCCGCTACCTTATCCAGCGCAATCGGCTCGAGGCGCAGCCGGAACCGTCGTATGACGTGGGCGTGAGCGCGGACGCCGAGCTTCCTGAGATCGACTACTTCTCTTTCCTGCACGCGATCCTGGCCATCCATGTCGCCGGCATCATCGGCATCATCGGCCACTCGTGGCTCGAGAGCGTCGGGGTGAAGCTGCCACTCTTCCTGCCCTGCCTTGCCGCCGGGATCGTGCTCTCGAACCTCGTGCCCCGCGTGCTGCCGGACGGCGTCTGGCCGAGCCGGACAGCGGCGCTGGCGCTGATCGCCGAGGTGTCGCTCGGCGTGTTCCTCGCGATGTCGCTGATGAGCATGAAGCTGTGGACGCTGACCGACCTTGCCGGTCCGCTCTCGGTGCTGCTCGCGCTGCAGCTGGTCCTGGCGGTGCTGTTTGCGGTCTATATCTGCTTCCCAGCGCTCGGGCGGAATTACGACGCGGCGGTGGCGACGGCCGGCTTCATCGGCTTCGGCCTCGGCGCGACGCCGACCGCAATGGCCAACATGACCGCCGTGACCCAGCGTCACGGGCCTTCGCACGTGGCGTTCCTCGTCGTGCCGCTGGTCGGCGCGTTCTTCATCGACATCGCCAACGCCATTGTGATCAAGCTGTTCCTCGCGGCGCTTTGATAGCCCGCGAGGCAGCGATACCGCTGATCCAGGCCAGCAGGGTGACCTGTCCGCTGGCGATGTCGTAGCCGGCCGGCACGACCTTCAGCTTGCCCCCTTGACCGCCTCGGCGATGATGGGGAGGCTTGGCTGAGCCGGGCGCCCGGGTTGCTGCTCAGCCTTTCTCAGTGCCCGGAGAGGACAAGCGTCTGTACCGGAAGGAGCAGCGCCTGAATTCGAAGGATGACGGCGTGCACGACCCCGACCGTGTCTATGACGTGGAAAAACAGCCATTTCGAGGTGCTCAGTCCTTCTTCGGACAGCCGGTCGTGATTGTTGGTATACGCATTGGCAATACAGCTGCTTCCCGGCGGAACGCCTTCGAACCCACCCTGGAAAAGCGGTTCCAGAAAGACGGTGATCGTCCCGGGCCTGATCACTTGCTGAGCGTCGATCAGTTGATCCGACGCGCGCACTTGGCCGGTTGCGATAAGACCCTGCACCTCGGTCACAACCATCGGGATGATGGTCATCGGCATGGAGATGCAGGTGGCCTCGGCAACCATGCCTACCTTCATGACCTGCGCCTCCAACTGGCCGAAGCCCGCCACAAGCGCCCGCCTGCCTGCCTTCGCGGGAACCAGCACTCCCGCGGGCCGCAAGATAGGATTGACTATATCTCCCTTGCGTAGCGTGAACTGCTCAAGCGTTCCGTCCACTCCCGCATAGACGACCGTCTTGTCCAGTTCGACCTGCGCCTGGGCAAGTGCAGCCTCGGCGCTGGCCTTCTGCGCCGGCAGTACCGAAGCGATCTGGGCTTCGACGGACTGCTTGCTGGCCAGGACGGCAGACACCGCGGCTAGGCGACCATCGACGATATTCTGAAGTTTCTCGATCTCCCGTTGCGCAACCGTACCGGAGTTTCGCCTCTGAAGTTCGGTTCTGGTCGCGAGTTCGTCCACGGCCTGCTGATAGGCGCTCCGCGCTTCCTGGATCCGGGCATCGGCCGTCACCAACTCGGTCTTCGCCAACACCAGCGCCGCATCTATCTCCGACACACGCAGCCGCGCAGTTTCAAGCGCGGCTTTCTGGGTCGAACTGTCGAGCTTGAAGAGCCGCTGTCCCGATTTCACCTTTTCCCCGAGACCCACATAGACCTCTTCAACGCGGCCGGAGCCTTCGGGAAGAATGGGCACCGTGCGAAAGAAAGAAACGGCGCTGGATGTCGATGGATGGTAATAAAGGATCAGCGTCAGGAGTACGATGGTGAGTCCCAGGCAGGCGGTTATGCCATAACGGAGTTCATACCACACCGAATAGAGCGTGATCTCACGTCCGATCTTCTTTCCCTGGACAAAACGCCGGACGAGAAAATCGGGCAGGATCGTCACGACTGAGCATAGCAGTAACTCGATCATGGCCGGCGCTCCTCGTTTGCTGGAACCCGGTGTTGGTCATCGGGCGGCGTGGATGGAGCCTCGAACTCCACAACCCGCACCTGGGATAATGGCGCGTCGTTCACCGACAGCGGCGATCCCGCAGCAATTGCTTCCGGCGCAGATGCTGCAGGTGCGGGCGCCTGGCGCCTGTCGGCGGCCATCCTGGCAAGCGATTCAGCCATGGTGGACAACGGCGTCCAGAAGTCGGGAATGGGAACGATCGCAAGCAGCAATGCCGCAACCCAGAACACATTGATGTGAGTGAACAGCGCGAGCAACGCCAGAACCGCCACCAACTGAAACTGGACCTGGCTGGCCCCATGCGCGATGCGCTCAGGCAGCGAATGGAGCCAGAAATACAGGCTGCCAAGCATCATGAGCAGCACGATGATGAATATTACCGTTCCGGTGAAGAGAACATCGGTCTCTCCCGGAGCCACAATAAACCCCGGCAGATGATGGGGTGCTAGGGGATGCATCGCTTCGGACATTGCCATCACTCCAAAATATCAGGCGCTGCCTGATGATCGCCGCTTCCTGTTCGCCACCCTGTGCGGTCTGGGCGGCTTTCTGCTGGGCGCCGCCCGACGACGGACTGGTGGCCGGGCTTGGCCATGAATGAGAAGCTCAGTTCCATACGACCTCTTCTGCCACAGCGCAGGGTTTTGCCGATCGACTCGAAAATAACCCGGCTTTTGATCCATTTCTCTCAGTCGGCCACGACTTGCCACGTATCGTTCGGATTGAAGCGTTCGATGTATGTCACGATGGCGTCCGTTGCTGGCCCGAGATCGGTCTCGTAGACGACGCCGTGCTGGTTGACGGCGAAGGTTTTTGCGCCTGTCTCGCCATATTTGGCCGGCCAGGCGATAAGGCCAAAGCCGGCGATCATGTTGCCGTTTATGACGTAGTCGTAGGCGCCGCCGGCGATCTGGTCGCCCTGGCCGGTCAGGATCTTGTATTTGTAGCCGAAATAGCCTTCGCCCTTGGCCGCGTCCTCGAGCTCGGCCTGATCGATATTGCCGCCAGCCGGGCTCTCGCCGTTGATGTCGTCTGTCGGCCAGTAGAGTCCGTCGATCGCGCCTTCCGAGCTGATCAGCTTCTGCGCGAACTCCTCCACGCCATCCTCGTCGCGGTCCCGCGACGCATAGTCCTCTTGCGCATCGACATAGGCGCGCATCGTCTCGATCGCGGTGAGCTCGTTTTCGCCGACATACCGGTTCACGATCTCTTCGAGCCCGGCATAGGTGTCGAAAGCCCACTTGCCGTCCTCGCCCTTGACGAGCGGAAACGGCAGCGGCCACAGCTTGTCGCCGATCTGCAGCGTGCGGCGGTCACCCTCGCCATCGAGGACAAGCTGCTTGGCCACACCCTCCTTGATCGCCGCCAGCGTCTCCTCCGCGTTCTCGTCAGCTTTCAGCTTTTCCGCATCGAGGCCGAGAAGGGTCGCAACCGAACCGTTGCCGGCGTCTTTCAGGGCCTGCTTGAATGCATCGACCGCTGCCTCGGGCGTATCGAAGACGGGCGGGTCGGCGGCGGCCGCAAAGGCGGTGATCTCCGGCGCGTCCGGCGCATCCTGTGCAGATGCTGGCTGCGAGACAGCGAAGCCCACTGCAAGCGCCACGGCGCAGACAGAGCCGAGAAGGATCGTATGCAAAAGTCCCGTGTGACGGGTGGTGCTGAACATCTGTATCATGATCCGGTCCTCCCGTTCCGTTAACGCCGGCGTCCGCCGCCGCCGCGCTTGATCTGCTTGTGGCCGCCACCACGGCTGCCGCCACCCATCGATTGGTGGCCGCGGTTGGAGCTGACCTTGGTCACCTTTCCGCGATCGACGTTGCCAAGCCCCGAAGGCTTCTTCGGCCGATTGTCGACCCTTGCCGCCGGTTTCGGCTTGCCGGCCGGGCGGTTGACCTTTGCCGGTTTGGCGGTTGGGCGGTTGGCGGTCGGGCGGTCGGCGACGGCGGGCCTGGCTTCTGGGCGTTTGACGTTCGGCCTGTTGCCCGGCCTGTTTGCCGCCTGACCGCCCTGGCCCTTCAGCCCGTCGAGCGTGCTCTTGCGGATGTCTCTCGTTGCGGCCGTCTTGCCCGGCGCCCTATTGGCGAGCTTGTCGTTCTTCTTGATGTCGCGGGCGCGGTCGCGGATTGCGTTGTCGCCGTTCTTTTCGATCCGGTTCTTGATATTGTTCCGGTCGAACTTGGTGAACTGGTCGCGGTCGATCTTGATCTTGTTGCGGTCGATGTTCTTCCAGTCGACGTCGTTCAAGTTGATCTTGCCGCTGAAGTCGCGGTTGTTGAAGCAATTGTTGCAATCGATATTGATGTCGTTGCCGTTCCAGCGGCCGCCCCATACGCCCCAGTCGTTCCAGTCGACGGCGGCGGCCCAGATGGCGCCGGTCACCGCCCCGGCGAAAAAGGTCGCTCCCGGATACCAGTAATAGGGGTAAGGATCGGGATAATAGCGGATCGGTTCCCACACGTAACCCGGCTCATAAAACATCTGCGGCGGATATTGCGGGACGTAGATCACTTCGGAGCTCGCCGACTTGATGACAAAATTGTCGTTCTCCTTGACCACCTGGATCTTGTCGTCGGTCTTGATCACGCCCTTGGCGACTGCCTCGTCGCGCAGCTGCTGGATGGCAACCAGCACGTCCTTCTGCTGGTAGGCAATGGCGTCGCCGAGCGTCTGCGTCCATTCGAGGTCGTCGCTCATCATCTTGACGATGCCCGGATAATTGAGCAGCGAAACCACGGAGCCGTCCCAGCTCTCCTTCGGCTTCAGGCCCTTGTCCTTCTCGTACCGCTCGAGAAAGCGCGCCGCCTCGACGATCTCCAGCGGATAAAGCGCTGCCGCGGTGATCACCGCGATCAGTTCGTCCGGATAGAGCGCAATCCGCGCAACCAGGACCTCCATCTCGTCGGCGCTCAGCGGCTCCGGCGAAGTCGTCGCATCACCCGAAGCGGCAGCCGCCGCGACCTGTTCTTGTGCAAGGACAGGATGCGCCGAGCCAAGCCCGGCAAGCAGCAGCGCCAGCGCCGCAGCGCCGACCTTCAACATGTCATTGCCCGTCATGCTTCGATCCTCCCTGCTTGTCGTCGTCCCGGCAGGCCTTTGCGCCGGGCGGCTTTTTTGGAAATGGGAACGTCACCACGCCGCGGAGAGCAACGACAGTGGCAAGAAAGGCCTTCAACTCATCTCCTCCTGGCCGGCAGAAAGGGCTTTGAGGGCCGGCGCCAACGAGGACGCCTGTCCGCAGGCTGAAACGATGCGCCAATAGGCCCTGCTGCACCAGCGACTCTATGTAATTTACGTCGAACGCGAGCAGCCAAATGCGGGCGCCCGCACAATTGGCGGTGAGCGGAAAACTGCACCTCGCCGGTGCCTACTCTGGATCCAATGCTCGACATATCGCGCCGAGACTGCGTGCAATGCAGCGGAAACCCAAATGGCACGTCGACGTATCGATCGGCTGCGCCATTCGGGCGGCCGGGCGGTAGCGCCGGCAATAGTTGGGCGCGCAAAGATGCGAGCCGCCTTTCATCACCTTGCGCGGGATTCTGATCTGCGGCTGCCGTGGATCGAGGCTGTCGTCCCGTTTGGCACCGCGGGGGTTGTCAACCGTGCAGCACGGGCTGTCGATCTTGCCGTGTTCCTGGTACCAGTCCGTGGTCCACTGCCAGACATTGCCAGCCATGTCGTAGAGGCCGTAGCCGTTGGCGGCAAAGGAGGCGACGGGTGACGTCCCCTCGTAGCCGTCCTCGCAGAGATTCTGCCATGGGAACTCGCCTTGCCAGGTATTGGCCATGTGTCGGCCATCGGGCGCCATTTCATCGCCCCAGACAAATTCGGCCGCGTCGAGCCCGCCCCGCGCCGCGAATTCCCACTCAGCCTCGGTGGGCAATTCCTTGCCCGCCCACGATGCGTAGGCTTCGGCGTCCTCAAAGTTCACATGCACGACCGGATGGTCGGCCAGCCGCTTGATCGAACTCGCCGGCCCGCGCGGATGGCGCCAATTGGCGCCGCGCACGTAGACCCACCAATTGTAGTGGTCGCGAAGGTCGACACGCTGTTTGGCCTTGCTGAACACCACGGACGATGGCGCCAGCATGTCCGGCTTCGCTCCGGGATAATCATCGGGATTTACGGGACGTTCGGCCGAGGTGACGTAACCAGTTGCGTCGACGAAGCGAGCGAACTCGCGGTTGGTGACGGGGCAGGCGTCCATCCAGAAGCCGCCCACTGCCACCCTATGCGCCGGCGCCTCTTCGGGATAGTGCTTGTCCGATCCCATGAGGAATGTACCGCCGGGAATCCACACCATGTTCAGGATTGGCTCTTCGACCTGTGTAGATTGAGCCTGGTGTTCCACAACTTGGCGCATCGTCTTGCTCCGAATCCTTACTTCTCGAAGGCGAACACCCGATTCCAATCCTTCTTCATATCGATAACCGTCCAACCAGAATCGGCTGCGGCGTCGAGACCCTTGTCGAGATGGCCGATGTGCGACTCGCGGTCGTAGGCCCATTCCCGCTCACCGTCGGTGTGGTGCACATAAAGGCAAAAGTGCGGGCCAGGTCCCGAGCATGTCCATTGCAGCATCTGCAGGTCGCCGTCCGAATTGCCGAACGCCGCGATGGGCCGGCGACCGATGTGCTGGTGGATGCCGACAGGCTTGCCCGCCTTGTCGTCAATGAAGTTGATTTCCGGCAACTTCATGAGCAGTGGCACCCCGTCGCGCATCTCAAAACTGGTCTTGCCACTGCTGCCAACGATCTGCTCGGGTGGAATGCCGTAAACGTCTTCGCTGAAGACCCGCATGAAATCGATCCCGCCGCCTGATACGATGAAAGTCTTGAAGCCGTTGGCCCGCAGATAGCTCAACACCTCCAGCATCGGCTGGTAGGCCATCTCCGTGTAAGGCCGGCCGGTCTTCGGATGCTTGGCGCTGGCAACCCAATCGCGGACGATCTGATCGAATTCCTCCGTCGTCATGCCGGAATGCGTGGCCATGACGATCTGCATGATGGCCGGCTCGCCGCCAGCAAGTGCTGCTTTCACGTCGCCCCTCAGCAAAGAGGCAAACGGCTCCTTCTCCTTCCACTCCGGATGTTGCGGGGCGAGCGCTTTGATCCGATCGAGCGCGAATAGGAGTTGGAAGTAGAGCGGCTGTTCGCCCCACAGCGTCCCGTCATTGTCGAAAACAGCGACGCGCTCTGCTTCGGGCACGAAGTCCGCCGCGCCTTCAGCGGTCACGCGGTCGACGAACGCGACGATGGCCTGCTTGGCCTGGACATCATTCCAGGAAGGTAGCTGATCGGCGCCCTGCGCAGTGGCAGAGCCTGCGGCCCCCAGCAACAGGAGGATGGACACCAGGTAGCGCTTCGCGGCGCAAGCAAGATTGGTCATGATCTGATGTCTCCTCTGCGTCGCGCTCATCCGGAGCGCCATCATCAAAAAGCGATCACTGGTAAGGGTGATCGCTCGGGTTCGTTGGACCTGACTCTCTCGCGGTAGCTGCCAGACCGGCTGACCGAGGTCCGTCGCGGCGTTCGAGCAGCAGGGTCCAGAGCCTGCCTTCGCCAAGGGCGACATTCAGTTCCCTGGACGCCAAATAGGGGATCAATATCAGCAGCATGATCAGGCTTGTCGCCAGCGTCTGCGGCAGCTTGGCGCCTCCGAACTCGGCGAGCGAGGCGGCGACCGATCGCCCATGAATCAAACCGACGACGACTTCCTCGATGACCGAGAGAACGAGAAGCAGGATCAGATAGAGCAAGGCCTTGTAGGCTATGACGTAGGCGATTCTGCCTGCTCCGCGCCGGTCACCCAATCGGATCATTTGACCGAGCATTATGAACTTCGCCAGGATCAGTGCCTTGATGGCCGCCAGGCCTGATGGCAGATAGCTGATGCCCTCCTCGCCAAGGATCGCTGCCTTGTAGAGAATGAGCGCACCAAAGCAGACGAATAGATACAAAGACAGGAGCGCGTACTCGCGCAATTCGTTCTTTGCCCGCTGAGCAATGGTCTCGGTCGAGGGATTGTTGTTCGCGACGGCCATTGACCTGCTTCCGAGTTGGCTTGGAGGCCGCGCCTGCCGATAGTGCGAGCGCGGCCTGTTCAGAGCGAAGACTCAGTGTCTGCCACCCTCCTGCAGTTTCGCCAGGACCTGGTCGAGCGCGAAGCTGCCGGGGCTCTGCCGCGGCGGGAACTCGACATAGGTCTGCAGGTGTTTGGCGACATAAGCCTGCGCCGGCACGAGCGCGAAGGCGTGCTCGACACGCCATCTGTCATATTCCCCGGCGTCCGTCTGCGCCCGTTCGAACGGGTCACCCTTGATGTCGAAGAGCTTCGGGAACCGCAGCGGAATCAGCGGATTCTCCCACACGGCAAGCCCCTCCTCGCGCTGCTCGAGGAAGACCATCTTCCAGCGTTCGTAACGCAAGGCGGCGAGATTGCCGTCATCGGTCCAGTAGAAGTATTCGTGGCGCTTGCCTTCGCCTTCGCCAGCCAGCACATCGCGTTGGTTGTAGCCATCCAGATGCACCTTGAAGCTCTTGCCAGCGGCTTCGTATCCGCTCAACAGCTTGGCCGTCACGTCTGGCTCGCCTGCGGCGGCGACAAGCGTTGGCACGAAGTCTTCATGTGACGTTATGTGATTGATTTCGGTTCCGGGCTTGATGACGCCGGGCCAGCGCATCATGCACGGCACGCGGTAGCCACCTTCCCAGTTTGTGTTCTTCTCGCCTTTGAAAGGCGTGGTGCCGCCGTCCGGCCACGAGAAAACCTCCGCACCGTTGTCGGTCGTCCAAAGGACGATGGTGTTGTCGGCGATGCCGAGGTCATCGAGCTTGCCCAGAAGCTGGCCAACCATGCCGTCCATCTCCACCATGGCGTCCGCATAGATGCCCAAGCCGGTTTTGCCCTTCGAGGCCTCCTTGAGAAACGTGTAGATGTGGGTCCGGGTCGAATTGAACCAGCAGAAGAACGGCTTCCCGTCGGCGTTCGAGCGGTCGATGAAGTTGAGCGCGCTGCCGAGGAACTCTTCGTCTACGGTTTCCATGCGCTTCTTCGTCAGCGGACCGGTGTCCTCGATCTCCTGTTTGCCCACCCGCCCGAAGCGCGGATCCTCGGTAGGATCGTCGGTTGCACTGGCCTTGCATTTCATCACGCCGCGTGGACCGAACTTGGCCTTGAACTCGGGGTTCTTCGGGTAGTCGGGATGCTCCGGCTCGTCCTCGGCATTGAGGTGATAGAGATTGCCGAAGAATTCATCGAAGCCGTGAACGGTGGGCAGATGCTCGTTGCGGTCGCCGAGATGGTTCTTGCCGAATTGCCCGGTAACATAGCCCTGCGGCTTGAGCAGTTCCGCAAGTGTCGGGTCCTTCTCCGACAGCCCTTCCTTGGCACCCGGCAGGCCTACCTTCAGCAGGCCGGTGCGGAAGCAGGATTGGCCGGTAATGAATGCGGCGCGCCCGGCTGTGCAGGACTGCTGGGCGTAGTGGTCGGTGAAGATCGCCCCCTCTTTGGCGATGCGATCGATGTTCGGCGTGCGATAGCCCATCATCCCCCGGTTGTAGGCGCTGAGGTTCCAATAACCGACGTCATCGCCGAAAATGACGAGGATGTTGGGTTTTGCACCCGCTGCTTGAGCTTTCGCGCTCGTGGCTATTCCGGATGCGACAGCTGAAATGGCAAGCACAGATCCTCCGGTCAGCAAAATGTCGCGCCGGTTCGGTTGTCGGTCTGGATTCGCCTGCTTGTCACTCATCTGACGTCCTCCTTTGCCTGTACCGCTTTCCAAAATGAGCCGGGTTTTCGGTTCCTTGGCGAGAAAAACATGCTCCGCGTTCTGTCGATGAGACGAAACTCGTGGCAGGACGGTTCAACCATGCCCTCGACAAAATCGTCCTTCGTGAGGTTCGCCTATTGCCGCTCGGGGCGGAAGGTAATTAACGGTAACCTACGGGCAAAATCCGCTCGGTTGCATCGAAAGCGGGGCTATCCAGGATACGGTCGAGCTCGACGGACAAATGACCGTAGGGAGATCCAATTCCCGGCGCCGATATATCGCGCCATAGCCTTGGGTTGGATCGGGAAGACATTGCGGGTTCTTTGGGAACCGCTGCCACAGGCGTGTCAATCCTCGGCCATCGGCGGATACAGCTTCACCAAGCAACAGTTCGTCTACGTAACTTACATACCGATACTGGCACCATCAAAAAGACTATGCGCATTCTAGCGCATAAGGAATGGCGCTATGGCAGCAAACGGCAAAACTCCTGGCAGGGAGCAGTGATATTCGGCGGCAAGCGACGCCTGCCGCATGCCGAACTTGCGATCCGCAAATGAGGCATTCCGCGACAGTAGGGTGTGGACGGTCGACACCGACTTCTCCTTCAGTGAAGCGACGGCGCAGCCTGGGTGGATGCCATGGCCGGTTTCGTGGAAACTATTCGGTCAGGCCCGAGGTCGACCGGTGGGGCTCGTCGGCGCCGGCGAAGACCGACATCGACTGGGATGTCGCCGGGGCGATCGGCTATCGTTTCAACGATCGCACCTCATCGGTCATCGGGTACCGGGCACTGGGCGTCGACTACAGCAACGACGACGGTTTCCTCGATGTCGTGCAGCAAGGTCCGATTCTGGGACTCGTTGTCCGGTTTTATGGGCACAAAGAGTCCGATGGATTTTGACTGCGCCCTTAACTTGCAGCGACTCTGCCCGGAGACGTAGCATGCAGCCAGAACAGGGCCCATAAAAGGGGCGAGGAGCCAATATGTGCAGCTGCGGCATTCAAAACTCGAGGCACTCATGAATTACAAGCTACGGCTCGGGTTCCTGCCAGTTGTCGTCGTGCTCTTGCTAGCGCTCTTGCAAGGAACTTCGCTAGCTCAACAGCCCTCCCCCGACCTTCCGCCCGAAAAGGCAAAGCAGTTCCTCGAGCTTTTGTCCGATCCGCAACTAAAGGCATGGCTCGAGGGAAAGATTCCAGCGGCCACGGACGAGCCCGGCCTGTCCATTTCCGAGGACATCTTGAGCGTGGAGACGGGTATTCGTGCCCGTATCGGTGCGCTCGGCGCCGCGATCCCGCGCCTGCCGGAAGAATTTTCGCGAGCCGCCGAAATTGTCTCGCATGACGTGAACTCCGGCAGGCCAGGGCTGGTCATGGGCATCCTGGCGGTCCTGATCGCGGTCGGTTTCGGAGCCGAGTGGGCGGTCCGACGAGCGCTCGCCAGGACGATGAGCGCGGTTGCTCAGGAAGACGCCGGACAAGCGGTCCTCTTCGAGACTGTCGCCCTGCTGACTTTTGCTCTCGCCAGCGCCGGTTCGTTCCTGGCACTCGGATGGCCACCCTTGCTCCGCAGGATCATTCTGACCCTGCTTCTTGCGTTCATCGCGTTCCGTATCGTTCGCGCGGCAGCCCGATTGCTGTTTGCGTTCGGCGGTGCGACAAGCGCCCCCTCGGACAAGCCGACTCGGCTTTTCGAAAGTGAGGCTTCGACCCATTTCTGGCGGTGGCGTGTCAGCCTTGTGGCCGGGTTCCTGTTGTTCGGCTGGGCCATCGCCAGCCTCATGCCTGGCTTGGGCTTCTCTCAAGAGGCTGCGGAGCTCGCCGCCTTCCTGTTCGGGCTTGGCGTTCTGGCGACCGCAATCGAGGTCGTCTGGCAACGGCCCGACGGGCGAGGCTCTCTGGTCAAGCAATGGTTTCTCACCTTGTCCCTGATCGTGCTCTGGATGGCTTGGGTCGCCGGCCTGCTCGGCGTCCTGTGGCTTGGGATTTTCGCCCTGGTGCTGCCGACAGCCTTGCGCGGCGTCGGCGCCGCGGCACAGGCCTTCGCCGGCAGGTCGAAGCGCAGCGGCGCGATGGGCGTCGCACTCAACGTGCTCATTGTCAGGGGCGCCAGGGCGGTGGTCATTGCCGCGGCAGTCGCATGGCTTGCCTATATCTGGCGGATCAGGGCCGCGAGCCTCGCCGGCAGCGAAAGCGCCGGCTTCCTGATAACCGGGCTGCTCCACGGCATCATCATTCTGCTGATCGCCGACCTGCTCTGGCAACTGTTGAAGGCCTTGATCGAATATCGCATGAACCTCGCGCAGGCGGATGGGAGCAGCGCCGACCAGCTGGCCCGCAGCGGCCGGCTGCGCACGCTGTTGCCGATATTCCGCAACGCCCTTGCCGTGTTCATAGCCGCGGTCACCGTGCTAACGATCCTCGCTGGGCTCGGCGTGAAGATACTCCCGCTGATTGCCGGCGCCGGCATCTTCGGCATCGCCATCGGCTTCGGCTCGCAGACCCTGGTCAAGGACGTGCTGAGCGGCGTGTTCTACATGATGGACGACGCCTTCCGGGTCGGTGAATACATCCAGAGCGGCAGCTACAAAGGCACGGTCGAATCCTTCAGCCTGCGGTCGGTGCGTCTGCGGCATCATCGCGGCCCCATCTATACCGTCCCGTTCGGTGAACTCGGGGCGGTCCAGAACATGAGCAGGGATTGGGTGATGGACAAGATCACGATCGGCGTGACCTATGATTCCGACGTGGACCTGGCGCGCAAGCTGATCAAGAAGATAGGCCAGGAGCTGGCGGCAGACCCGGAATTTGCGGCTGACACGATCGAGCCGCTCAAGATGCAAGGCATCGACAATTTCGGGGACTACGCGATCGTTCTCAGGATGAAGCTGATGACAAAGCCCGGGACCCAATTCGGCATCAAGCGGCGCGCCTTCATGATGATCAAGAAGGCCTTCGAGGAGAACGGTATCAAGATCGCGGTTCCCACCGTTCACGTCGAGGGTGGCGGGGAGACTGCGGCCGCTGCTCATCAGGCAAACCAAATCCTGAAAAAGAGCAAGGCCCCCTTGGAGGCGGTGAGCGACACGCCATAGAGCTGCGCGGTCCTGTCCACGTCATCCGAACTCGGCCTGACCTTTCTGAGAAAGGCATGAAGCGGGGCGAGCATCCACCCACGGGTCAGAGCCTTCCTGCGGATCGGATCGCTGCTCGGATTTCATTGTACCCATGGGGTCGCTCCACGCCCGCTACATGAACATTGAATCAAAGCGCTCAATGCTCCAGAACGCTGATCGTCCCGATGACATAGGCTGAGGCGACAACCGCCTGCCGCGGCAATTCATAAACGCGCTGGACTAGATGAATGGCGACCAGCACAACGGCAATAAATATCAGCTGGCTAAGTTCGACGCCGACGTTGAATGAGAAGAGCGCCAGCGGGACCATGGGATCCGCGCCCCATGGCCAACCGTATCCACTTGTCACGGGACGAGTTCGATCTCGCCCGGCTTCCAGGTCTTGTCGAACCATGGCTGCAGCGGACCATAGAGGCGAAGAAGAACGTTCCAGCCCTTGCCGGGAACTGTCTGGATCCAGTTGGCCCCATGGCCTTCCGGCGCCGTCGGGCCGAACCAGACATCGACCGAGGAGTCCGCGTTGATCACAATGTCTTTCTTGTCGCTGCCGATGCTAGGGAATTGCTGGTCCGTCTGCAGCATCGAACGCGTCTGATTGTCATACAAGACGAACGACCAGAAATTCTTTGCCGGAATGTTTGGCGGCAGATGCACCTTATAGGTCTTGCCGCCATCGAACGGCTTGCCGTCCTTGTCGGTCGTGGCGCCTGCGTACTGCGAACCGATGCCGACGCGCTTTATCGCCATGGCCGGCGTGATGCCCGTCGCATAGTAGTGGAACAGGACACGGGCATCCAGATAGCGAACGCCGGGCTGCAGAAGGAACTCGTAGCTGCCGCCGACAAAGCCGGTGAACCAGGCACTGTCCGGATAGTAGTAGGCGTCCTTCATACGAGTCTTGAAGGTAATGGTGCGCGCTGTCGCATTGCCGACGGCCACGGCTTCAGTGAGGATCTTCTTCATCCTCTCGTCGGGTGCGAAGGGTTTGCCTTTTACAATGCCGATTGCGGCGAGTTGTCCGAGCACTTCCGGGTGATAGGCCTCATTCGGCTCGTATTGGACGATGTTGTTCACTTCCTCGTAGAAATGGAAATCATTGGCATGGATGGTGTTGTACTCCTTGCCAGACGTATTGATGATTTTCATTGGCGGCGGATTGCCGACGTCCGAAAGAGGATACACCTTGGCGAATTTCCTGGTATTTTCGACCGCAGTTGCGGTGCTGCCATTTTCGAGGAAGCCACGCCAGAAGAACAGGTTCCCGTAGGTCGACGTCCGCAATACGAAATAACCTTCGGGGATCTCGCCCTCGTAGCCCGGCGGCAAGAGCAGGTATTTTCCACCCTTGCCCTTGTCCGGACCGGCATTGCCGACATCGCCGACATATTGGAACCAGTGATTGTCGATCATGCCCAGGATATTGGGCGGCGTCTCGATGACCAGCGGACCGGCCTTGGTGTCCAGCCACATCAGATTGTAGATGCTTTCGGTGTTGCCGGTCAGAAACAACGAATGCGAGTCCATGAGGTTTTCGAAGATCAGAATGGTCTGGTTGTTGTCGGCGCCCTGACTGGCAAGGCCAACCCGCATAGCTTCAACCGATGCGCCGGGCATGGCGTTGAGGAAGGCGTCGACGCCGCGCATGAAATCGAGATTGTCGTAAAGCTTCTCCGAAGTGGCGTCATCCGGGAAGCCGTCGAAAAAGTTCAGCTTGCCAAGCCTGGTGTCCAAACTCTCCGGCGTGATGATCGAATCCGGTATCGGCGTCGTCATTTTCATCTTGGGCGCTTCGGCGGACGCAGCGGTTAGGCCCATCAGCACTACCGAAACGGTGGCGCAAAGCAGTCTCGTCGTGCGTGCAGCGGTCGCAGTAGAGCCGGCCAATTTCAGGTAGTGTTTCATGGCTTTTCATCCTTCACAGTGGCTCAGGCCGCGGGGCGGCCGGTCTTCTCATTTTTTCGGGAACAGAAGCGTCCGGTCCATCAACCGACGGATCGGGAACCGACGCGCTGCCGCTGAAAATGCTTTTTCTGCCTTTTGACCCGATACCCGCTGGCATTGCGCCACGTTATCAGGGCAACCTAGGCTCGGCACTCGTGACGTGCCAGCCGCAGTATGTAAGTTACGTGGACCACCCCGTAACTGACGAAGAAACGAGGCGGCGGCGGGTCGAAAACCTCAACACGCGAGGGTACGGTGATCCGGGCGGATGCCTCCGCAGGAAGAAAGTTCAATCCCCTGCGGAAGACTGTCGTGCCCAACTCCATCGGATCGCCAACGGCATACCGGGTGCCCCTCGTCCCCAAGGCCAGCGCTTGACCGCGCGTTTGCCTTGGGAAAGCGGTCGAGCGATTTCCTAAGAATGCGAATGCCCTGGGCCTTGCTGGCTCATATCACCATCGACTAAGTGCGATTCATGTTTCCGGCTGACCCGCCTCGTCGCCGGCGGTCGGTCGTGCCCTGGCCATCGCCCGGCACGCGGTGGAGTTGGATCCCCGCAATGTGTGCGCTCTGCACGCCGAAATGTCCGCTCTTTATCAACAAGGAATTCAGGGCGAGAGCCGTCGCGACAACTGGCGAAAGGCCTGATGGTGCTCCACCAAACCAGAACCACAGCAAACGCAGCTGCAAATAGGACAAACGTCTGATGCGAAACCGGCTGAAGAGCGCGATGACGGTGGCGAGGCCGAACAAGATGAAAAGGACGCCGGCCACTGCGGCCCAGGCAGTCAGGATTGCGACGGCTAGCGAAAGGATAATGGCAAGCGAGATCCGAGCGATGCGACGCATTCATCCCCCTTTTTAGCCAGACGAAACCGTGGCAACGTTCCTGCGGACGCGGCTGACTCTCTCCGTCATCGGCTTCAGTGCTGCCGCCTTTGGCTTCCACGAAGGATTATTGCTTGCAATCTTTGGTGGACGCAGCGGAGCCAACGCATTCCTTGCCAGTAGTCGATTTCTGGCTGGTCCGGGAACCCGTCAAGGCGCCGATGTGATTGCCCAAATTTTCTCTGCTGTTTTGATCGACCGCTGCAACAGGTGCGGCAATCACCAACCCTGCCGCGCTGCCCGCCGCTGCCGCCACACCGGTCGTTGCGTGAATGATCGTGTCGCCGAGGCCTATCCTGTTGTCGGTCAACGTCTGGCCGCCGGCCATACGCGCCCCAATCAGTTGCACGACCTGCGGTGACGAGGCGAACTTGCCGTGATGCAAAGGATCTCCGGATTTGACTTTCGTCAGATCGATGACGGTTATGTTGTTGCTGGCGAGATCTTCCCTGTATGGAGCTTGTTCCGGATCAATCGATCCGAGCCGGGGGATATCGCCCCAGACCCGTCGCGAAACTTTGAGCGCGCGATCGTCCTGCGAGACAAAGAGGGTGAACTGCGGGTGCTGGTTGCCCATGTCGGCAATCTGAGTGCGAAACACATCGACGTCGACGTCTGGCGCGGCCAGCATGACGTTCTTGAACTTTTTCGGAAGGCCGCCATTGCGGATGGCCATCTGGCGCAAGCCTTCCAGCGCAAGCCAGTTGCCCATCGAATGGGCGAGGATCGAAACTTCCTTTATCTGGGGATCGCGTGCAAGGTATTGGAACAGCAGTTCAAGCGCATTTCGCGTGTAGTTGGTGCTTTCACGATCGTAGCCATACGCCAGCGCACTGCCTCGGGAGGGCCAGGTGACCAGGATCGGGACGCTCTGCGTGTCCGTGTCCTTTGCGATCTGCGCAAAGCGATAGACCGCGTCTTCAAAGCGATTGTTGAATCCGTGAATAAAGACGAGGACACTGTGATCCGGGCTCTTCCTGACCGAGGCGCTAAGCCACCCCTTCGCTGTCTCGAGCGTCAATTCCTGGGCCTGCACGACGGCGAAATCAGTCGCCGGGTTGGACGGCAGCTTCTTGGGCCATGCGACCTCTCCAACCTTGCGGACCGATGGCGGAGGGATCGACACCGTGATTTCGGCGAACGAGGGGGCCAGTCCGCGCTCGCCCGTATACATTTGTGCCGGATTGGAGGAACGACTGCGTGTCGTTGCGACCAGCATCTCCACCTTGCTGGAGGACGGCGAGGTATCGGCCACGGGCAGCAGCACATTCGTCGGACGGGACGCGCACCCCCACAGCAGGCCAACCAACGCCGATGCCAACAAGACGTTGCTGATACGCCTGACTTTGGACGGGCTCACGAAACAGTTCCCCAAAACTCTTCTCCCGTTCGAAGCCGTCCCAGGCTCAGATATAATCAGAACCGAAACCTGGCGCCGATGATTGGTCCCTGCATTGCTATGTCAAACACAAATCGGTCGTCGTCGTAGTCTACGGCAAGGTAGCGATAGCCTGCTTCCAGCGTGACCCAATCACTGTACCGGTATTGAAGCGTGCCCTGCACTTGCCAATCGAGTTCGGCGCCAAGGCCGAAGCCACCGACATCCGCCTCGCCATGGAGTCCGAATCCGTTGCCGAGAGCAACGTCGCCGGCCACGCCAATAATGGGGTCCACCCAGGTCTTGCTGCCGCTGGCCTCCCTTACGGCGAGAGGGCCAGTAACGGTCAGATCAGCATCGAGGTGCCAGAGCCGTCCGCCGGCCAGAACGTCCAAGGTCGCGGTGCCATTGTCGAAGACCCGATAGGAGCCGCCGAAGGTCCAAACCACCGTGTCCATGTTCGCTTCGGCCGAGAAAAGAGCCAACGGGCCGGGCGACGTGCCATCGGCCTCGAGTCCCAGGTATATGAAGTCGGTGAACAGTGCGTAGCGGCCATTGCGCGCCTCACCGGCAAGCATGACCGGCGGGGGAGACCAATCGATGTGGTCAAAGATCTGGCCGAAATCGACGTCGATATCTACCGGCGACAGGCCCCTGACGCCGACCCTGCCCTTCATGCCTGCCATCCAGAAATAGGGTTCTGCGGTGAAGGTCCAGGCCGGCACGGCTTCAGCAGGCACGGGCGCGGCTTCAGGAAGTTGCGTCGCAGCGTCAGCAGCGATCGCCGGCACCGCAAACAGCGCTGCCGCTGTTCCCGCCGAAGCCAACACGAGAGCTCGGATGATTCCCATATCGAAGTCCCCTCTAATTCCGTCTTTTACTTCATGTCCGATGCGATCGCGCCCGCAGCGACAACATATATCTATTCGCGCCGCTCAGCTAATGGATATCGGTTTCCGATCGTCTCTCATGTCGACAGCGGTTCATTTTGTTGCTGTCACGGACGAACAGTGCCGGGCCTACTTCGGGAACAGCAGTCCCGTGCGCAATCGAGCCCGTCGGGTCCGCTATCGGGGCTTACCGTGACGACAAGCAGGGCCGGGAGCACGGCTGCTATAATTTGTGGAGGTCGATTGCCAGACAGAAATTCCAAGCCAGCCTCCGCTTAATTCTGGCGTGGCGGCCAAGGAATGACGTGCGGTTTCCGGGCGGCATCCGCGCGCAGCACAGCTCCGACCTCCCCAACCAACCGATCCACCAGTTCCTGCCATTCGGCTCGTCTGGACTCGCGCAATGCCGGCGGCACCTTGTCGATCCTCAAGAGCGCCAGCTCCGCTTCTGCAAGTTCCTCGCACATATCCTGAAAGCCCTCACTTCGGCCCAACAGCCGATGGATCGCCAATTCAAATTGCGGGAACCGACGAACCGCCGCCGAGACCGCTCTTTGTCTATCAGCCGGTTCGTCGTCCATCCTCATGGCGCAAATTCGTGTTTTTCCGAAACCACCGTAGCCTATCGCAGGGAGGCGGCTGCGGAATGTAAGTTACGTGGGCGACAGGGTAATTTCTGAACATCCATAGCGGTCGGCACCAAGCCTAAAATCGCAAATTCAAATTGCGCTGCCGGCGAGGCCGCCTAACTCTTTGATCCGTTGTCATCCGCCGGTGCATTGCGCGAACCGTCGCCGTGGTCCCAGCGTTATCCGTTCAGACTACTGAGAGTATTGCAAGAACAGGCTCGCGGTTATAAATTGCGCAGCGAGGGTAACCGGCGAAAAAAGAAATATAACTGGGAGTGGTCACCCCCAGAACGTCAGGTGAGGGAACCAAGGTGATCCGGGCGGAACCAGCCATAGGGAGGGAGCATGGGCTCGCCCCAGAGGATTGTCGTGCCCAGCTTGCCCTGATCCTCAACAGCGCGGACTTCGATGCAACCGGTCGCGAGCGCCGCTTCCTCAGCCATGTGGTGGAGGAGACGCTGGCGGGTCGCGGTGATCGTATCAAGGCCTATTCGATCGCAGTCGAAGTGTTCGGCCGTGACATGTCCTTCGACCCGCAGACGGATCCGATTGTCCGGATCGAGGCTGGCCACCTCCGGCGCGGGCTCGAACGATACTACCTGACTGCCGGACACGACGATCCTATTCTCATCACGATCCCGAAAGGCGGTTACGTTCCAACGTTCTCGGTGCGATCGCCCCTCGAGACCATTGAGCCGGATTTGCCTGTCGACCGAGCAGAGAAAGTCTCGCCCCCTGCTCGATGGATGAAGGCATCATGGCTGACGGTGGCTCTTGCGGCAATCGTCGCGGCATTGGCTGTTCTGGCATTGGGATTGGCGAGGAGCGATGTTCGCCCGACTTCGCCTGAGATCCCGCGACTGCTGGTCGAGACGTTTGACGACCTTTCAGGAACGGAAGCCTCCAGGGCGATTGCGAGCGGATTGAGGCAGGAAGTCGTCAGCCAGCTTTCCAAGTTCAAGGATATCGTGGTCGTGGAGTCGGCCGCAAAGGGGGAGGATCCATCGATCTCGCCGGCAAGATTTGTCCTGGCCGGAAGCGTGAACCTGTCGACCGATGCCTTCCGGCTTCGGGTCCGGCTGCTCAACCGGGCGGACAACTCGGTTCTGTGGGCAGAAAGCTATGATGGCGGGCTGAAAGTGGCGCAGCTTGTGGAAGTCCAGACGGACATCGCGCGTAATGTGTCATCGAGCCTGGCCCAGGCATATGGCGTCATCTTCCAGGCAGACGCCAATCTCCACGTCGTCAATCCGCCCGACGATTGGGCCGCCTACTCTTGCACGCTTTCTTTCTACGCATATCGGGTCGGTGTCGATGCAGAAAGCCGGTCATCGGTGCGCGGGTGCCTTGAGAAGGCAGTGGATCGCTTTCCGACCTACGCCACCGCCTGGGGTCTTCTCTCGCTAATCTACATAGATGACTACCGATTCGAGTTTTCAGCCGACCCCGAAGAGTCCGCCGCTGCGCTCGATCGCGCCTTGGCGGCGGCAAGGCGATCTGTGGGGCTTGATCCTGTCAACATCCGGGGACGCCAGGCCGAAATGGTTGCGCTTTATTTCCACAAGGAGATCGATGCCGCATTGAAAGTGGGCAAGCAGACTTTGACCATCAACCCGAACGACACCGAGTTTATGGGTGAATATGGAGAGCGCCTGGCGGTTTCTGGAAATTGGCATGACGGATGCCAGTTGATAGCGGAGGCGCGTCAGAAGAACCCGGGGTCAGGCTACTATGACGTGGATCTGGCTCTTTGCTCGTATTTCAGCGGGGATTATACGCAGGCAGCCATGTGGATCAACAAATCGCCATTTCCGTCGAATCCGATCTATCATCTGCTTGCCGCTGCTGTTTTCGGCGAGGGAGGATACAAAATCGCGGCTGATCGCGAGGTCGCATGGCTGAACCAAAATCAACCTGATTTGGTGAAGAACATCCGCCAGGTGGTTTCGGCGCGGTTGGCCCGTTCGCAAGATGTCGAGTTTTTCCTCGGCTCGCTAAGGAAAGCGGGCCTTGGCATCGCAGGCGACTAAGAAGTCAACGGCGCCCGCCCCTCACCTGCCCGGCGGCGAAGCCGGCATCAAAAACATCGAGATCTGGATGGACGAAAGGGTTCGTTCGAATGATGCTATTGCGTTGTTTTGAGCGCAGGTTTTGCTCAGCCAGCACAGCGCCTCCTCTTAAGCACGCTGGCGGTCTTGGCCCGGCGGCCTGCTGACAGTCCCCCAATAGAGCTGTCGGGCCACTCGAACTTGCTCAATGGAAGGCGCGGACTTCCAGGATTAGAACCAACAGGCACATCAGAGGCATCATCTTTGGCGAGGTGCCGCGTCATTGAGCACTTGCCAATGAAGGATAATGGCTGAAAACGCAAAAAAAGCCCCGCCGCTCCTTTTGCGAAGCGGCGGGCCCCCCACTCGCCCCGCATTGCTGCCCATGAAATTGCGGTGCCAGACGTGTTGACCCATTGCGGCGCACCTTTTGATGCCGGGACAGCCTGTTCGCAGTTGAGAGGGGCTGTATCGAGCGGGTCGATGGCGTATCGACTTTTTTGCCGCAAACGGTTTCGCGCCGGAACGCTTGCTCTTCTGGATGGTTGGTTGGGACAGGAGATGCAGGTGTGGCCAAGAAGCTGTCAATCGCCGAAACGTTGCGACGAACCTCTGACCAACTGAAGAGGATCCGGAAACACGTCGCCAATGGCGGTCATGTGGACCAGATGCAAGAGGTCGACGCCTTGGTGGGCCTCGCCAAAGAAGTGGCCGACCGGCAGCTGGCCGGGTATGAAAGCCCGGCGGATGAAAACGATGGCTCTGTGCAAGACAATGACGATGCAAAAGACTGAGCGTTGTCGACCGGCTCCTGACATTCCGCGATAACGGAATTACTTGATTTGCCAAGATCGATACTATCCAGCGGTGGCGGACCCCCCAATCCGCCTGGCCGGCGCCGTCAAGCGTTCTTACCCCACGCCCCCCAAGCGGCGCCGGCCGCTCGGCTGCGCACCCTCGTGTCAGGCCCAGTGTCAGGCCCGAGGGCATGCTTTTGCGCAACATGCATTGGACCAGCAGACGCGCGGGTTTGACGGGTTTTTTCTGCAACTTGCGGCGATCTGTACACGCGCCACGCAATCGGGAGATTCCCATCGCTCTCGGCGGCCTTTAATACCCGATCTGCGATATCGCAGCGGATAATGGGATCGTCCGCTATATGATCCATTGGATTCTGTGGATTCTGTTTGAAAAACATCTCCGGCCCCGCGCTTGGCGCTGAGAATGCTCAACGGATACCGCTTTGAACAGTCGTCAAATGACGACCACAGACGAATTTATACGTCATACCACGAAGGCCACCTTGGCGTAATCGCAAGGAGCCGAGACGCGGATCCTGCCGTTGGTCTGTGCAACAGAAGCTTGCAGCCGGGAACAACCACTCGACGGTTCGCGTTTGTGCAAAGGCCCGCTTCTTTTGCACGGGCAGCGAGCCTTGAAGGTTCGCAATGCCGCACCGGCGTTTCAATCGCACCCGCCTCAGCCCTCACGATCTGGCTATTTGTGAACGCGTGTACGATCAGGTTTGCGCAGATGAACACATCGACCCTTTGAGCCGGGATGCCGAGGCCTTGGCGGTGATGATTGTCGCAATCTTCCGAAACATTACGACCAGTGAGCGCGAACTGCTGGAGGAGGTCAGGTCGCTTCGTCGTCCAAAGGGCGCAGAACAGGCGCGCTAGCTTGGCGGCTTTCCCTGACGAATCGTTCTTGTCCCGCTTTGGCACAGCCGGATTGGCATCGTAATTGCCTTTTGAGTCTCGCCAGAGTGTAGCCACAGCGCTTGCGAAGGAGATGGAAATGGGTTTGGCCGAAGACCTGTCTGATGTTGCCCTCACATTCGCTTGTCCGGATTGCTCGCATCCGGCGGTAAGGAAGGGCTCTGCGCTGAAAACGATCGCCCACTTCAGATGCGGCGGGTGCAACGCCAAGGTGCGGATCACTTATCCGCAGAAACTGGCGATCTTCGAAAAGCACAAGCTATTGACTGCGCATGGGGCATGGCAATAACTCAACGCTGCTTATGCGGTTAAGAGCCAGGTTCGACTTCCCTGTGATTCCAAAGGGTTTTGGCGAATTGATGAATTGATTTGGAAGATGATAGGATCCCCGATCGCCCGGAGACAACTTGGCCGAGCATGGCTGCGCCATGAACTTATTTGACGGAGGCCGAACGCCATGGTTGAACCGCAGCTCCCATCGCCTGCAAGGGCCTCCGATCGTATTCAACTCCAGGTGGTTTGAATTTGACCACGGCAATTGAGGACATTTTTCGGCCGCTTGCATTAACCGCGCGGTTGCTTGTCCAGTGTTGGCCGCAGCTATTGCTTGTCGGCTGCCTGGGCATGATCGCTCGTGGTCTGCTGCTTCAGGGCGCCGTGACGATCGGCCTGCAATTCCCGCTGGGCGGAATGGTCATGCTGTCGCTGGTGGTCCTCGCCAAGCTGACGGTGCTGGTCATGATGTTCGTGGTGCTCCGGCCGCATATGCCGGCGGTGGCGGCACTGAGGCAAAAAGCCAAAAAGACAGTGGACGAAATGAAACGGGAGCCGGTCCTGGCGATTACCGCCGCTGCGATCCTGCCGTTCTTCGCCTATTACGCCGCCTGGGGTTTTCTTGGCGATACGGTTCGCGAATATTCGCGCATGGCGCTCGCCCAGGCCGAGTTCGGCAAGAGCGTCGACATCTTCGCCATTCTTCAGTCAAGCGGCGTGGCGCTGTCGATCGTCATATGCTGGCTGGTGCGTTTTGCCGCCAAGCGACTGGATGCGCGCGCGTCTCACCCCTACTGGCGGCTGCTGATCGTGGCGACGGACGCAACCTGGGTCTTCATCGGCCTTTATGCGCTCGGCGTATGGAAGGACCAGTTCATCCGCTGGCTTGGCGCAGGCGCCGTTCTGCAACAACTCAGTCTCGATTTGCTTGCGCCGGTAAGTCAGGCGGCCGCGGCCGGCCAGTTCGTTCCCGTGGAGTTCCGGCCGCTTCCCTTCGGCGAGCAGCTTCAGAATCTGTTCTTTTTCGCGTTGCTGCCGATTGTCTGGCTGGTGATGGCAGCGATCATCAACGGCTATGAGCTTTCCGCGCCGGCCGCTTCCGGTCCTGCGCCATCCCAAGCGACCTCCTGGCAGAAGTGGCTGAAGGATTTCGCGTCTCACTTCGTTGGCGGTTACCGCAGCCGCTATTCGCCGGTCTGGACCTGCGTCAAGCTGACGCTCAGTGCCGGCCTGGCCACGCTTGTCACCTTCGTCATTGCTTATCAGGCCATCTCCTGGGCCGGCGCCTGGACATGGTATGGACTGACGAGGCTGATCGGAGCGCACGATCTCGCGACCTGGCAGATCTTCGCCGATGCCATCAGCCTGTTCATCGGCAGCCCAAGCGAACTCGACGGCGGAATCCTGCTCGACGCGGTCCGGGTCGCGCTGCTTGCAGCCGTGCTCGAGACCGCGGTCGCCATGGCTGGCGCAGACAATGGCGTCAGGTCCGCGGCTCGCCGACGTTGAGATGCCTCGGCAGCGCCGAGTAGAGGGCGATCGACAGCCTGAGGCCGCTCGCCGCAGGTGGGATCGAAAAACTGGCAGCCATCCGTGCCGGTTTGCCGGGCTCCGTCGCCGCGAATGCCATGCCGCCGCACTGGGACCGTTGCTCGGCCTCCGGATACTGCTTCCTGACCACCGGATCGGCAAACAGGGTTGGCCGCCATTCGCGACCGCTCCCATCGGAAAGCCGCACCTCGCAAGGTACCGAGCCGAGCGCTTTCGGGTCGGCAGCGAGAGCTTCGAATTCGGCAAGCACGACGGCGCTTCCCGCGCTGCCTGCCAGTCTGGTGAAGCGTGTCACGGTCCAGCTGGCGCCGGCATAGTCGATCGGCTGTCCCAGGCTCGCAGATAGCGGCTGGCGCAGATGTTGAGAGCGCCAGTCCTTGATGCTTCCCCACGTCTGCACGGCCAACGCGGCAGGCAGTGCGACCACCAGCGCCATCGTGCTCAGCCAGTAGCCTCGCCGCGTTGACCTCACCTTTGCGGGAGAACTGTCCATGGCGGCCTTTCTTCGTTGCGGCGTAAGGTGATCGCCGGCTCGATGTCCTTGCCGGAAATAGTCGTGGCGATGCGGATCTCGTCGTCGAGCGGCAGCAATTTTGTAGGTGCGACCACGACGGTCCCGCCGGCGACAGCATCCTCCGGCACTTCGAACACCAGAAGGACCCGGCGTGGCAGCCCGGGCTGGTAGACATCGCCCGGCATCATTTCGATCGTCGCCCACAAGCGGTCGGTCAGGACATAACGGATGCCGCTGCGGCTCAGCCACTCGCCCGATGTGAGACCCAGGGACTTGAATTTCGCTTCGGCCTCGCATTCGACCACAACCCATACGCCGGAACTCGTGTAGGTCTTTGACTTGCCGAAGGTCTCGACGTTGAGAACACGCGCCACCCTGGCGCTGTCCAGCGAAAGCGCGAAGGCGCGGGCCTCCACACGCTTGTTCATGCCGCCCGAAGCGACTATCGGCGATGTAATGTCGCTGTACAGCGGACGCGTATGCTGCATGCCGTAGAGCACGGCGGCAGCCAACAGCAGCGCCAGCGCCGAACGCAACATGCGTATCATGGCGCCTTCTCCACCGGCAGATCGACCGTCGCAACGGGATCACGTTCGAACCACCCGCTTGCACCGTAGACATTGTCGCGCAACTTGTAGATCTGGCCGGTGACGGTGATCGTCACCTTGTCGGGCACGGGCACACCGGCCGGCCACTCCCAGGCCATGGTCAGGCGTTCCGGCATGTTGGGATTGAAATATCCCGCCAGGTACTTGTCACGCTCGAGATAAACCGTTGGCATCGGCAGCTTTTGCGCCGGCGCGCTGAGCGTGACGACGCGATGGAGCACGTTGTTGGGAGTGGCGGAACGGTTCACCACATCCATATCCACCATCACAAGCTGCACGGGCCGCGATGGCGGAACGCCTGTCGGCGGAACGGTTCCGACACGTGCCGTTCGCAAGGTCACAAACCAGCGACCGGCATCGATTTGCTGGCCCGCCTGCACAACCGGCGTCCTTGGCGGGTGGGCAGCTTCGTAGAGCGTCATTGAAAACGAGATTGCCGATGCGGCCAGCCCGCCCAGGCCTGCAATCAGAAAAGCATACAGCCGTTGCCGTATTGTCGTTCGTGTCGGTTCCGTCATGCGCCGCGCGGTATGCGATGGTCCTCGGGCCAGCCTTATACGATGCGAAAATGATTTGTTACAACAGCAGTGGCAGGCATCTCCAAAAGGGTTCAGCGCAGGCCACCAGCCGCGCAATCGGATCGTGGCCCGCCCGGCCAGTGTTCAATCTCCGCGGCTGACGCCAAGAGCGGCATTAAGTCCGATGGGCTCGCCTAAACCATTCGGCCCCACACCATTCGATAGAGGCGCCGGGCTCGGCTCGGCGCCCCCTCACCTCTTCACTTATCCGACCACACCGCCAGCTCGTAGCCGTCGGGATCGGAGAAGTGGAAGCGGCGGCCGCCCGGGAAGGAATAGGCGGGCTTGACGATCTTTCCGCCGGCTTCCTCGACATGGCGCTGGGTCTCGTCGAGCTTATCAGCATAAAGGATCACCAGCGGCCCGCCTGCCGCCTTGCCCTGGCCGCCCAGAGCGAAGCCGCCGGTCAGGCGGCCGTCGTTGAACTCGCAATAGCTCGGCCCGTAGTCCTTGAAGGACCAGCCGAAGGCCTTTCCGTAGAAGTCGCGCGAGCGCGCGATGTCGCTGACGGAAAACTCGACATAATCGATGCGCTTGTCGTTGCTGGAGTTGGCCATGATCTTCTCCTTTCGCGATTTGTGGACGCTCAGCGTTCGAACATTGCCTTCATGGTGTTGAGGTCGCGCTGCACGGCCTCGGCGTCGGCAGCGAATATCTCCTGCGTCATGTCCGGCGTCCTCAACAGCACGAACATGACCTCCGCGCCGGTCCCATTGGCAACCACGCGCACCGCATTGCGGGTTTCCTTGCCATCGGCAAAGACGATGTGATCGAGGACGCCGTATTCGTTTGGCCGGGAGAAGCGGATGCGGATGGGCCGGCCGTCGGGGTCCTCCGCAGTCCATTCCTCGCCCGACCTTTCGAAGCGCCTGCCGAGGCCTGCTGCCCAGCGCTGGAAATTCTCAGGGATGGAGGCGAAGTCGTAGACTTCGCGCCAGTCCCGGTCGATGGACACGGTGATGATGCGGGATTTGTAGATCGTCATATCTGCCTCCTTTCAACGAAGGCAGACTAGGCGGAGTTGGCGGTGGCGTATTGAACGAAACGGCCAGCTCAGGCGCCGAGCTGCCACAAAACCGTCGCCGGCGAGAATCCCGACAGGCGCCGCACCTCGCGCGTCAGATGCGCCTGGTCGGAATAGCCCGCCTCGAATGCAAGATCGGCCAGGCGCGGCCCGGCAGACTGCCGCGCCAAGTTCAGGAACCGCTGGAAGCGGAGAATGCGGTCGAGCGTCTTCGGGCCATAGCCGAAAGCCTCCTGGCAGCGGCGGCGCAGCGTTCGCGGGCTGACGTCGAGCCGGTCGAGGATCACCGCCATGCCCGGACCGGCGGATTCGGTTTTCAGCGCGTTGAAGGCAAATCCCATGTCCGCAGGCGGCGGCTCGACATCCGGCGCAAGCCTGCAGAGTGCCGCTTGCATCGCCCGCATCCGCTCCATCGTCGAGGACGCCTCGCCAATTTTTTCGGCGATTTCGCGCGCCAGCGCTCCCCAGAAGTGGCTGAGCGCCACCCGGCCGCCGACGATTTCCGACATCGGCAGGCCGAGCCACCGGCTTGCCGCACCCGGTCGGAAGCGGGCGCCGATCACCGTAGAGCCAGGTGTCAGCGCAGAGAGGGCAACCGCCACGTCGGGGCCTGCCACGACCAGATCGCCGTCGATCCAGGTGATGTCGACGCAGCCGTCGGGGACCACGGCCGACAGGCTCGCCGCGTCCGGTCGCAATGCCGCGTCCGCTCGCAATGAATTGGACCAGGCACACTGGAAATGCCCTTCGAGTGCGGCCGCAGGATCGAACTCGCGGTATTCCCCGATTGCCCCGGAAAGGATTGGTGCCCCGGAAAGGACGGGTGTGTTGTCGTCAGACGTCACGAGCCTCTCCTGTGAGGAACACTTTAGGCATCGTACTCTTCGGTCCCCGAAATCTATTGCGGTGGCGGTGCGCTTCAACCCTCCTCTGCGCTTCAATCCCTCGTTTGAGGCCTGCACTGTGAACTGGCGTCTGCGGTGCAATGCGTCCTGACGACCGGGGCGTCGTTCGATTGGCAGCTTTCACCGGCTGCTGGCGATGTCGCCCGCGATAGGCAGTTTGCCGTCTTTATCGCCATGGAGCCTTGACGCACGGGAACCATACACGTTAGGGCGTCCGGGCACGAACGATTGGCGACCAAGCAAGGAAATTCCAGCTGATGGAAATTTTTACCGCCGCCGGCCTCGCGGCCCTGCTCCAGGTCATTGCCATCGACCTTGTGCTTGCCGGCGACAATGCCATCGTCATCGGCCTTGCTGCGGCGGGCCTGCCGTCGGATCAGCGCAAGAAGGCGATTCTCGTCGGCATTGCGGCGGCCACCGTCCTTCGCATCTTCTTCGCTCTGATCACCCAGTGGCTTCTCACCATCGGCCCCATTCTCCTCATAGCCGGCGGCCTGCTGCTGCTTTGGGTGTGCTGGAAGATGTGGCGCGAGTTGCGTGTTAGCTACGAGCAGGAACATGACGCGACGGAAGCGTTGTCGAATGTCGATTATGACAAAAGCGGGACGATTGGCGGCAAGGGGCCGCGCAAGACCTTCGCTCAGGCAGCCTGGCAGATCGTCATTGCCGACGTTTCGATGTCTCTCGACAACGTCCTTGCAGTCGCCGGCGCGGCGATGGACCATCCGACGGTCCTGATCATCGGCTTGGCGCTGTCGATTGCGCTGATGGGCTTCGCCGCTTCGTTTGTCGCTCGCCTCCTGCATAAGTACCGCTGGATCGCCTATATCGGCCTGGTGATCATTTTCTATGTCGCCGTGAAGATGCTTCTGGATGGTGCTGTGCAGCAGTGGCCCGAACAGTTTGCGTTCTTGGCGCCCTGGTTCGGGCCGGGCGGTCATTGAAACCTGAGCAGTGCCGGTCTTAGCAGTGCAGGCGCGCCCGAGGCGCTAAGCCATTCGTCGGTTTGCCTGATTGAGGAACTATGCTATTGCGCCGTGCAAATTGAGCTTCTGCGAAAGTTCAAAAGATCAACACGCATCGAGACTTCCGGGCCGGGCCTAAGGGTTTCCGGCCCGCGTCCATTGGAAACCGCAAATGTCCGCCCCTCGCGTCAGTTTCGTCAGCCTTGGATGCCCGAAAGCCCTCGTGGACTCGGAGCGCATCATCACCCGCCTGCGCGCGGAGGGCTATGAGATCGCGCGCAAGCATGACGGCGCCGATCTGGTCGTCGTCAACACCTGCGGCTTTCTCGATTCGGCTCGCGATGAATCGCTCAACGCCATCGGCTCCGCCCTTTCGGAGAACGGCAGGGTCATCGTCACCGGCTGTCTCGGCGCCGAACCGGACGTCATCCGCGAAAAACATCCCAACGTTCTCGCCATCACCGGTCCGCAGGCCTACGAGAGCGTGATGGCTGCCGTGCATGAAGCCGCGCCCCCGAGCCACGATCCCTATGTCGACCTTTTGCCGCCGCAAGGCGTCAAGCTCACGCCGCGCCACTATGCCTATCTCAAGATTTCGGAGGGCTGCAACAACCGCTGCACCTTCTGCATCATCCCGGCGCTGCGCGGCGATCTCGTCTCGCGGCCGGCGGCCGACGTGCTGCGCGAGGCCGAGAAACTGGCCAAGGCCGGCGTCAAGGAAATCCTGGTCATCTCGCAGGACACCAGCGCCTACGGCATCGACATCAAATACCAGACCAGCATGTTCGGCGATCGCGAAGTGCGGGCCAAATTCCTCGATCTGTCGGAGGAACTCGGCAAGTTCGGCGTCTGGGTACGCATGCACTATGTCTACCCCTACCCGCATGTCGCCGATATTATCCCGCTGATGGCCGAAGGAAAGATCCTTCCCTATCTGGACATCCCGTTCCAGCACGCCTCGCCGCGAGTGCTGAAGAACATGCGCCGGCCCGCCCATGGCGAAAAGACGCTCGACCGTATTCGCGGCTGGCGCGAAATCTGTCCGGATCTGGCGATCCGCTCCACCTTCATCGTCGGCTTCCCCGGCGAGACGGACGACGATTTCGAGATGCTGCTCGACTGGCTGGACGAAGCCAGGATCGACCGCGCCGGCTGCTTCAAATACGAGCCGGTCAGGGGCGCCCGCTCCAACGACCTCGGCCTCGAACAGGTTCCGCAGGAAATCAAGGAGGCGCGCTGGCACCGTTTCATGCAGCGCCAGCAGAAGATCTCGGCGACGCAACTCGCCAGGAAGGTCGGCAAGCGTCTGCCAGTGCTGATCGACGAGGCGCATGGCACCTCGGCGAAGGGCCGCACCAAATACGACGCACCCGAAATCGACGGCTCGGTGCATATCCAGTCGCGGCGTCCGTTGCGCGCCGGCGATGTCGTCACCGTCAAGATCGACCGTGCCGACGCTTACGATCTTTACGGCTCAGCGGTCTGACCGCATCGCGCACTACGGCGCCGCGTCCTTTCGGGCGGCAAAGGACGCCGCATAACACCTGATTTTGCGCATGGCCCTTCCGGAAATCGATCCCGATTTCGGGCTCTTGCTATGCTAAACGAAAGGGCGCCGCACGGCGCCCTTCCTGTCAAGATTTTGGCCCAGCTTGCGCTTACTGCGGCAGCTTGTCGTCGACGCCCTTGACGTAGAAGTTCATGCCGAGCAGCGTCGGGTCGTCGGCGACCTCGCCTTCCTTCAGCCACGGCGTGCCGTCCTGCTTGGCGATCGGCCCGGTGAACGGGTTCCATCCTTCGACGATCTTCTTCTCGGTGGCTTCCGCCATCGCCTTCACGTCGTCGGGCATGTTGGTGTAAGGGGCCATTTTAACGGCGCCGTCCTTGATGCCCAGCCAGACATTGCCGGGTTTCCATGTGCCGTCGAGCGCGGCCTTCACCCGGCCGATATAGTACGGGCCCCAATCGTCGACGATCGAGGTCAACTGCGCCTTGGGGGCGAACTTGATCATGTCAGAAGACTGGCCGAAGCCCTGCAGTCCGCGCTCTTCGGCGACTTGCAGGGCAGCGGTCGAGTCGGTGTGCTGGACGATGATGTCGGCACCCTGGTCGAACAGAGCCTTGGCGGCATCGGCTTCCTTGCCCGGATCGAACCATGAATTGATCCAGACGATCTTCGCCTTGAAATCCGGCTTGATCGACTGGGCGCCGAGCATGAAGGAATTGATACCCATCACCACCTCGGGAATCGGGAACGAAACGATGTAGCCGGCGACGCCCGACTTCGATTGCTTGGCGGCGATCTGGCCGAGGATGTAGCGGCCTTCGTAGAAGCGTGCGTTGTAGATGCCAAGGTTTTCTGATGTCTTGTAGCCGGTCGCGTGTTCGAACATCACGTCGGGGAATTTTTTGGCGACCTTTACTTCGGGGTCCATGAAGCCGAAGGACGTGCCGAAAATGATCTTGCATCCTTCGCGCGCCAGGCGCTCGAAGGCACGATCGGCATCGGGACCCTCGGAGACGTTCTCCAGATAAGCGGTTTCGACCTTGTCGCCGAGCGCCTTCTCCACTTCCAGGCGGCCCTGGTCATGCTGGTACGAATAGCCGAAATCGCCAATCGGTCCGGTATAGACCCAACAGGCTTTCAGCTTTTCCTGCGCTTCGGCGGTCGCCGCCAGCGACAATGCCGCCGCCGCGGTCATCAGCGCAATAAGCAGTTTTTTCATCGTGTTACCTCTCTGAGTTAAGCCTTGGAGCTTCCCGTTTGTCTTTTTATCGTCAGCGATCCGGAACGAATGGCTGCCCCAAGGAAGCCGGTGTGTTCATCATCGTCAAACGCTTGTTGCGCGAGATTAGAACGAGAACCACGATGGTTGCCAGATAGGGCAACGAAGAAAGCAGTTGCGAGGGAACCGGAATGCCAAAAGCCTGTGCATGAAGCTGGCCGATCCAGACCGCGCCGAAGATATAGGCGCCCGCCAGCACCCGCCATGGCCGCCATGATGCGAACACGACCAGCGCCAGCGCGATCCAGCCGCGTCCGGCGGTCATGTTCTCCACCCATTGCGGCGTATAGACCAGCGACAGGTGCCCTCCGGCAAGGCCCGCACAGGCGCCGCCGAAGATCACCGCCAGGTAGCGGTAGCGGATGACCTCGATGCCAAGCGCATGGGCCGATGTGTGGCTGTCGCCGATCGAGCGCAGCGTCAGCCCGGTGCGGGTCTTGAACAGGAACCACATGACGGCGGCGGTCAATGCAATCGAGATGTAGAAGATCGGGTCCTGGCCGAACAGCAACCTGCCGATGACGGGCATCGCCGTCAGGCCGGGAATGTCGAGGTTTGGCAGCCTCGCGCCGGGCTGGCCGACAAAGCTGGTGCCCATCATGCCGGAAAGCCCCAGGCCGAGCAGTGTCAGCGACAGGCCGGTCGCCACCTGGTTGGTGGCCAGCGACAAGGTCATGACGGCGAACAGCAGTGAAAACACCGCACCCAGGGCGATCGCCGCCAACAACCCGATCCATGGCGATCCGGTGAGATAGCCGGCGCCGAAACCGCCGACCGCCCCCATGATCATCATGCCTTCGACGCCGAGATTGAGCACGCCGGAACGTTCGACCACCAGCTCGCCAATCGCCGCGATCAGCAAAGGCGTCGCCGCGGTTGCGATGGTCAAAAGAATGTTGACGGTGATGTCCATCAGCGGGCCTCCTCCAGCTTCGGCGCGGCTTCAAGCGTCGGCGCAGCCAGGCCGATTAGACGAATGCGGTAGTGAATGAGCGTGTCGCAGCCGAGCACGAAGAACAGGAGCATGCCCTGGAACACGCGCGCCACCTTGTCGGAGATGCCGAGCGCGCTTTGCACCGCCTCGCCGCCAAGATAGGTCAGCGCCAGCACCAGGCCCGCCGCGACAATGCCTAATGGATTGAGCCGGCCGAGGAACGCCACGATGATGGCGGCAAAGCCGTAGCCGGGCGAAATCACCGGCTGCAGCTGGCCGATGGCGCCGGAGACTTCGGAGATGCCGGCAAGTCCAGCCAGTGCCCCCGACAGCATGAAGGCGAAGAACACCATCCGGTTGATGCCGAAGCCGGCGAAGCGCCCTGCCCTGGGGCTTGAGCCGAGCACGCGGACCTCAAAGCCTTTCAGCATGCGGCTCATCAGGATCCAGACCAGCACCGCCGCGACCAGCGCGAACACGAAACCCCAATTGGCACGGCCGGAGGCCGGCATCAGTTCCGGCAATATCGCCGAGTCGTTGAACTGTATCGTCTGCGGGAAATTGAAACCCTTCGGATCGCGCCACGGCCCGCGCACCAACCAGTCGAGGAACAGCTGCGCGACATAGACCAGCATCAGGCTGGTCAGGATCTCGTTGGTGTTGAAGCGCGCCTTGAGCAGGGCGGGAATGGCGGCGTAGGCGGCACCGCCGACCATGCCGAACAGCAGCATCAGCGGCAGCACCAGAGGCCCTTCAAACTGTGGAAACAGCACCGGAACGCTCGAGCCGACGATGCCGCCCAGGATGAACTGGCCTTCCGCGCCGATGTTCCAGATGTTGGCTCTGTAGCAGACCGACAGGCCTACCCCGATCAGGATGAGCGGTGCCGCCTTGATCGCCAGCTCATGCAGCTGCCAGACCTGACTGACAGGCTCGAGGAAGTAGATCTGGAACGCCTTCAAGGGATTGACGCCAAGCAGCGCGAACAGGATGGCGCCGGCAATGATCGTCAGCACGAATGCAATGAAGGGCGACAGCGCCGAGAACAGCATCGAGCGCTGCGGCCGTTTGACGAGTTCGAGGCGCATCATGACGTCTCCAGAGCGTGTTCGGCGTGGCCCGGCTCGGCCCCGCCCATTAGCAGTCCGATCTTTTCGAACGTCGCCTCGGCGATCGGCAAAGGCTTCGACAATTCGCCATTGTGCATCACCGCGATCGCGTCGGATATCTCGAACAATTCGTCGAGATCCTGGCTGATGACCAGCACTGCCGAGCCGCTGCGCGCCAATTCGATAAGCGTTTGCCTGATATGGGCGGCCGCACCGGCGTCGACGCCCCAGGTCGGCTGATTGACGACCATGACGCTTGGCCTGCGGTCGAGTTCGCGGCCGACGATGAATTTCTGCAGATTGCCGCCTGAAAGCGCTGCCGCCTCCGGGTCCGCAGCGCTCTTGCGCACATCCATCGCCTTGATGATGCGTTGGGCAGCGGCATAGATCGCATCGCTTTTGACCATTCCGCCGGCGCCGACAAACACCTTGCCGTCCGTGGCATGGCGCGACAGCAGCAGGTTTTCCGAAAGCTTCATGCGCGGTGCTGCACCGTGGCCGAGCCGCTCTTCCGGCACGAAGGCAGCGCCCATCAGCCGCCTGCCGGTGATGCTGAGGCCGCCGGCGTCCTTGCCGCGGATGCGTACCGAGGCGGCATCCTGCTGCGGCACCTCGCCGGAAACGGATTCGAAGAACTCGCCCTGGCCGTTGCCGGCGACGCCTGCAATGCCGATCACTTCGCCGGCGCGTACGGTCAGGTTGATGTTTCTGAGCGGGATCGAGAACGGCGTTGCCGGCTTGCGGCTGAGCGCGCGGATTTCAAGCAGCGGCTGCGCGGTCTCGATACCCTGGGCCGGCGCGCGCACCACGGCCTGCACGTCGTTGCCGACCATCATGCGGGCCAGCGATGCCGCGGTTTCCTTGCGCGGATTGCAATGGCCAACCACCTTGCCGTGGCGCAGCACGGTGGCGCGGTCGCAGATACGCTTGACCTCTTCCAGCCGGTGCGAAATGTAGAGGATGGACTTTCCTTCCGAGCGCAGCCGTTCGAGCGTCTCGAACAGCTTGTCGGCTTCCTGCGGCGTCAGCACCGAGGTCGGCTCGTCGAGGATGATGAGTTGCGGCGTCTGCAGCAGACAGCGGATGATCTCGATACGCTGGCGCTCACCGACCGAGAGGTCGCCGACCAGCGATTGCGGATCGAGCGGCAGGCCGTAGCTATAGGAAAGCGCCCTCGCCTTCGCGGCAATCGTGCTGATCGGCGAACCGTCGTCCAGCGACAGCGCGATGTTCTCGGCCGCAGTCAGTGCCTCGAACAGCGAAAAATGCTGGAACACCATGCCGATGCCAAGCTTCTTCGCAAAGCCGGGATTGGTGATCGTGACCGCCTGGCCGTTCCAGAAAATCTCGCCCGAATTGGGCTCCAGCGTTCCGAACAGCATTTTGACGAGCGTCGACTTGCCGGCGCCGTTCTCGCCGAGCAACGCATGGATTTCGCCTTTTGCGACGGTGAGATCGATATCGTCGCACGCTGTCAGTGTGCCGAACGTCTTGGTAAGGCCACGAACCTCAAGCAGGTTGGCGTCGTCCTGATTTGCACTCACAGTGCCTCCCATCTGGTTTGCCAGATATGTTCTGTGTTCCCGCAGGCATGGTATGCGCGGCCTGCTGTCGTCGCAAAGCGGCACCCGTCTTGAAAGAGCTTCAAGAATTTCAGCGGAAACCTAACGCATCGGCCCGAAAATCGAAATCGATTTTCGGAAAGCACGATGCGTGGATTCAAAATGTCAGAGCGTGCTTTTGTGCGTCCAAGTGGACGCACGTCGCTCAAAGCGATGGCAAGGCTCAGGGGACAAGAATGGTTGTCCCGGTCGTCCTGCGGCCTTCGAGGTCGGAATGCGCCCTGCCGGCATCCTGGAGCGCGTAACGCTGATTGATCTTGATCTTGACCGCGCCGCTGAGCACGATTTCGAACAGCGCGGCGGCGGACGCCTCCAGGTCTTCGCGCCTGGCGTTGTAGACGAACAGCGTCGGACGGGTTGCAAACAGCGAACCTTTCTGCGCCAGCAATGACATGCTGAACGGCGGGACCGGTCCCGACGATTGACCGAAGCTGGCGAACATGCCGAGCGGCCTCAGGCAGTCGAGCGAGGCCGGAAAGGTGTCGTTGCCGACCGAATCATAGACGACGTCGCACTTCTTGCCGCCGGTGATGGCGAGGACGCCGGCGACGAAGTCCTGCTCGCGGTAGTTGATGACGTGGTCGAAGCCATGCGCCCTGGCGAGCTCGATCTTGTCGGCGGAGCTGGCGGTGCCGATCACGGTTGCGCCAAGATGCTTGGCCCATTGGCCGAGGATCAGCCCGACACCGCCGGCCGCCGCGTGAAACAGGATCGTGTCGCCCGCCTTCACCTTGAAGGTACGGCGCAGCAGATATTCCGCCGTCATCCCTTTCAGCATCATGGCGGCCGCCTGTTCGTCGCTGATACCGTCCGGCACCTTGACGACGCGATCGGCCGCGATCACGCGCTGCTCGGCATAGGCGCCAGTCGTCACGGCGTAGGCGATGCGATCGCCCGGCTTCAGCCAGTCGATATCCGCGCCCACTTCCACGACCACCCCGGCCGCCTCGCTGCCGGGTATCAGCGGGAAACCGCCTGGCGGCGGGTAAAGGCCGGAGCGATGATAGACGTCGATGAAATTGAGGCCGATCGCCGTGTGCCTGACCAGGATTTGCCCCGAGCCGGGTTGGCCCGGATCGGCGTCCTCACAGGTCAGGACCTCCGGACCGCCATGGGCGTGGATGCGTATTGCTTTGGACATTGATGAGGCTCTCTTGGGACCAGACTCTATGGGATCAGGTTTTCTTGGCGCCGAGCGTTGGAAAGAGCTGCATGATACCGCCGATGCATGCGAGGTAAAGTCCGGTGACCGTGATGCCGATCTTGGTGAAGACACTCACCTGCTCGCCCAGGACGCCGATCTGGTCGTAGAAGGCGGCAAGAGCTGCCTGCGCCAGCGCCAGCGCTCCGAAAGCGCACCATAGCAGCGTCATGCCAAGGTTGATCGGTCGCAGCCGCGCCACCCGCACCGGGTGGATGAAATTGATCGGCACAAAGGTCAGGATGCCGGCCACCACGACCACGGCGAAGGAAACCCATTGTCCCGGCTCGATGACGAACAGCGTGAACACCACCATGTTCCAGACCACGGGAAACCCCTTGAAGAAATTTTCCTTGGTCTTCATCCCGGTGTCGGCATAGTAGATCGCGCTCGACACGACGATGATCGCCGCCGACAGGAACGACAGGCCCTCACCCATGAAGCCGCGCTGGTAAAGCGCGAAGGCCGGTATCAGCACATAGGTGACGTAATCGATGATGTTGTCGAGGAGTTCGCCCGACCACGTCGGCAGGATTTCCTTGACCTCGAGCTTCCTGGCGATCGGCCCGTCGATGCCGTCGACGAACAGCGCCAGCCCCAGCCACCAGAACATCGCCGTCCAGCGCTGCTCGCTCGCCGCAACCAGCGACAGGAACGCCAGGAACGAGCCCGATGCGGTCAGCAGATGGACCGAAAATGCGCGCGCCTGCGGCCATGTGACTTTCTTCTTCGGCCTCGGAATCTTGTCGGCGATTTTCCTGGCCGCGATTTTTCCGGCCGTAATTTTTCTGGCCGTTGTTTTTTTGCTCACGGGCCCCGCCAGTCCAGCTTGCAGATTTCGGCCGAGCGGCCGGCAAAATTCCAGTTGCGACCGAAGGCCCGCATCTTGCTCTTGTCGGACCTGGCGACGATGATTTCCGGTGCGATCCAGTACTCCGAATTGCTGATCACCGTATCCTTGTCGCGGTCCTTGCCGGAAATCGGCGTCACCGCTCCATCGATGATCTTCGGGATCTGGAAGATCCGCGTCCTGTCGCGCGTCTCATAAGTGATCGGCGCCTGCTCGACGCCGAGGAACTTTCCTACCAGGATGGAGAGCAGCGAGGTGGTCCCGCCAGCCTTGCCGGTGAAAATCCTGGTCAGCGCCTTTACTGCGTAGACTGAGGCGCGCTTGTCGATGAACAGTCCGGCGGTCCAGTTGCCGCGGCTCATATAGCCGGGGATTTCCATGACCAGCCCAAGATTGAGGCCGGACAGCTCGACCTCGCCGAAATGGCCGGCATCGATGCGGAACCCCGCCCAGGTCTGGCAATAGCCCTCGGTCGGCGGATGACTGCCGAGAGACAGCACGCAAGGACAAAAAACCGTGCAATTGCAGGAGAGCACCAACTCTCCTTTCATTGCCCAGCCTTGATCCGCCATAGAATTCTCTCCCTATGCCGAGACTACTAGCAGGGCGGTTGCCCAGACAAGCAGTATCGCACCGGCGATCCGGGTTGGCAGCCTGCCCGCCGTCTGTTTTTCGATCAGGGTGAACAGGCCGATCAACGCCAACCAGAACACGTTCATCACACCGACGGCGAACATCACCAGCATCAGCGCCCAGCAGCAGCCGAGGCACCAGACACCCTGCTCCATGCCGAGCCGGAAAATGCGGCCGGGCCTCGCGCTCCAGTTCGAAAACAGGATCGAGAACGGGCTTTTGCATTTTGTCAGGCAGGCTTCCTTCAGGCCGCTGAACTGGTAGAGGCCAGCAACCAGAAGCGCAGCCGCTCCTGTCGCTCCGACCACCGGATCGAGCATCTGCACAGATGAGGCGAAGGCGTGAACGATGAGCGTCAGCGCCGCAAACACTGCCGACGCAGCCAACCAAACGCTGAGGTAACCGGCGACCAGGATCAGCGGATGGACGACCGCTTCGCCCTTGATCCGCGCGGTATCGGCAATCTCGCAATAGGTGCGGATCATCGGCGCCGCCGAAGGCAGCATGGTGGCGACCGCCATCAGGAACCACATGACGATGAGCGCTCCGGCCTGCGCGCCGACGCCCCCGTCGAGCGGCGCAGGTGCAAGACAAACACTGAAGAAGCGCTCGAGAAGATCCGGCAGCGGCAGCCCCGGCAGGTACCTGAGCATCGTGTCGCCGGGTGCATCGATACCCGGAACCCGGCTTTCGGCGCCACGTATGGCCACGGCGCCAAGCAGCAGCCAGGCCAGGACGACGGCTGCGCCCAAAACGATGTTCACCGCCAGTCGAGGATTGCGCGAGACGCTCGCCGCTGCGCGGCCGAAACGGTCGAGATGACTGAAATCGTGGTCTTCGGCGGTCATGGCAATCGAATGGGCCGAATCGCCGCGTTGATCAAGCTGCATGATCTGATCTATATGCTCATCAGGTCGGACCGACCGCCTCGCATCGCAACCGGGAAGCCGAATTGGACCGTCGGGAAACAGCACGGATACTGGTGGCCGGCAGTGGCCCGGCAGGGCTGATTGCAGCGCTTGGTTTCGCAGACGCCGGCTTTCCCGTGACGCTCGTCGGTCCCGAGGCAAATGGCCAGGACGGCCGCACGACGGCCTTGATGAACCCGGCCCTGAAGATCCTCGAACGGTTGGGCGTGCTCGATGCGGTGAGGTCCCAGGGCGCACCGCTGAAGGTGATGCGCATCGTCGATGCAACCAGCCGGCTGATCCGCAGCCCGGTGGTCATTTTCCGCGCCAGCGAAATCGGCGAGGAGCAGTTCGGACTGAATTTACCCAACAGTGCGCTCAACCCCGCACTTGCCCGTGTTGTTGCCGCCCATTCCGGCATCGAATGGCGAAAAGCGATGGTAGAGACCTGGCGCCTCGAGGGCGACCATGCGCATGCGATCCTGTCTGACGGCAGCGAGATCACGGCATCGCTGGCCGTCGCTGCCGATGGCCGTCTGTCGCCGGCCCGCGAGGCTGCCGGCATCTCGACGTCGGCGCGGTCCTATCCGCAGGCGGCATTGGTTCTCAATTTCGGCCACCGCAGCGACCACGCGTTCACTTCGACCGAGTTCCACACCGAGACCGGCCCGTTCACCCAGGTTCCCCTGCCCGGCAACCGGTCGAGCCTTGTCTGGGTGGTAGAGCCGGAAACGGCGAAGGAACTCGCCGCACTGGACGACGCGGCGCTTTCGATGCGGGTCGAACAGCGGATGCAATCGATGCTGGGCCGGGTTTCCGTCGAACCCGGGCGGCAGGTCTACCAGCTTTCCGGCGTGACGCCGCGGTGCTTCGCGCGCAACCGGGTGGCACTTGTCAGCGAAGCCGCCCATGTGTTTCCGCCGATCGGCGCGCAAGGTCTCAACCTTGGTATCAGGGATATCGATGATCTGATTGGAATTACTTGCAAAAACAGGGACGACCCGGGCGCCGTCAAGGCCCTCGCAGCCTATGATTTCAAGCGCCGGCCTGACATCCTGGCGCGCAGCAATGCGGTCAACCTGCTCAACAAGTCGCTGCTCTCGCAGATGCTGCCGGCACAGATGGCGCGCAGTGCTGGCCTTGGCGTGCTCGGCGGATTCGCGCCGCTCCGCGCCTTTTTCATGCGCGAGGGGCTGCGGCCCGGCAGTGGTTTTGCAGCGCTCGCCGGCGGCTTAAGGAAACAGATCCGGCGCTAGCACCGGGCGGGTTGGCCCGTGGCTTGGCAGGGCGTCAAGCGTTGGGCATTGAATTCATGCGGCGTCTGCGCCAAATAGGTCAGGTATCAGCCATAAGTCGGGCTCGATCTTTTGAAGCGTAACGCGTAAATTCAAGGTCTTAGGGAGTCTTTGCGCATTCCAAGGGCGCGGCACTCTAGGACTTAGTGGTGAGTACCATGATGAAAACAGCCAAATTTTCGATCGGACAGGTGGTCCGCCACCGGCTGTTTCCGTTCCGCGGCATCATTTTCGATGTCGACCCGCAATTCGCCAACACCGACGAATGGTACGAGGCGATCCCGGCGGATGTGCGGCCGCGCAAGGACCAGCCCTTCTACCACTTGCTCGCCGAGAATTCGGAAACGGAATACATCGCCTATGTGTCTGAGCAGAACCTGCTCGAGGACCGGTCTGGCGAACCGGTGCGGCATCCGGAGATCGGCGAGATGTTCGACAAGAGGCCGGACGGACGCTACGAGCCGAGACGCCAGTCAAGACATTGACCTGATAAAAATTGCGGGGACCTGACGAAAATCGCGGGGACCTGACGCGATTGCGGGCCTCGTGGGATCAAGAAATGGCCGGACGGAACAAAAAAGCGGGGCATGACCCCGCTTTTTGTTGGCTTGAGAAATTGTCTTGTTTGCCTCAGGACTCAGTTGGCGGTCTTCGCCTTGTCCTGCTCTTCCTTGAGCTTCTTGGCGAAGTCCTGGTTGTTCTTGGCAACGAAATCCTGAAGCTTCTTCTGCCGATCCTCGATGTCCGACTGCTGCAGCGGCGGCCCGTCGAAGGCGCCGCTGAAGCCAGTCAGAGCGACCTTGATCGGGTTCGGCTGGTTCTGGAAATTGACTGAGGTCAGCGTCAGGTTCGAACCCTTCTTGAAGGAATTGATGAGCTGGTCGGTCAGCGGCACTTCCGCCACGCAGCGGTCGGGGAAGCAGATCACATAGTCGAGCTTCTGCGCCTTCGCGGTGTCGATCTGGAGGCCAATGCCGGGAGGAATCAGGCGACCGCTCGGAACCGTCACCTGGAACACCTTGCGGTTTACCTTGCCCTTCAATTCGATCAGGCTGACGCCGGTGACGAGCTGGCCGTTGCCGGCAGTGGTGATGTTCTGGACATTGCAGATGTCGACGTCTTCCTGCTTGGTGCAGGCTTTGAACCAGCCCTGCGGAATCTGCTGTTGCTGCTGCGCAAGAGCAGCGGGAAGCTGTGCGCCCAAAAAGCCGACCGCGCCAGCGGCCATGACCGACAGGCGGTACGCGTTGCTGTTCAGGCTCGTCATATCGTGCACTTCCTCTCAAATGATCCCGGGACCGGCTTCTTCGCGCCGTGTGGTCCAGCTAACTGTTGCCGAAATGAGGCAACAGAATGACTTCGAACGGCGTGTTACACTGCAAGCGGTGCCGAATCCAGCCTGATGTCAGCAATTCTTGAGCTCGCGATTGACCGGGAGGCGGTCGGCTCATGTTAGGGTGCGCTCCGAATCATCACGCCGACCCGGTAAGGAGACGGTCATGGGCCGCGTTCTTGTTTGGCTGATCGCCGCGATCATCACCCTTTCGCCCCAGCCGGCCTTGTCGGAGCCGAAACACGCGATCGCCATGCAGGGCGAGCCGGCGCTGCCGGCCGACTATGCGCATTTCAACTACGTCAAGCCCGATGCGCCGAAGGGCGGCAGCATCACCTATTGCGTCGTTGGCAGCTTCGACAATCTCAACCCTTTCATCCTGAAAAGCCTGCGCACGACGGCACGCGGCATGATCGACAGGATTTTCGGCAATCTCGTCTTCGAGCCGTTGATGCAGCGCAACGACGATGAGGCCTTCAGTCTTTACGGCCTGCTTGCCGACACTGCCGACATGGATCCGGAGCGCAAGAGCATCGAATTCCACCTCGATCCGAGGGCCAAATGGTCTGATGGTCAACCGGTGACTGCGGAAGACGTGCTGTTCACCTACGACGTCTTTACCGAGAAAGGCCGGCCACCCTACAGCGCCCGCATGAGCATGGTCGCCAAACTGGAAAAGACCGGTGACCGCAGCGTGCGCTTTACATTCAACGACAAGGCTAATCGCGAGACTCCGTTGGTTATCGCGATGACGCCGATCGTGCCGAAGCACGCTTTCGACAAGGCGACCTTTGACAGGACCACGCTGAAACCGGTGATCGGCAGCGGCCCCTACACCGTGGCGCATGTGGCGCCTGGCCAGCGCATCGTGTTCAAGCGCAACCCGAATTATTGGGGCAAAGACATCCCCGCCAAGCGCGGTTTCGACAATTACGACCAGATCACCATCGAATATTTCCTCAACGCCAACGCCAAGCTGGAAGCTTTCAAGAAAGGCATCTGCGCTATCGCTGACGACAGCGATCCGGTCAAGCGCGAGCGCGATCTCGACTTCCCGGCCTTCCACAAGGGCGACGTGATCGCAGAAAATTTCGACACCGGCATCCCGCCAGTGGTGACGGGGTTCCTGTTCAACACGCGGCTGCAGAAGTTTTCCAATCCGGTGGTTCGACGCGCGCTCGGCATGCTCTACGACTTCGAATGGGCCAACAAGAACTTGTTTGGCGGCAAGTACATGCGCACCATGAGCTATTGGCAGAATTCCGAGCTGTCGGCACTCGGCCATCCGGCCGACGACAGGGAAAAGGCGCTCCTGGCACCCTACCCGGGTCGTGTGCCGGCCGATGTCATGGACGGCACCTGGCGGCCACCTGTCACCGACGGCTCGGGCCAGGACCGCAGGGTGCTGAAAGCTGCCTTCGACATATTCAAGGGCGCGGGCTATGCCCTGCACGATGGAGTGATGCTCGATCCCGAGGGGAAACCCTTCGGCTTCGAGATCCTGACCGCCTCCCAGAACGAAGAGCGCCTTGCCGCCATCTACCAGCGCACGCTTGCGAAGATCGGCATCGATGTCACCATCCGCAGCCTTGACGGCGACCAGATCCAGTCACGCAAGCAACGTTTCAATTTCGAGGTGCTGATCGGCGCCAGCGGTTTCGAGAACTCGCTGTCGCCGGGCATCGAGCAGTTCGGGCGCTGGGGATCAGCTGCCGCCAATGCCGAAGGGTCGTTCAACCTTGCCGGCGTCGCCGATCCGGCGATAGATGCAGCACTTGAGGCGATGGTCGACGCCCGCAGCCGCGAAGATTATGTTGCCGCCGTCCGGGTCCTCGACAGGTTGTTGATCTCCGGCCACTACATGGTTCCGATGCAGCACAACACGCAGCAATGGCTCGCCTACTGGAGCTATCTGGAACATCCGCGAAAGACCCCCATATCCGGTTATCGACTGCCGACATGGTGGCGCAAGCCGAAGTGACCACTTCGGAACAGGAGATCAAGATGAGCGACGAGAAGTCGATTACCGTCGATGTGGTCTCCGACGTCGTCTGCCCCTGGTGCTTCATCGGCCAGAAGCGGCTCGACAAGGCGATCGCCGCGGCAAACGAGGTCGAGGTGCATATTCGCTGGCGGCCGTTCCAACTCGACCCAACCATCCCGCCCGAAGGCAAGGATCGCCGCGAATACATGATGGCCAAGTTCGGCAGCGACGAACGCGTCCGCGAGATCCACGCCCGCATCGAGCCATTGGGGGAAGCCGAGGGCATCAACTTCGCCTTCGCCGCCATCAAGATTGCGCCCAAAACGCTGGACGCGCACCGCGTCATCCGCTGGGCTGGTGCCGCCGGCGAGGTCACGCAGAACCGGCTGGTGCGACGTCTGTTCCAGTTGAATTTCGAGGAAGGCGCCAATCTCGGCGACCATGCCGTTCTGATCAACGCCGCCCGCGAGGCCGGCATGGATGCGTCCATCGTCGAGACGCTTTTGCCGACGGACGCCGATGTCGAGGCGGTGCGCACCGAAATCGCCACCGCTTCGCGCATGGGTATCACGGGCGTGCCGTGCTTCCTGCTTGAGGGCAAATATGCGGTGATGGGCGCGCAAGACGTTGACACGCTCAGCGACGCCATTCGCCAGGTTGCGGCGGCGAAGGCGCGGGGCGAGTTGGAGAAAGCGACCTGATAGACGCCTTTCCATAAGCGCGTTTGGCCATAGCCGCGTTTGGCGGCATTGCCACAGCAGCCCTCCGGTCACTTTCCGGCTACAGCCAGATCGATTTGGCGACAAGCATGACCAAGCGTCTTTGCGTTGATTCGTCTTCCGCAGCTTAAAAATCGGCCGATCGACCACGCTCTTCCCATAACAAAACTGTGCAAAAGCTTTCCCCTGGGGAAGATGTTGGCGCGCGTATGCATGCACCGGCAACGCATTGAAATCATAAAGATAATGTGCGTCGAGAGCGGCATCGCATGGCGTCGGCCGCTGTTGCTTAATGGCAACGCCGAGGGGTTCAATCCTCCACAGGCCGAGAAAACATAATTGAAAATGATCAATTGGTGTTACTGTCTGTAACAAAACTAGAAGAGGTTTGGGCGGGATTGTGATTCGGGTCGGCAGACCAGAGCGACATTCAATATCGGAAAAATGCCTCCGCGGCGCCGCAAGGTCGCCGCTCCTGACACCGGTTTCCTCGATGCGCAGCTTCTGGGGACTGATGCGGGCCTACTGGTTCTCGGACCGCTGGGTGGAGGCCTGGACGCTGACGCTGGTCATCGCCCTGTTTACCGCGCTCTCCAGCAAGGCCGGTGTCTGGTTCGCCGAAGCATCCGGGGAACTGGTCAACTCGATCGCCTTCTACCACGATGCCGCGAACACCACGCCCCTCGCATCGCTGCTGACCAACGCCGGCGTGCTCGTCCTCCTGGTCGTGCTCAAGGACGCGGGCTTTACCGGCGTCCGCACTTTTGTTTCGGCGACGCTGCATCGCAAATGGCGCGGTTGGCTGGACAGCCGTTTCAACGCAGCGCTTCTCGACAACAATCACACGCATTTCCATGCCCAGCACGGTTCCTCCGGCGCTGCTGCTCCCGACAATATCGACCAGCGCGTCCAGGAATCGATAAAGGACATGACCGGCGGAGCCATTGGCCTCGCCATGGGGGTCATGGCTGTCGCCACATCGCTGTTTTTCGTCGGCCAAAAACTGCTTGAAACCTCGGCAGAGGTGAAAGGGCTGGAGTTCCTCGGCAGCTATGGCAGCGCGGTCCTGGCTTTCCTGGCGGTCGCCATTTACGTGCCGCTGAACACTTGGATCGCGGTGAAGCTCGGCAGGTTGCTGGAACGGCTCAACATCCGGATGCAGCAATCCGAAGGCAGTTATCGCGGCGAGCTGACCACGTTCCTGCGCCGCAGTTTCCACGTCGCCGCCTCCCAGGGCGAGAATGTGCAAAGGACCATGCACGACCGGCTTTATGTCGACATCGACCGCACCTGGGCAAGGCTCAACATCGTCAACACCAGCTATCGTTCTTTCGAGTTGGTCTACACTTTCATCGGCGCCCGCATTGTCGCCTATGCGCCGGGCCTGGTGCCCTACATCCACAATCGTTTCGACCTCAAGGGCTACATAACCGGCTCCGAGATGGTCAACTCGCTCATCGGTCAATGTTCGTGGTTCATCCATGTCATGCCTTCCATTGCGGCGCTGCGCGCCAACAGCCAACGCGTGACCGAACTCGCCAACGCGATCGAAAACGTCCAACACCCGCAGGAATTCTACAGTCTCACCGGCTGTTCCGATTTCCGCTACGACCGTCAGAACCCGGTTTTCGGCTTGACCATCCAGAAACTCGAGCTGACCCACCAGGGCGAGGACGCCACCCCCTTCCTGAGTGCTGCGAATTTGCGCTTCCGGCGTGGCGAGTGGACGTTCCTGAAGGGCGAATCCGGTTGCGGCAAGACATCGCTGATCAAGGCGATCAACGGCCTGTGGCCCTATGGCCGCGGCTCCATCGTCTTCCCGGAAGGGGTCGAAAGTTTCTATGCCGCCCAGGAGGTCAAGCTGCAGCAGGTCTCGCTGAAGCAACTGGTCTGCCTGCCCGGTTCAGAGCGCGATCACACCGACACGCAGGTTGCATCGGCTCTTCACAAAGCCGGCCTTGGCGATTTCATCGAACACATGGCCGATGAAAGCCGTGACGGAATGAGCTGGGACCAGGTGCTTTCGGGCGGCCAGAAACAGAAGCTGGTTGTCGCTCGTATCGTGCTGCAGCAGCCGGGGCTGCTGTTCCTCGACGAGGCGACCGGGGCGCTCGATCCCGAAGGGAAGATCGCTTTCCATCAGGCGATCAAGGACAATTGTCCAGATGTCACGGTGATCTCGATCATGCACGAGGCCGTGCCGCCAAGGTCGCTTTCAGGCGCCGAATTCTACCACAGCATCGTTGCCATCGCGGACGGCGTCGCGACCAAAAAGCCGCTGGCGCCGAGCCTGCCGGTCGAGCTCACCACCATCCTCGCGCATCCCAGGCCGGTCGCGGAAGCAAGGCCGGTCGAGGAAAGATGGCTGCGATTCCCTCGCCGCATCAGACAGAAATAGCGGCGAACAGAATATCGTTGCCCAGTGTCGCATCGGATTGGTGATCTAAAATTGCGCTCGAGTGGCGCTGCACCATTGCAAAGGCGCTCGTGCAGAGCCTGTCTCGCGTGCGAAGCCCGCGCGACCGGTGAAGCCATGACAAGGTAGCGATGCCCATTTCCTGGAGGAGGTCTGAATCGATCGATTTACTCCGAATGGTAGCGTTTGCCATCGGCACGCTAAACCCATTGAGCAGCTGTGCCCCGAACCGGAGGCATGTGAGAATAGCTGAATAGCTTGGGAATGACCGAGGCGTGCCGCGATGGCCACCAGCAACGGTTGCTACCGAATTTGGAGTAGACCCCGCAAGCGGGCATTTGCCCCAGACCTTGGTTATTTCCATTTTCCGGCTTCAGCACGGGGGGATGGTGATGCGCAGATGGAATTCTGGTCTGGCGCTGGCAGAATCGCACCCGACCGCCAATGACGCCCAAAAGGGGCGATGGGAAGGGCGCTTAGCAACAGCCCTGCTCCGGACTTTCGGGACTGTCGTCGTCGGCCTATTCGTCGGCGCGCCTGGTCTAGCTCTGGCGGACGAGGTGCCGGGAGAGTTCTTGGGCAGGTGGAGCACACGATGCAGCGACACAAATGCGCCGAAGATCGAGATGGCCGCGAACAGCATCGCAATCACCGTCGGCGGCAAGACCTACCGATATACCGGGATTAACGCGAGCCGCACTTGGTATGGCGGCGTAAAGGCCGACGGCAACCGCGTCTGGCTCCCGACGAGCAAGCGGCCCGGACGGAAATTCGCCTTCGTAGCTGCCCCGCCCCCCTTTGGAGCTGAGGGCCCTATGGTGCTCGAGGAGGGAGTGCCGGAGGAGTCCGACGAGATCAGGTCCATATTTGGAGCACAATTCCGTCGCTGCAAGCTCGGCCTTCGGGCCTCGGCGCAGCAGCGGCGGATGCAGCCAGATGGGCCAGCGACCATCGCGGCCGGCGACGGTCAGATAGCAAACTGCAGCAGTGGCATCGTAAGGGGCTTGAAACCCGGAGGCGACGGGTTCCTGGCCGTAAGGGCCGGGCCGGGAACAAGCCACCGCATGCTGGACCGCCTTCAAAACGGAGAATCGGTGTGGCTCTGCGACCAGCGCGGCGACTGGGTCGGGATCGTCTACGGCCACGAGGATTGCGGCACCGAAGGCTCGGGATACACCGGATCCTGTCGCGCCGGGTGGGCTCACGGGCGATGGATCAAACTGGTGGCGGGGCCCACGTCCGTCGAGGCCGGGCGGGGACCGAGTTTCGACTGCGCTCGCGCGAGAACACCCCCTGAACAGGCGATTTGCGAATCGGCTGAATTGAGCCAGCTCGACGCGAAAATGTCGGCGGTTTTTGAAGCCGCGCTTTTCGCAACCGTCAACGAGTCGGAAACTGACGCGGCCCGTAGTGCGCAAAGAGATTTTATGGCGCAACGTGATCGCTGTGGTTCCGACAGCGCGTGCCTGACGCAAGCATACAGTGAGCGGCTCTCTGCGCTGGCGGCCGCGGCAAGCCCGGTCCTCGGGCAGGAAGCTGACGCGAGCGGCTCGCCGTCTTCCCAAACCGCCGATCTTGCCGCTCTGCGCAGCCTTCCGGCGGGCATCCAGAGCATAAGCTTCGATGACTTCAATGGTATCCCGTTGTTCGGCCCTGCCGATCGGGCTTCCTTCCCCGTTTTCATGACCCTGGTCAAGCTCGGAACAATGCCTCAGTTTCTTGAGCAGAATGAGTGCACGGTCGTTCGCGCGCTTTTCACCCCTGAGTTCATTGGGCAGTTCGCCCGTCCCTATGAGTGCGCCGGCGACAGGCTCATCTGGCTCGGCGCGGACGAATTCGCCACCGCCGAGGCCAGGCGAAGCTTCCACGACAAGTATGGAAAGATGGTGCTGGCGCTTGCGCCGAAGCTGCCGCTGACCATTGCCTTCGTCGATGACATTGCGCTTGGCCTCTACGACGAGGCGAAGACGGCATTCCCTGTCGGTGGGTACAGCAACCAGTTCGGGTCGATGGGGCAACCCTCGAGCATCGCAGTCGATCTGAGCAGGGATGTCCCCACCTGGCTGAACGTTTCTTTCTTTCCCAATTTCGAGTGGCCGGAGCCATTTCTGCCTATGAAAAGCGCGGGCGCGGCGCGCGATTTCATTGCTGAAGTGAACTCCTGGCCTTATGCGGAACACAACTCTCCCATGCCTGCGGCGACCGGGCAACGTACGGTGCGCCGAGTTACGGTGCTTGAATTTGCTTCCTTCGACCCGAAAACCGCGCGCTTGGAGTTCAGTCTCAAGGCCATCAGCCTCCACAATCTCGATCTGACGCGAAAGCTTTATGATTTCCCGGTGACCAAGCCGATCGACTCTTTCTCATCGGGAGATATCCCCGAACGGCTCGTGGTCGCGTCGCCTGCGCCGCTGGACGAGTTCTATCTTAACCTCAGGATCGTTGGCGAAGCCGGCGAGAACGCGCCCGAAAAGGTATGGGCACGTTTGGTGGAACTGGTCGCGCAGCGCGACAGGGAGTTCTGGAGTCGGCCCGGGAAATCGAAAGAGGTTCTTTCCCACGACAACGCGCGGCGTCCGTTTTTCGGCAACGGTGAGGATGGCGCGGTTTCCATCGCCTTCAAGCGCTGGGCGATAGCCTACGTGGCTGGTTTACCCGACGAAATCGAACTTGTTGGCGACTATACGAATGGAAGCATCGATCGCGACGGGCATTATACTTTTCAAGCGCTGAAAGCCAACGGAGGTCCCGGAATCTACTCCGGTGCTATCGCGGCGATCGGGCTGCAATCCGACCAGGTTGTAAGCGTCGGCGGCTTCGACAATCTGCTTCTCACACTGCCCAATCGGCCTGATTTCTATGTCCTCGACGTGGACGGCGAGACCATGCTTCCGTTTGCTGGCCGCAGGCTGCTGTGGAAAGCCGTTTTCAAGACCGGTCCGCGGCAATCGGTCAGCGCCGAAGCAAGCAAGGCGCTGCTTCTTCATCTCGAGCCGATATCCCTGACTCTGGAGGAGCAAGGCGTCGAGATCGCGCGCCAGACCTTTGAAGCCGTTCCCCGGCTGGATGGCGGCTTTTCGGTTGATGCGCCCGCCTCGCCCGCCGGCGCGGCGCTGTTCGATGCTCCCGTCGCCCTTTCTGGCGGCTTGACCAATACGCTCGTTGCGGCCGCGCTTGATCCGACCCAGGCGGATGACGGCTTCGAGAGGCTGGTCATTCAGCGCTGGCACCTGGAACAGAAAGGTGAGCTGTTTGGCGGTCGGTTCTTCGTCGAAGGCAAGCGCCTTCCTGGCACGGAGGAAGCACGCGCCTTGTTTCCGGATCTCGCTGCTTGGGCCCGCGCCCGCATTCCCGCGTTTCCGATCCGGCTTACAATCAAGGCTGACGTGGAGCGTAGCCCTGGCGTCGAGTTCGCCGGCTGGCAGAGTTTGGCCTGCTTATCCGATGCATTGACACAGGATGACAGATTCCGCGTTGGGAGGGGATTAGGGGCCGCGATCGCTCAGAAGGGGCTCGCGATGAACGGAGTAGGGTCTTGGGGCGTGGAAGACGAGTTGCGCGTGGCGGCTCTTGGCCTTGAGCCGGTGGCATCATCCTTCGTTCATCAGGTCGGCTGTGAAGTTGGTTCCGGGCCTGATGCCGATCCAATGAAGATATTCGCCGTCACGGAAGCTTCCCTGCCGGTACCCCCGCCATTGGGGAAAGCGGAGAAACTGAGCGCTGAGGTCACGCTCCAGATCAACGCCATCGCGCCCGTCGACACCAAGCCAAACTATCTCGACCTCCTGCCCGACGATGTGGCCGCGCACCTGTTTTCGGGAGGGGCATCGAAGGATCAGACACCAGCAGAGACGTTCATCCGCATGGACGCCGATCTTGTCGAAGTCGCCTATCGCGATGCGAGCGGCCGGGAAATCGCCCGGCTGTCAGCCGATCCGGCGGCGACGCTTTCCGGCCTTCTTCGAAAGTTTGAGAAGAAATCCGCCGAAATTCTGCGCAAGCCTGAGGCGGGGGAGGCCTATGGACCCGATATGATCGGCATCCAACTTGGCATATCCTTTGACGAGGCTGAAGCGATCATTCAGAGGCACATGCGGGTTGGGCGGGTACTCACGGGAATGCGCGCCAGTCCGGGTGCCCAGCCGACTGGATCAATCACGCCCGCGACGTCGGGCAAGCTTTTCATTTCGGCCGACGAGCGCGAATTCGTCGCTATCTTCGATGATGCGCCAGCCGTCGAAGGACGAGTACTCGCCGCTTGGCGTCGAATCTATCTGGATCCGGAACAAATGCCGGAGACTGAGGTGATCGAAGGGTTGCGGAGCAAATATGGCACCCCAATCACGAGAACGATCGAGGCCGGCGTGCGCAATTTCTGGTCCACACCTGCTGGCAATGACTGCCAGGGATACTTCGACCATGGCGGCGCGCGTCCCGCTCTTGGCGCCTCCTGGCGCGAGAATGGCGTCCCCGCAAATCTCGCGTTGCCGGATGGTCGCCCGGTACCCGACGCCATGCTGCCGATGGCGATGGTGAACCCGCTCGATCCTTCGAATCAGCAACTCGCCAAATGCGGACCGGTCTTCACCGCCGAGTTCTCCTTCGATGCTTCCCGCAGCGTAAAGGCGGGCTATCCGACTACTGACCGGGATTGGATCGAACAAATTATCAGCGATGTCGGCCCCTATATGAAGGCATTCAGCGCGAGTAGGCTGGCTCTTCAGGGCGACGGGGCAAACGTGCCGGGAAAGGCCCAAACGGGTGCCGCGGTGAAATTCTGAGCGCAGTCGAACCTGAATAACTTTCGGGTCTGTCAAGTATGGCCATTTGGAGGGGCTGTTTGACAATTCAAAATTTGCGGTCGAGTGGCGCTGCACCATTGCCTTGGTGCATAGATGCATCATTGGTGACGATACGGGAAAAACGTCAGGCGCGCTCGCCGTCCCTCACCCGGTAGGTCGGCTTGTACATGGTGACGAGTTCTTCCGCCGCGGTCGGGTGCACGGCCATCGTGCGATCGAAGTCATCCTTGGTCAGCCCGGCCTTCAGCGGAATGCCGAGAAGCTGCGCCATCTCGCCGGCATCAGGCCCGAGGATATGGGCGCCGAGCACCTTTTTCGAGGCGCCGTCGACCACCAGCTTCATCAGCATCATTTCGTCGCGGCCCGACAGCGTGTTGCGCATCGGCCGGAAGCTGGCGCGGTAGACCTCAACGTCGGCAAAACGCTTTATGGCCTCGTCTTCCGACAGGCCGACCGTGCCGATCTCGGGCTGCGAGAATACCGCGGTGGCGATCGTTTCATGGTCGGGCGCGGTCGGGTTGCCCTTGAAGGCGGTCTCGACGAAACACATCGCCTCATGGATCGCCACTGGCGTCAGTTGCACGCGGTTGGTGACGTCACCGATCGCCCAGATGTTGTCGATGCTGGTGCGCGAATATTGATCCACATGGATAGCGCCGGTCCTGGTCATCTCGATGCCGATGCCCTCAAGCCCCATGTTTTCGGTGTTGGGGAGACGCCCGATGGCGAGCATGACCTGATCGACCGTCAGCACTTTGCCGCCGGTGACGACTGCGTCGAGGCGCCCGTCCGGACGCTTCCTGACCCATTCGGATACGGCATGGCAGAGGATTTTTATCCCCTTCTTTTCCATCGTCTCGTGCAGCATGCGCCTGAGATCCATGTCGAAGCGGGAGAGGATCTCCTTGCCGCGATAGACCAGCGTTGTGTCGACGCCGAGGCCGTGAAAGATGTTGGCGAATTCGACGGCAATATAGCCGCCGCCCTCGATCATGATCGCGTCAGGCAATTCCTTGAGATCGAAGGCCTCGTTGGAAAAGATACAATGCTCATGGCCGGGCAGAGCCGGGTGCGGTGCCGGGCGGCCGCCGGTGGCGATGAGAATCTGGTCGGCGGTGACGGTGCGGTCCTCGCCGAGAAGATGCACCGCATGCGGATCGATCAGCATGGCGCGTGACTGAAACGTCTCGCCGCCGGCGCCTTGGACATTTTTCCTGTAGATGGCTTCCAGCCGGCTGATCTCGCGATCCTTGTTGGCAACCAATTTCTGCCAGTCGAAGCTCGCCTGCGGCACGGTCCAGCCGTAACCGGCGGCGTCGGCAAAGTGCTCGGGAAATTGCGAGGCATAGACATAGAGCTTCTTCGGCACGCAGCCGCGGATGACGCAGGTGCCGCCATAGCGGTATTCCTCGGCAATGCCGACGCGCTTGCCGAGTGCCGCCGCCATGCGCGCCGCCCTCACCCCGCCGGAGCCGCCGCCGATGACGAAAAGATCGTAGTCATAGACGGCCATGGCGCGGCTCCTTGCCCTTCAAAAATGTCTGAGACAGGTAGGCTGCAAACCGCCAAAAGAAAAGCCCGGACGCAGCCCATCCTGTCGGACGTGCAACGGAGGCGGGCTTTCCGGTCCAGCAGCGATGACGCCGCCGGAAACAGGCTCAGTTCTTCGGTGCTTCCGGCTGCGTGCCATCAGCAGGAGCCGCGGCATTTGCCGGTGCTGCGGCCTTTGCCGCCGCGGCCAGCGTTTCGCCGACCTGCTGGGCGAGATCGCGAGCGAGGCCGTTCTGCCATATCTCGGCGGCCTTGAGCAGCTCACGCGTCACGGCCTGGCCGCTGTCGAGCAGTTTCTTGCCGGTATCGGAATTGTAGAAAGCGGCGATTTCGGTAAGCTCTTTTTCAGAAAATACCTTGGCATAGGCCAGGGCCGCTTCCTTCTCGAGATCGGCGCGGCGCGAGGCCAGCGCCAGAGCCTTTTCGCTAACCGTTCTGCCGATCAGCTCCTGCATGTCCGGGTTCTTTTGAATAAGCTGCTGCTGAAGCGCGGCGGCGGCCTGCGGCAGGATGTTGTCGAACGGGTCCGTCGCGTCGATCGCCGCGACTGCGGCGCGGGCTGCCTTAAGATGCCCTTCGTTGACGTCCTGCGAGAACGCCGGTGATGAAAACGCAAAGACGGCTGAAGCTGCCAGAATTGCAGAAAAACGGCGAACCCGGTTATGCAACGTCATGATCGGTAGAACTCCCTGGTTTTCGGGCGGCATGGACGGTTTGGACGCCGTCGCCGGCTATGATGGCCGCTGATGCCAGCCCGATGAAAAGACCATGCTCGACCACGCCCGGAATGGCATGGAGAGCATTCGAAAGCGCTCTTGTATCCGGAATGCGGCCAAAAGATGCATCGAGGATAAAATGGCCGCCGTCTGTAACAAAAGGCTGGCTTCCCGTCATCCTCAATGTGACGGGGCCGGAAAGGCCGAGCCTTCCGGCTGCCGCGGCGACCGCGATTTCAGTGGCACGCAGGCCGAACGGGTTGACCTCGATCGGCAGTGGAAAACGGCCGAGCGTCTCGACCATCTTCGAACGGTCGGCAATGACGATCATGCGGGCGGAAGCCGCCGCCACGATCTTTTCGCGCAGCAGCGCACCGCCGCCGCCCTTGATCAATGTCAGCTCCGGATCGATCTCGTCGGCGCCGTCGATGGTAAGGTCGAGCTCGGGCGTTTCTTCGAGCGTCGACAGCGGCACGCCAAGCTCGCCGCAGAGGATGGCGGTGCGCTCCGAGGTCGGCACGCCGATAATGGTAAGTCCGGTGGCGACCTTTTCGGCGAGCAGCCGCACGAACTCGTCGGCCGTCGAGCCGGTGCCGATGCCAAGCCGCATGCCATCGCTGACATGGGCAAGTGCCGCCCGCGCGGCCTCGACCTTCAGTTGCCTCGCATCCATGCTTTGCCCCGGATTTCGCTTGTTTCGGCGCTCCTAGCATCTTTGCCCGTCCGGTCAAAGACTTTGCCCTGTGGATTGCGCTGGCACGGCTTGCCTGGATGGGCTGCAGCGGCTATCGCCTGCCGGCAGCGCAATCGTCACAGGACATGCCATGACCCGACCGATCATCGTGTTCGACCTCGACGGGACGCTGGTCGACACAGCGCCGGACCTGCTCGACAGCCTCAACCACAGCCTTGCCGCCAGCGAACTCGCAGCCGTCGACGAGGCCGGCTTCAAGCGCTTCGTCGGCCATGGCGGCCGGGTGATGATCGAGCGCGCGCACGCCGCGCAGCAGAGATCGCTGGTGGTGGAGGAACACGACCGATTGCTAAAACTGTTCCTCGATCATTACACCGACAACATCCCGGGCAAATCGCGCCCCTACCCCGGCGTCGTCGAGGCGATCGCCCGATTCGAGGCAGCCGGCTATCTCCTGGCCGTCTGCACGAACAAATACGAAGCCAACTCGGTGGCGCTGATCGAGGCGCTCGGCCTGGCGAAGCATTTCGCTGCGATTTGCGGTCAGGACACGTTTGCGTTCCGCAAGCCCGACCCGCGCCATCTGACCGAAACCATTTTGTTGGCCGGCGGCGATCCGCACCGCGCGCTGATGGTCGGTGATTCGCAGACCGACATCGATACGGCGAAGGCGGCCGGCATTCCCGTGGTGGCAGTGGATTTCGGCTACACCGACCGCCATGTGCGCGAATTCGAACCGTCGGCGGTGATCTCGCATTTCGATGCGCTGACGCTTGGTCTGGCCGAACGCCTGATTGCCGCTGCCGGGCACTGAGCGCGACGGCGACCGGACCGCTCCCGGCGGGGTTGCATTCGGTCTTCGTCGGAACGCCAGCACATCGCCTTGACTTCCCCGGCCGGCCTCCCTTATATCGCGGCGCGCTTGGCCTTCGGGCAACGAGCGGGCGATTAGCTCAGCGGGAGAGCACACCCTTCACACGGGTGGGGTCGCAGGTTCAATCCCTGCATCGCCCACCAATACCCGCTTCCCGTACAAAGTTACCATCCGCTTCGGAGCCGCCTACGCTTCGAACTTCCGCCTCATCGCAAGGTTTGCCATGACCCGGTTCATGCGATTCGCCAGGCAGCCGGGGACACATCACAAGGCGCTGTCTACCCTTGGAATCGCTCAAGCTGCACATTGAACGCGGCCGGGAGAAAGTTGACGCAGGATAAAATCGTCCTAGGTGAACTGCTATCTTCAGTGGCCCGCGAACTGACGAGGGGAAATCGCCGTCGACCTGCTGCTCCGATTAGTAAAACTGCGCAATTGCAAATGCGTCCGGCTTCCGCGAACATTGCTGGACCCCATCAAGGGCCCGTAGCGGCCGACCCGAAACTGAGCGCTGGCTTCCCGGCCCGCTGTCCTGGCGGCCTCGCCTTGGATCCAGCCAGCGTCCTTAAGTCAAAAGGGAGGAACATCCGATGAAACTGACAAAACGCCTCACCGGTGTGGTGATCGCGTCGACCTGTCTGTGTGCGCCCGCGCTGGCGCAGACCAAGTTGACCATGTGGTATCACGGCGCCGGCAATGAAGTGGAGTCGCGAATCCTCAACCAGATTATTTCCGACTTCAACACCAGCCAGTCCGACTGGACGGTGACCATCGAGAGCTTCCCCGAGAAGAGCTACAATGATTCCGTCGCGGCGGCGGCCCTGGCGGGCAACCTGCCCGACATCCTGGATGTGGACGGGCCCGTCATGCCCAATTGGGCCTGGGCCGGCTATCTGCAGCCGCTGCCGATCGACGAGAGCGAGTTCGCCGACTTCCTGCCCGGCACCAAAGGTGTGTGGGACGGCAAGCTCTATTCGGTCGGTCTGTGGGACGCGGCGGTGGCGCTTTTTGCACGCCAATCCACGCTGGACGAGTTGGGCTTGCGCACCCCGACCCTCGACAAGCCCTGGTCGAGAGAGGAATTCATGGCCGCGCTCGATGCCGCCAAGGCCTCCGGCAAGTTTGAATTCGCCCTTGATCTCGGCATGAACGACCAGGCCGAGTGGTATTCCTACGCCTTCTCGCCGTTCCTGCAGAGCTTCGGCGGCGACATTGTCGACCGTTCGACCTACAAGACGGCGGAAGGCGCGCTGAACGGCGAGGCTGCGCAGGCGTTTGGCAAGTGGTGGCAAGCGCTGTTTCCCGGAGGCTATGCGCCTGGCACCAGCGAGGACCCGGCCGATCAGCAGACCGGTTTCATCGGCGGCAAGTTCGCCTTCCAGTGGAACGGCAACTGGCGCGCGGTGGCAACGATGGAAGCCGTGGATGACGTCGTCTTCCTTCCAGCCTCCGATTTCGGCGCCGGCAACAAGATCGGCGCGGGATCTTGGCAATTCGGCGTGTCGGCCAAGTCAAAACATCCGGAAGGCGCTGCCGAGTTCATCAAGTTCGCCGCGCAGGACAAGTACCTTGCCGCCTTCTCCGACGGCATCGGCCTGATCCCGCCGACTCCCTCGGCGGCGCAGATGACGAAGAACTACAAGGATGGCGGCCCGCTCGCGGTGTTCTTCGACCTCTCCAAGGCACAAGCCCTGGTGCGCCCGGTCACCCCGGGCTACGTGGTCCAGGCCAAGGTCTTCACCAAGGCACTGGCCGATATCGCCAATGGCGCCGACGTGGCCGACACGCTTGACGCGGCGGTCGACGAGATCGACGCCGACATCGAAAGCAATGGTGGCTACGGTCACCGCTAGTTCTGTCGCGCCGGGGTCCTCGCCAGCCGCGGACTCCACCCTCTCTGGCTTGCTGGGCGGATACCGCAAATGGCGTCGAAACTAACCCTGTCGAACCGGGCGGGCTGGACATTCGCCCTGCCGGGCTTCGCACTCATCTTTACATTCATCGTGCTGCCGTTTTTATTCGCGATCGGTCTGTCATTGACAAATCAGCGGCTGCTGTCACCGAACCCGACCCAGTTCGTCGGGTTGGAAAACTATCAGCAGCTCCTGGGCCTTGCTGTGGTGACCCTCAAGCCAGAGCGCGACGATGCTGGCGAAGTGGTCCGAAACGAGGCCGGCGAAATCCAGTATCCCCGCCTGCGTGAGATCACCCGTAGCGACGACTATCCTCAGTATCGCGGCATGCGCGAGTGGTTTCGCTGGCAGTCCGGCGAAAACGTCATGATCGTCATCGCCAGCGACGTTGTGTTCATGAAGGCGCTGGTAAACACCTTCCTGTTCGTCCTGGTCGTGGCGCCGGTACAGGGCAGCCTCGCTCTGATGCTTGCTTTGCTGATCAACCACAAGGTCAGGGGCATCAACCTGTTCCGGACCATCTACTTCATGCCGGTGGTGGTCTCCATCGTCGTGGTCTCGCTCCTCTGGCGGTTCATCTATGACGGCCAGAACGGGCTGTTGAACAGCATCCTCCAGGCCCTCACCTTCGGCCTCTTCCAGCCCGTCGACTGGCTCGGCAATCCCTCGACGGCGCTGCCCGCAGTCATGGCCATGTCAATCTGGCAGGCCGTCGGCTTCCACATGGTCATCTGGCTGGCGGGGTTGCAGACGATCAGCCCCACGCTCTACGAGGCCGCCGCCATCGAGGGGGCTTCGAGATGGCAGACCTTCCGCTATGTCACCTGGCCCGGCCTGCGCAACACCGCCGTGCTTGTCCTTGTCGTGATCACCATGCAGGGCTTCGCGCTTTTCGCCCAGATCGACGTGATGACCAATGGCGGTCCGCTCGACAGCACCCAGACCCTCGTCTTCCAGGCGGTCGAGCGCGGCTACGGCAAGCAGGACATCTCCGGCGGCTCGACCATCTCGGTCATCCTGTTCGCGATCGTGCTGGCGATCTCACTCATCCAGCGCTGGCTGACACGGGAGCGTTAGGATGGCCTTCGATCCCGACAATTACGGCCTCAGACTGTTCGCCCGCTATCTGGTGCTGTGCCTGATCGCGCTGATCTTCGTCTTTCCGCTCGTGTTCATGATCAACTCGAGCTTCAAGCCGGACAGTCAGCTTCTCGCGGACACTTCCAGCCTGCGTGCATTCCTGCCCGTCGGCGACATCAGCCTCAACAACTATTTCGGTGCGTTCCGGCGGGCGCCTGTCGGCCTGTTCGTCCTAAACTCGGTTCTGGTCACCGGGGTGACCGTCCTTCTCTCGCTGCTGATCTGTTCGCTGGCCGCGTTCTCCTTTGCTTTCCTGCGGTGGAAGGGGCGCGATGTCCTGCTCTCGATCGTCATCGCGACGCTGATCATCCCTTTCGAGACCATCGCTATCCCGCTCCTGCTCCTGGTCTCGAAACTGCCCTGGATCGGGCTTGATGGGCTGCATTGGGGCTGGCTCAATACCTACCGGGTGCAGATCATCCCGTGGATCGCCGACGGACTGACGATCTTCCTGTTCGTGCAGTATTTCAAAGGGCTGCCGGGCGAACTGATCGAGGCAAGCCGGGTGGAGGGCGCGAATTGGTGGCAGGTCTACTATCGCGTCGTCATGCCGCTTTCAGGGCCGGTACTGGCGACTGCCGCCATCCTGAAATTCCTCGTCATGTACAACCAATATCTCTGGCCGCTGATCGTGGTGCAGCAGGAAGGCTATCGCCCGGTCATGGTCGGCCTCGGCTACTTCTTTCAACTCAACGTCGCCTGGGGCGAAGTCATGGCTTATCTCACCCTTATCACCGTCCCGGTGCTGGTCTTCTACCTGTTGCTGCAGCGCGCCTTCATCGCGTCGATCGCCTCGACCGGCGTGAAGGGCTGACTGCATGGCTCTAGCGCTCAAACGCCAGTGGATCTGGGACGGCCGGTCAGCCCCATTCCTCAAGGCCGACCAATCGATCGGAGACCCCGAATTGCCGCACATGAATCAGGAAACGGGAGCCATCGCTCATGGCTGAGGTCTCACTCAAGGGCGTCAAGAAATCCTTCGGTCGCGTCGAAATCATCAAAGGCGTCGATATCCACATCAACGACGGCGAGTTCGTCGTCTTTGTCGGACCGTCGGGCTGCGGGAAGTCCACCTTGCTGCGCATGATCGCCGGACTCGAGGACATCACCGAAGGCACCCTCGAGATCGGAGGCCGGGTGGTCAACCAGCTGCAGCCCAAGCAACGCGGTGTTGCGATGGTGTTCCAGAGCTATGCCATCTTTCCGCACATGACCGTGCGCGAGAACATCGCGTTCGGCCTTACGATCGCGGGCGCTTCCAGGCAGGAAAAGCAGCAGAAGGTGGCCGAGGCCGCACGCATCCTGCAAATGGAACATTTGCTCGACCGCCGGCCAAGTCAGCTTTCGGGCGGCCAGCGCCAGCGCGTCGCCATCGGGCGCGCAATCACCCGGAAACCGGCCGTATTCCTGTTTGACGAGCCGCTCTCCAACCTCGACGCCGCACTGCGCATGGACATGCGCATGGAAATCGGCCGGCTGCGCAGGCAACTGGGCACAACGATGATCTATGTCACCCACGACCAGGTCGAGGCGATGACGCTGGCTGACAGGATCGTCGTGCTGAAGGACGGTCAAGTCATGCAGATCGGAGCGCCGATGGAGCTCTATCACGAGCCGGCCAACAGGTTCGTAGCCGGCTTTCTCGGAGCCCCGTCGATGAATTTCCTGAACGTCGATGTCCTCGCCCTCGATGGCGAAGCGGCAATGGTTGGCAACCAATCCCTGGAGCCGATCAGGGTAGCGACCAGAAGGCGCGCCTTCCGGAAAGACGGCAAGGCCATCCTGGGTGTCCGTCCGCAGCACCTGCGGCCGGTGCAATCTGGAAAAGGCTTGCTGCATGGCATCGTGGCACATGCCGAGCGATTGGGCAGCGAGACGGTCGTGGACCTGACACTTCGCGATAACAGCGAACTCATTGCGGCCTTCAATGAAGACAAGGTTTTTCAACCGGGTGACGCTCTGGAACTCACGTTCGACACGGCCTTGGCCCACCTCTTCCCCGACGAAGGTGAGTTGCAGACGCATTAGCATGAGCAAACGACAATGCGTCGGCGCAATTCGCTTGTGTCCATTCCGGAACCCGGAACAAACCTGCCCGGAACAAACCTGCATGGCCGCGAGTTTCTACTTTTGCGAGAAGCGAGGGAAAGCCATGTTCAGACTTGTTTTGGCGACAGGCGTCGTAGTTCTCTTTTTCGGTGAACCGGCCCTTGCCGCAGACGGAAGTCCGTTGCCGCCGCAGAATGCCAAAAAACTGTCGGAAATAATCGCCAAGGTCGAGCAACGCGACGACTTCCGCTATGTCGACGAGGTCGCCTGGGACAGCGGCGCCTACACCGTTACTTATTACACGACAGACAAGGCGAAGGTCGAAATCAACTATGATCCGGTGACAGCCGAGCCCAAATAGATCGCCGCATCCCTTGGCGGCGCGGCCGGTTCCGGCGCCCGCTCCCCCTGCGTTAGCGTCCTCAGCTCGCCGGCGAGCGCACGGCTTCCGTGCTGTCGAGCGCCTGCTGCAGCCGCGTGTCGCGGTCGTAGACGTCGCTGAAATATTCGACTTTGCCGGACATATCAGGCCAGGCGGTGAAATAGGCGACATAGACCGGGATCCTGCGCGCTACCTTCTCCGTCGCATGTCCGTGCTTCAGCTTCTCCGCGATGTCGTCGACCGAGGTGCCGAGCACCGCCGCCGCCATGCCGCGCGGATCCTGCAGGCGAACGCAGCCATGGCTGAGCGCGCGCATGTCACGCTCGAAAAACGTCTTTTGCGGCGTGTCGTGCATGTAGATGGCGTGCTTGTTGGGGAACAGGATCTTCAGTTCGCCCAGCGCATTGGCCTCGCTCGGCAGCTGGCGCACGCCATAAGGTATTTTTGCGCCATAGGCGCCCCAATTGACCGAGGAGGACGGAATGCGTTTGCCGCGCGCATTGACCACTTCGTAGCCGGCGCGGTCGAGATAGCCGGGATCCCTGCGCAGCCGGGGCAGCATCTCGTTGACGAGGATCGACTGCGGCACGCCCCAATAGGGATGGAAGTCGACCTGCTCGAGTTGATCGTAGAAGAAGGAAGTCTGGTTGGTGGTCTTGCCGATGACGACGCGGGTCTTCAGCTTCTCCTCGCCATTTTCGATATAGGTCGCGGTAAACGCCGGCTGGTTGATGAAGACACGCGGGCTGCCGAGATCGGATGGCAGCCAGCGCAACTCTTCCAGCGCGACCTGCACCTTTTGAATCTTGTCGGCTTTGGACGTCCCGACCAGCGCCGCGACGGTGCGCGGACCGATGACGCCGTCGCCCTTCATGCCAGCCTTTTTCTGGACCGCCTTGATGACCGGCACCAGTTCCGGATCATAGACCTCGCTGGTGGCGAGCCTGGCCAATATCTCGCCATAGGCGCCGCCCATCTCGTCGTCGAGATTGCGCGCGATCTTCGCCAGAAGCTTCGGCAGTTCGGGGCTGCTCTCTTCCGGCTTCAGCAACAGCTTGGGATCGACGACGATCTCGTCGTCGGCGCTGGCCTGAAGTGATTCCAGTTCGACGCGCAGCGCCTGGTATTCGGCGTTCTGCGGATGCCGTGATTCGAGATAGGTGCGCACTTGCTGGGTGCGCGTCAGCGTTTTCAGCACGCCTTCCATGTCGAGCGGCTTGGCCGGGAAATCATAGTAGCCGGTGATGCGATTGGGATCGACGCGGCCACTATGCGCGTCGCGGACATAGCGCAAGACGCGCGCTGACAGCGCCATCTCGAAGCGGACGAGCTGCTTGAGCCGCGCATCGGCGCTGCCGGTCGATGCGCCGGCGGCAGGCACTTCAACCGTATAGTCGGCCGGCATGAGGCCATAGCTGGTCGCCTCGCCAAGCACCCGCACCGCATCTTGCGCGCGACTGTTGGCATTGGCTCCCGTCACCCAGACGAAATCCGGATTGGCCGCGTAATAGGCGACGAGTGCCTTGGCGATGTCCTTCTCGGCGTAGAGCTCGTAATCGTGGAGTCCGGCAATCGCTTCGCGGAAGGCAGCGCCGGTGGCGGACGACGGCTGGAACGCGGCGTCCTGCGGCATTGCCGGCTCCGGCGCTGCCGTCAGCGTCGAGAAGTCGACGCGCACGAGCGGGTCGCTCTTGTAGGTGTAATAGGACGGGCTGCGGATACGAGAGGCAGCGGGCGCCGTGGCATATGGCTTGTATTTCAGCCTCTGCCTCGACGGCGGCAGGGGGAAATCGCCTCGCGGCGAATGCCTGACACCACCGCCGAAGAGTCTCTCGAAAAACCCTTGCGCGTCTGCCTGCGGCACGCCGAAGGCCAGCATTGCCGCGACCGCCGCAAGCGGCATCACGGTTGCCTTGTTTCCGAGGAATTTCATGGAATCACCCGCTCCGGCTGCAGCCGGCTCCCGTTCCGCATCGCTTGACGGTCTCGCCCACCGCATCATGGATGTAGGGCGCGACTACACCGATTCATACTGATTTCGTTAAGCTTTCATAAATTTCAGAACGTCTCTGTTGCAGAACGGTTTCACAACGGTGGCAGCCGAAGCGAATCGGCTCCGTTCCGGCTCCAGCGAATAGCACTGAGGCCGGGCGATGACGCCGCCGGCGATGGGAATCAACTCGACCAGCCGCATTCGGTTGCAAGGAAGCGCTCTTCCTCGAATCGCTCTTCCTTGAAGCGGTCGACTTTTGACACGCAGGTCGAAGCCGCCGGTGTTTAATGCAGCGATACCGGCTGCCGGTGTTCGGCAACGAAGCCGACCGCACGCTCGACCACGCCCTTGTCGGCGAGGATGCGGCGGTGGCCGAGCCCGTCGGCCCAGTACAGCCGCACATGGTCGCCGGCGCCGGCATAGAGCCTTGCATGGTCGGCGGACACTTCGCGGTCGTCCGGCGCATGGATGACCAGCGTTGGCACCGGCGTGCCGGCAAGCTGACGGTCGCCGGTGAATTCGTGCAGCGGTCGCCCGGCGATGCGTTCGACCCGGTCGGCCATGGCGGCCTGCGAGCGTGGGCCGACACTGAGCATGCGGCTGAAATCGTTGAAGATCGCAGGCAGTGAGCTCGGCGCCGCGATCAGCACCAGCCGCCCGGCCCGCAGCGGCGGAATGGCCTTGACCGAACCGGCGACGGCATTGGCGGCGACGGCGCCGCCGAAGGAATGGCCGACGACCGCCACGAACGGGCCGAACCACTCGCCGGTCAGCCGAGCGGCCTCGACAGCGCTGACCAATGTCAGCCGGCGGCCCTGCGATTGGCCGTGGCCCGGCAGGTCGAGCGAGACAACCTTGTAACCGGCGTCACGATAGGCTTCGATCAGCGTGCGCATATATTCGGTGCGCGAACGCCAGCCATGGATGACGAGCACCGTGCCGGCGGCCCGCCTGCCCGGCTCTGGCCTGAATTCATGCACCATGACGCAGCCGTTTTTGGTCTTCAGCCGATGATGGCGCGCCTCGGCCATGAAGCCGGCGGCGCGGTCGACGGCGCGTCGCTCGCCGTCGCTGAGAATTTTGGCGTTCGGCGTGCGGCAGAACAGTTCGAACGCCGCGCGCCCGGTAAGGCGGGGAGCCACATGTTCGGCGGCGGCAAACACGCCCTGGATGACCTTCAATCCAAATGATGCCATAGTGGCGATCCATCCATTCGTTCAAGCGTGAACATAATAGTTCAAACATGAACATTAAACAAGAGCTGCCCTGGGACAACCCGCGTTTTCGCAACTGGGTCGCGGTGGCGCGCGCCTGCCATGTCCTGGAACGCACGCTGGCAGTGAAGCTTGCGCCGCTGGACCTGAAGCCGGCGCAGCTCGACGTGCTGATGAATCTTTACCGCCATCCCGGCATGTCGCAGCACGATCTCGCCCGCCGGCTGCTGGTCGGCCGTTCCAACATCACCATGCTGCTGCCGCAACTCGAGACACGCGGCCTGCTGCGCCGCGAAGGCGATCAGAAGGACAAGCGCGTGCTGCGCCTGACCCTGACCGAAGCCGGCACGGAACTGCTGATGCAGGCGCTGAAGGTTCATATGGCGCTGATCGAGAAAGCGATGAGCCAGTCGACGCCGGAGCAATGCGACATGATCGGCGAGCAGATGCGCAAAATTGCCGACGTGCTCAAGGAAGCGTGACCCCGCTCACCACATCGACTTTTTCGCGCGCTCCGGCCATTCCCTGTCGTAAGCCTCGCCGTCGATGCCTTTCCGGCTGGTGATTTCCAGGATCTTTCCGGGTGTCGGCAGCGACTTCGGGTCGACATGCCTCGCCGGGTTCCACAGTTCCGACCGATGGACGGCGCGAGCGCACTGGAAATATACCGAATCGACATCGATGACCGTGACCGAACGCGCCGGTCGGCCGTCGACGCTGAACGAGGCACACAGCGCGGCATCCGTGGTGATGTGGGCGCGGCCGTTGACGCGCAGCGTGGTGCCGCAGCCTGGGACCAGGAACAACAGGCCGACGCGCGGATCGCGAATGATGTTTTTTAGCGAATCGGCACGGTTGTTGCCGCGCCGGTCCGGCATCATCAGGGTTTTCGGATCATGGATGCGGACGAAGCCGGCGAGATCGCCGCGCGGCGAGCAATCCAGCCCTTCCGGCCCGCTGGTCGCGAGCGCGGCAAAAGGCGAGGCCTCGATGAAGGCGGCGTATTCGGGAATGACATGGTCGAGTTCCTTGACCAGCGACGTCTCGCCGGGCAGCCCATAGAGCGCTTCGAGCTGTTCGACCGTGGTGATCACGGACATGTTTTCGCCTCCGAGCATCCGCAGCCGCTACTCCAATTCCGTGACGTCTTGACGACACGTGCTGCACCTCATTTCGACCGTCTGGAAACGGGTGTCGAACCCCCAATATTAAAGGGTAAGCCACGTTGATAGCACGATCCTGAAACGGAGACGGAAAATGGATAAACCCTTCGATCGGCGACGTACCGCCTTGGAACTTCTCGAAAATATGTTCGAGGCTGAGATGCGCTTCCTGCAATCAGGGTCGGAGAGCCTCGATATCCTTGCCAGCGCGTTTCACGCGGAAGTTGTCGTGCATGAGCCGCAGTCCCTGCCCTATGCCGGCGACTGGAATGGCCTCGACGGCGTTGGCGCCCTTTTTCGCAAGATGCGGGAAATCTGGAGCGACGTGACCGTGGAAAGCCTTCAGGCCGCCCAAAACGATGACATGGTATTCATGAGCTGCACACTTGCACTGACATCGCGGGCCAATGGTGCAACCATCAAACAGCCATTTGCCGAAGTCTTGCGCTTCAAGGATGACCGGCTGATCGAAGGCACGCCGTTTTATTACGACACCAGCGAAATACTGGCGATCCTGCGTTGACCGGAGCGTCCCGCCCGAACCATTCAACGATCGCGGCTCAGCCCCTTCTCTTCCAGCTCGGCGAGATAGGCGGCCCAGCGTGCGTCCTTCTCATGACCCAGCGTATGCAGGTAGTTCCAGGTGAAGATGCCGGTATCGTGGAAATCGTCGAAGGTGATGCGGACGGCATAGTTGCCGACCGGTTCGATCTTCAGGATGGCAACGTTGCGCTTGCCAGGAACGGTCACGCGCTGTTCGGGCGAATGGCCCTGCACTTCGGCGGATGGCGAGGCCACCCGCAGCAGCTCCGCCGGCAGCTCGAACGGCTGATGGCCAGGGAACGTCACGGTTAGCAGCCTGCGGTCCTTCGAGACCCTGAGTTCCTTCGGCGCCGTCATGGTGATAGGTTCCGCATCATCTGTCCTTTCCCTACGCCGCTTCGCGCAGCGGGAAAAGGCCGCTTCGAAACTTCCGACGCGATCCGTCGGCGCGATGTTGCCCAGGATCGAAACTTCTTGTCTTGAATGGCAGGTTGGATCGTATCACATAGCCATATATAACGATGCCGTTCGCAACCACGGGAAACGCACCAGCATGGACATGATCGATCCTTTTGGTCGCACGATCAGCTATCTGCGCGTTTCGGTCACCGACCGCTGCGACTTCCGCTGCACCTATTGCATGGCCGAGGACATGGCGTTCCTTCCCAAGAAGGATTTGCTGTCGCTGGAAGAACTCGACCGGCTATGCACGGTTTTCATCGAAAAGGGCGTCAGGAAACTGCGTCTTACCGGCGGCGAGCCGATGGTGCGCAAGAACATCATGCATCTTGTGCGTCAGATTTCGCGTCATCTCGAAAGCGGCGCTCTGGAAGAATTGACGCTGACCACCAACGGCTCGCAGCTTTCGCGCTTTGCCGCTGAACTCGCCGATTGCGGGGTCAAGCGCATCAACGTCTCGCTGGACACGCTGGATCCGGAAAAATTCCGTCAGATTACCCGCTGGGGCAATCTCGACAAGGTCATGGATGGCATCGAAGCCGCGCAGGCAGCGGGACTGAAGGTGAAGCTCAATGCGGTGGCGCTGAAGGATTTCAATGACGCCGAACTGCCCGAGATGCTGCGCTGGGCGCACGGCCGCGGCATGGAGTTGACCGTCATCGAAACCATGCCGATGGGCGAGATCGACGCCGACCGCACCGACCAGTATCTGCCGCTGTCGCTGCTGCGCGCAGCACTCGAGCGGCAGTTCACGCTGACCGACATCCCCTACAAGACCGGTGGCCCGGCCCGCTACGTCCACGTCGCCGAGACCGGTGGCAGGCTCGGCTTCATCACGCCGATGACGCATAATTTTTGCGAAAGCTGCAACCGCGTCCGGCTGACCTGCACCGGCACGCTCTATATGTGCCTCGGCCAGGAAGATGCCGCCGACCTGCGCGCACCGTTGCGTGCATCCGAAGGCAACGAACTGGTCGCCGACGCCATCGACGAAGCCATTGGCCGCAAGCCGAAGGGCCATGATTTCATCATCGACCGCCGCACCAACCGTCCATCGGTATCGCGGCACATGAGCGTCACCGGCGGCTGATCCTTTTTGGTCGCACCGCCGCAATAGATCCAGCCGCTCTTGCGAGGAGGTTGTAACGAGCCTCCGAAGGCCGTGGACCAGCCCTTTGACGTTGCTGTCTTGCCGCCGGCTGGTAGAGGCTTGATGCAGGACCACAGTGGTAACGCCTTTGCTTTTTTCCCCAAATCTTCGCGGTGCACTGTTCATGGTGGTGGCGATGAGTGGTTTCACTCTCAACGACGCGATCACCAAAGTCGCGTCGGAATCCATGAACATGGCGCAGGTCATGCTGATCCGCGGCGCCTTCGCTTCGCTTTTCGTAGGCCTGCTTGCCTGGCAACGCGGTGCGCTTGCCGTGCCCGGCTCGATGCTGCAGCCGATGGTGGCGATACGCGTGATCGGCGAAGCCGGCGCTACCGCGTCGTTTCTCATCGCCCTTGCCCATCTGCCGATTGCCAATGTCTCGGCCGTGCTGCAGGCGCTGCCGCTGGCGGTGACGATGGGCGCAGCACTTGTGTTCAAGGAAGGCGTCGGCTGGCGGCGCTGGCTGGCTATCGCCATCGGCTTTGCCGGCGTGCTGATCATCGTGCGGCCCGGCTTCGAGGGGTTCAGCATCTATTCGCTGCTGGCGCTGGCCTGTGTCGCCTGTTGTGCGGTGCGTGATCTCGCCACCAAGCGGATACCGCAAGCCATTCCGACATTGCTGGTGTCGACCACCACGGCACTCGCCATGACAATGCTCGGCGCGGCGCTGCTTTTGCCGATGGGCGGGTGGACACCGATGACGGGGGAAAGCACGGCGTTCCTGGCATTGGCGGCAGTGCTCGTGGTCATCGGCTACCAGTTCATCATCATGGCGATGCGGGTGGGCGACATCTCGTTCATCGCGCCGTTCCGCTACACGGCCCTGCTCTGGTCGATCCTGCTTGGCCTGTTCATCTTCGGCGACGTTCCCGACCTGCCGATGATCCTCGGCGCCAGCATCATCGTCTGCTCCGGCCTCTACGCACTTTACCGCGAACGGATCGTCGGCCGGCGCAAGACAGCCGCCGAAAGCGCTGGACCTGATATGGCGCCGGACGGCATATAGGCTTGCCGTTCGCCACGAGTGACCTTGTCCGTGTCGAGGGTCTGTTGCAGAGCATGAAGCCATGATGAGACGCGTCTTCGGTATCACCGGCTGGAAGAATTCCGGCAAGACGACACTGACCGAAAAGCTGGTCGCCGAACTCGTCCGGCGTGGCTGGAAAGTCTCGACGGTAAAACACGCCCATCATGCCTTCGACATCGACAAACCGGGGGCGGACAGTTTTCGCCATAGGCAGGCCGGGGCCACTGAAGTCGCCATCGTGTCGGACAGGCGCTGGGCGCTGATGCATGAATTGCGCGGCGAGGACGAGCCGACGCTGGATGCGATCCTGTCGCGGCTCGGCACCGCCGACATCGTGCTGGTCGAAGGCTACAAGCGCGAGGCGCACAGCAAGATCGAGACGCGGCGGATGGAGGCCAAGGACTGGGCCCCGCTTTCGGCAAATGATCCGCACATCGTCGCCATCGCCGCCGACTTCGCCATAGCCGACGAAAGCCTGCCTGTCTTCGATCTCGACGACACCAGATCGATAGCCGACTTCATCGAGCGCGCGACAGGTTTGACGCGCTGAGGGTACTGCCGAAGAAGCATCGGCCGCCCCCTGTTTCCTCGTTGCCCCCCTGTTTTCCTCGGTTGTTTGCCTGCCGCAACGTCAGCATTGTCCGGCAATGCGAAACCCGCAAGCAACGGTTTTACAGTTGCTTTTTCTTGGGAAAGAATGGGAGTATCGCGCCAGCGGGCGGTCAACAGAACCGCCCACAGAGCCGTTTAGAACGACGGCCGGGGACATACAGAGAGGACTATCATGCGTACTGCACTGCGTATAGCGCTCGCCGCATCGGCGGCGCTGCTGACATTGGGCGTTGCCCAGGCTCAGGAGAAAACCTTGAGGATCGGCTCGGAGGGAGCCTATCCGCCGTTCAACAACCTGACTGCTGATGGCCAGCTCGTGGGCTTCGACATCGATATCGCCAAGGCGCTTTGCGACGAGATGAAGGTGACGTGCACGTTCGTCGCGCAGGATTGGGACGGCATCATCCCGGCGCTTCAGGCCGGCAAGTTCGACGCCATCGTTGCCTCGATGTCGATTACGCCGGAGCGTGCCGAGAAGGTCGACTTCACCAACAAATACTACAACACGCCGCCGGCGATCGCCGCGCCCAAGGAGAGCGATATCAAAGGCGTGACGAAAGAGGACCTGGCCGGCAAGACGATCGGCGTGCAGGCGTCCACCACCCACTTCAATTATTCAACCAAGACTTATGCCGACAGCACAATCAAGCCGTACCCGACCGCGCAGGAATACCAGCTCGATCTCGCCAATGGCCGCGTTGATGCGGTCAACGACGACATCACTGTCATCGAAGGCTGGCTTGCCACGCCGGACGGCGCCTGCTGCAAGCTGATCGGCGCGATCACGCCCGACATCGAGATACATGGTCCGGGCGCGGGCATCGCGGTACGCAAGGGCGATACCGCGTTGGTCAATCAGTTCAATAAGGCGATCGACGCCATCCGCGCCAACGGAAAGTACAAGGAAATCAACGACAAGTACTTCAAGTACGACGTCTACGGCGGCGAGTCCTGATCCTTCCGGGTTGACGGCGAACGGCGGGACATCCCCGCCGTTTGCGCAAGGCGCGGCGCGCCGGGGCTGACGCCGCGCTCTCAAAAAAAGCATAGAGGAGAACAGGCAGGCGGATGCAAAGCGTTTGGACGCTGCTCAGTTGGGGACCCGAAGGCTGGCTCGACGACATCGCCTATGGTGTTTTCATCACCGTTTCGCTTGCAGCCGCGACCCTGCCTCTCGGTCTGGTGATCGGCTTTCTGGTTGCGCTGGCCAAGCAATCCAACGAGCCGTCGCTGCGGCTGGCCGGCAATATCTACACCACGATCTTTCGTGGATTGCCTGAGTTGCTGACCCTGTTCATGATCTTTTACGGCGCGCAAATCGGCATTCAGCAATTGATGCGCCTGTATGACCCGACCGCCGCGGTCGAAGTGAATGCTTTTGTTTCCGGCATGATCGCGCTCGGCGTCGTCTTCTCGTCCTACGCCAGCGAGGTCTTCCTCTCGGCATTCCGCGCCATCCCGAAGGGACAGTATGAGGGCGGCTATTCGGTTGGCCTGTCTGGCTGGCACACGATGCGCCTTGTGGTGCTGCCGCAGCTTATCCGTATCGCGCTGCCGGGTCTTGCCAATCTGTGGCTCATCCTTCTCAAGGATACCGCCCTGGTTTCCGCCATCGGTCTTACCGACATATTGCGGCAAGCAGGCGTCGCCGCCCGCGTCACCAAGCACGCCTTCCTGTTTTTCGGTGTTGCCGCGCTTATTTATCTGCTCCTCGCCATCATATCGTCCTTCGGCATCAATGCGATCGAACGTGCGGTCGGCCGCCAGCAGGTGCAGCGATGAGTGCGGCAGCAGCCGACGTGGCGAGGAAGGTCGAAAAACCGCCAGCAATTCCGCACGGCTGGCCGCGCCAACGTATTCTCGGCTACGCGCTGGTCTGTATGTGGATAGCTTTTCTCGCCGGGATTGCTGCGTACCTCATCGTCGCCTGGAACGGCGAGCTGTTCGCGAAATATGCGCCATCCTATGTGACGGGGCTAGGTGTGACGCTTTTGCTGGTCGCCATCTCGATCGTGCTTGGCGCGGTCCTGTCGGTGCCGATCGCCTATGCCCGCATGTCGAAAAACCGGTTTCTTTCAGGTCTTGCCTACGCCTATGTCTATTTCTTCCGCGGCACGCCGCTGCTGGCCCAGACCTTCCTTGTCTATTACGGCGTAGGCTCGTTCCGGCCGCAGCTCGATATGATTGGCCTCTGGGGTTTTTTCCGGGAGGCGTTCAACTGCGCAATCTTCGCCTTCTCGCTCAATACTGCCGCCTATCAGGCTGAAATCCTGCGCGGCGCGATCGAGAGCGTGCCCAGAGGCCAGTGGGAGGGCGCCGCCTCGCTCGGCCTGCACAAATTGCAGACGATGTGGAAGATCATCCTGCCGCAGGCACTGATCGTGGCGCTGCGTCCCTACGGCAACGAGATCATCCTGATGATCAAGGGCTCGGCGATCGTAGCCATCATCACCGTCTATGATCTGATGGGCATCACCAAGCTCACCTATTCGCGCACTTTCGACTTCCAGTCCTATGTCTGGGCGGCGATCATCTATCTGACCATTGTCGAGATACTCCGCCACGCGGTCGAGTGGATAGAACGGCGCATTACCATACATCTGCACCGCTGACTCCCATAGCTTTGCCTGATCCGCTAAGAAGGCCGGAAAACAGGATTGAAGGGATTCGAAAACATGGCATCGGTGGCATTTCTCGGTCTTGGCGTCATGGGCTATCCAATGGCCGGACATCTCCGGAACAAGGGCGGCCACGACGTCGCCGTCTACAACCGCACCAAGGCAAAGGCCGAGCAATGGGTTGCCCAGCATGGCGGCAGTGTTGCCGACACGCCGGCTGAGGCCGCCGACGGCAAGGACTTTGTCTTTTGCTGCGTTGGCAATGACGATGATTTGCGCGCGGTGACGATCGGAGCCGAGGGTGCGTTCCAGTCGATGGAGAAGGGAGCCATCTTCATCGACAACACCACGGCCTCGGCTGAAGTCGCGCGCGAACTGGCGGAGAAGGCGCAAGTTCGCGGTTTTTCGTTCCTCGACGCACCGGTCTCCGGCGGTCAGGCCGGCGCCGAAAACGGCATCCTGACCGTCATGGTCGGCGGCGAGCAGAAAGCCTTCGAGCAGGCGAAGCCTGTCATCGATGCCTATGCCCGCATGGTCGGGCTGATGGGCCCGGCCGGCTCCGGCCAACTCACCAAGATGATCAACCAGATCTGCATCGCCGGCCTTGTCCAAGGGCTGGCCGAAGGCATTCATTTCGGCAAGAAGGCCGGGCTCGACATCGAAAAGGTCATCGAGGTGATCTCCAAGGGCGCGGCCGGCTCATGGCAGATGGAGAACCGCCACAAGACGATGAATGCCGGCAAATATGATTTCGGCTTCGCCGTCGACTGGATGCGCAAGGATCTCGGCATCTGCCTGGCGGAGGCCGACCGCAATGGCGCCAAGCTGCCGGTGACGGCACTTGTCGACCAGTTCTACAAGGATGTGCAGGGGATGGGCGGCAAACGCTGGGACACGTCTTCGCTGCTGGCGCGATTGGAGAAGTAGGTTTTGTCGTGGCCGAGCTTTCGCCTCACTCCAGCGCCGAGGAGATTGTCGCCCATCTGCGCTCGATCGGCTCGCAGGAGAACCGCCTTGGCATGCTGGGCTACGGCATCAAGATCGAACGTGCGCTCGGAATCTCGCATGGCGTGCAGAGGCAGATTGCCAAGAAAATCAAGCGCAACCATGAGCGTGCCTTCGAACTATGGCAGTCGGGCATAATGGAAGCGCAGTTCATCGCTTCCGTCACAGCCGATCCGAAGCGGTTTTCTGCTGCGGATGCAAGACGATGGGCGGCGACTTTCGACTCGTGGGATATCGTCGACGGCGTCTCCGACCTCTTTGTCGATACAGATTGCTGGAAGGAGCTGATAGAAGAGTTCGCGGCCGACGAACGCGAGTTCGTTCGACGCACGGCTTTTGCCATGATGGCCTGGTCGGTCGTCCACCGGAAGAAGGAGCCAGAGGCGACCTTCCTCGACTTCCTGCCGATCATCGAAGCGCACGCCGCCGATGGCCGCAACTTTGTGAAGAAGGCGGTGAACTGGGCGCTTCGCTCTATCGGCAAGCGATCGGTGAATTTGCACGGCGCTGCCCTTGCCTTGGCACAGAAGCTTGCCGGTTCGACCGACAAGACGGCGCGCTGGATCGGCAAGGACGCTGCACGGGAGCTTTCCGATGCCAAGACGCTCGAGCGGCTCGCCAGGAAAGGCTGACCGGAGCCAGATCCGCTTCACCGAGGTGACGCGATCCACGTGCGCCGATTTCGAGAACCTGTTCGAGCAGCCTGGCGGCCCGAAATATTGCTGGTGCATGGCCTGGCGCCACCTCGAAAACCGCGAGCATGCGTCCAACGATGAGAGGAGACGGGCCATGATGGCGCTCATCGAAGCCGGCACGCCGGTCGGTATCGTCGCCCATGCCGAAGGCAAGAGCGTCGGCTGGTGCTCCGTGGCGCCACGCGAGACCTATCGCAAGCTGTCGCAGGAGCAGGACGACAGCGAGGCAGGCGTCTGGTCGATCGTTTGCTTCTATGTGCCGAGGGCGTCGCGCGGCCGTGGACTGGCAAGCGCCCTGCTTGACGCGGCCATCGATCACGCCTTCGCCAAAGGCGCCAGGACCATCGAGGCCTATCCGGTCGACCAGGCATCGCCGAGCTACCGTTTCATGGGCTTTCGAGAGAAGTTCGTGGCCCGCGGATTCCACGAGATCGGCATGGCCGGCTCGCGCCGGCATGTGATGCGGCTCGAACGTTGACGCTGTCGGCGACGGCAGCTTTACTCCTGTCAAATGGAGAGCACACGGTGAGCAATCGTTTCAAATCGACAGCGGCGCTGGCGGCCGTGCTGATTTCCATAGTGGCGGGCAGCGCTTCCGCCGAAACGGCGCGCATATTCTGGAAGGACCTGCGCCCGGCGACCCAGCCCGCTGCCGAAAGTGTCGGATTGCCGATGGTCGCGGCAAAAATGCCTGACCGTGGCGAGACGCTGTCTGTCAATTTGCGAGACAAGGCCATCCAACTGGCGGGCTACGCGCTGCCGCTCGATCGCGACGGCGATCTCGTCTATCAGTTCCTGCTGGTGCCGTGGACAGGGGCGTGCAGCCACATGCCGACGCCACCGCCCAATCAGATCGTCCTCGTCACGCCCGCCCGCCCCTACATAATGTCGCAAGCCTATCAGCCGGTTGCCGTGACCGGCGCGCTGGAGCCGGGCATGGAGAAAAGTCAGCTCTTCATCCTCGACGGTGTCAGCGTGATCCAGTCGGGTTACACCGTACGCAAGGCGGAGGTGACGGATGTCGATCTCGTGCCGGACACGATCACGCTACCGGCAAACTCGCCATGGAGTTCCCTCAACAAAAAGAAGAACTAAGCGAAAACTCCTCAGGCCGCGTTGGCGCCCGATTCCTTGTCCAGAACCATGTAGTCGAGCGGCATTTCTGTCGTGTATTTGATCTGTTCCATGGCAAACGACGACGAGACGTCGCGGATCTCGATCTTGGCGATCAGCCGCTTGTAGAAGGCGTCGTAAGCAGCGATGTCGGGCACCACCACGCGCAAGAGATAGTCGACGTCGCCGCTCATCCGGTAGAACTCGACCACTTCCGGAAATTCCTGGATGACCTCCGAAAAGCGCCGCAGCCACTCATGGCTGTGCGAATTGGTGCGGATCGACACGAACACGGTGACACGCACATTGACCTTTTCATGATCGAGGATGGCGACGCGCCGCTTGATGACGCCTTCCTCCTCGAGCTTCTGGATGCGCCGCCAGCAGGGCGTGGTCGACAGTCCGACTTTCTTGGCGACATCGGCGACCGCGAGCGTCGCGTCCTCCTGCAAGAGGCGGAGGATTTTTCTGTCAAGGCGGTCCATTTGGGTGCTCCCACGGGATAGATCAGGAATAGATTGGCTATAGTCCTTCTTATTTGGGCTATTCACAAGAAAGAAATTCTGTCAGATGGCGCAAAAGCGAGTGATTTCTTGCTTGCGCGTCAGCCGAGGCGATAGCGGATTTCCGATCTCAGAAACGGCAGCAAATCCATTTCAAACCACGGATTGCGCTTCAGCCAGCCGGTGTTGCGCCACGACGGATGCGGTAGCGGCAGCACTTTCGGGATGGTGGGCGCATCCCAGATGGTGCGCCAATCCATCACCGTCTCGGTCAGCGAGGGCCGGCGCGCGGCGCCCATGTGCCAGGATTGCGCATAGATGCCGATCGTCAGCACCAGATCGATATGCGGCATCAGCGCCATCAGCGGCGCACGCCAGGCCGCTGCACATTCGCGGCGCGGCGGCAGGTCGCCGCCCTTGGCATCCTGGCCGGGAAAGCAAAAGCCCATCGGCACGATGGCGAATTTTGTCGTGTCGTAGAATTCTTCGCTGCTGACGCCCAGCCAGTCCCGCAACCGATCGCCGGAGGCGTCGGTGAACGGCATGCCTGACATATGCACCTTGGTGCCCGGTGCCTGGCTGGCAATCAGGATACGGGCGCTCGACGACGGCCTGAGCACCGGGCGCGGCTCATGCGGCAGCGGCCGGCCGACCGGGTTTTCGACGCAGATTCGGCAGGCGCGCACCCTCGCCGCGAAGTTTTCCAGCTCTTCACTCATGCCTGGGGCCATTCTCAGGCGGCGGCGCTCGGCCGGCTGGAGATCGCCTGATGCCAGCGCAGCACGTTGGCACAGTCTTCCGGCACCTTGATACGCGCCGGCTTCATGAAGTCGATGGCGATCAGCCCGGTGATGTCGGCGATCGAATAGGCGTCGCCGGCAACGAATTCGCGGTTCGCCAGTTCGTCGTCGAGCAGTTTCAGGAATGCAACGGCTTTCGGCTTGTTGGCCTCGCCCCATTCGGGAATTTGCGGGATCTCCCATTCCTTCATCGCCGGATGGACGTGTCGGAACGCAGCGCTGACGCAATTGAGCAAGTTGAGCTCCATCCGTCTCTGCCACATCTCGACCAGCGCTTTGCCGAGCGCGCCGCGGCCGAACAACGCCGGTTCCGGGTGCAGTTCCTCGAAATAGCGGCAGATGGCGACGGATTCGGTGATGACGGTGCCGTCGTCGAGTTCGAGCACCGGCAGGCGCTGCAGCGGGTTGCGCAAACTGACCGGCTGCTCTTTGTGCTCCAGCGCTCCCATGTCGACGGGCACCAGCGGAACCTCAAGCCCCTTTTCAGCGAGGAAGACGCGAACCCGCCGTGGATTGGGCGCCCGGCCGCCGTCGAAGAGTTTCATCCATCCTCCTTTCGCACCGGCCCGACGGCCGGAATCGATTGCCGGAAAGCACGACGCGAAGATTAAAAAAATCTCAGCGCATGGCTTGTGTCGTCCGACTGGACGCACCTCGCTCTGTTGCAACACTATAGGGTTGACCATCACCAGAAGCGAAAAATTTCTCGCAAGCCATCGCCGATCGAAGCCAAGCGACCGTGCTTTCTTTCGACCACTTCGTGATCGCGGCTCTCGCGCCAGTCGTGCGGCTCGTCGAAAGTGCCGGCCCAGATGCCGGCCTTGCCTGATCGGGCAGCGGCCTCCTCGGTTTCAAAATCGCCATAGGCAACTGCCCAGCCGGCCTCGACCTGGGCGCGGTTGAGATCCCTGCCGCCGGCGTTGCAATCGCCGAGCAGCCGGCGGTATCGGTCGCGCTGCCAGCCGGTGCAGGAGACGGGTTTGCCTGCTATCAGACGTACCAGCGACTGCCGCGCCAGCTTGCCGCAGGGATAGCCGGCGCCGTCCTTGCGGCAGATCTGCGAATATTCTGGCGCATCAATGCCGCGCATGCGGATACGCTCGGAACCGAGCGTGATCGTATCGCCGTCATTGACGACGGCGGCACCCTCAGCCTTGCGCGTCTCGATCCGATCAAGGCGCGCCGCCAGAAGGATCAGCAAACCGAGGACAAGCATGGCCAGTGCGTAGTCCACCAGCCGGCGCCAAAGGCTTCGCGGCCGCGGCGGGACGTATCGCAGTCCCGGCCGCCGCGACCACGAACGGCTCATATGGCAAACCGTTGGTTAATCATTCGAACGTAGCTTAACAATTTGAAACCGCTGCCCGCATAAATTGAAGTCTCCATGCCCTCGCAACGTTCGACCACAGCGGACAAGTTTATTGTGGACCGCCGGAAACCCCATCGCAACAGCGATGTGGCGCGCGCGGTGCGCAAGACGCGCGACCGTCTTTCGCAGCAGGCCGGAAATCCTGATTTCGACCGGGAGCTTTTGAAACTCCACGCCCGTGCGATGATAGGCGGCGCGATCATAGTTCCGCTTCTCGTCCTGGCGACCGCCGCGACCGGTCTGTTTGCTGGCGTCGGAAAGGCAATTGGCGTCTGGGCGCTTCTTATACTCATCTGCTACGCCATCGTCGTGTTCATGGCGAGGCGCGTCGACCGAACGGAAGCTGCCGAACTCAACCCGCTGCAAACGCACCGTGATTTCCTGATAGGCCATTTCCTTTGCGGCCTGGGCTGGGCCTGGTTTGCCTGGCTCGGTTGCGACACCTGCCAGGTCGACCAGTTCCAGTTGATCAAGGGTGTGGTGCTGCTGCTTGCCATGGCGGCGACGGCGATCACAGCGTCATCGTTGCGCGGTGCGTTGCTGGCGACTTTCGCCGTTCCGGTGGCCGCCTATGCCTATGCCGGCGCCAGGCAGTGGATGCCGGTCGAGTTGATCATGGCCGGGTTGCTGATTGTCGCGCTGCCCTTCTTCGCCTATGTGGCGCGCCGCCTCAATCGCTCGTCCTTGATGCTGCTCTCGTTCCGCTCCGAAAAGGACGCGCTGATTGCCGAATTGGACACGGCGAAATCGATGTCGGACGAAGCGCGCCGACGGGCGGAGGACGCCAACCTGGCAAAGTCGCGGTTTTTGGCCTCGATGAGTCATGAGTTGCGGACGCCGCTCAACGCCATTCTCGGTTTCTCCGAGGTGATGGCGAACGAGGTGCTCGGACCGATGAGCAATCCGACCTATCGCGACTATGCTCGCGACGTCCATGACTCTGGCCAGCACCTGCTCGACCTGATCAACGAAATCCTCGACCTGTCGCGCATCGAAGCGGGCCGCTACCAGCTCAACGAAGAGCCGATGCTGCTGCTTTCCGTCGTCGAGGATTGCTGTCACATGATGGAGCTGAAGGCGCGCAACAAGGACATCCGCATCGTCCAGGATTTCGAAAACGCCTTGCCGCGCCTGTTCGCCGACGAACGCGCGGTGCGACAGATCGCGCTCAATCTTTTGTCGAACGCCATCAAGTTCACCGGAACTGGCGGCGAGATCCGCGTGCGCGTCGGCTGGACGGCGGGCGGCGGCCAATACTTCTCCGTCAAAGACAATGGGCCCGGCATTCCGGAAGACGAGATTCCGGTCGTGCTGTCCGCCTTCGGCCAGGGCTCCATCGCCATCAAGAGCGCCGAGCAAGGCACCGGGCTTGGCCTGCCGATCGTCCAAAGCCTGCTCGCCATGCATGGCGGCGAGTTCGAACTGCATTCCAAACTGCGCGAAGGCACCGAGGCGATCGCCATCTTTCCGTTGAGCCGGGTGATGGAGGAATTGCCGGCGCTGCCGACCAGGGCCGTTGCTGCGCGCCGGCGATAGACGCTTCCGGCGATAGACGCTTAATGAAGCGCCGCTGCCATGCCCGAGGCGGTGAGCGCAGCGGCTTTGACCAGGCCGGCCGCAAGTGCCGCCCCTGCCCCCTCGCCGTGGCTGACGCCGAGATCGAGCAGCGGGCGCATGCCGAGCCGCTCGGCGGCCCGAGCATGCGCAGGCTCAGGCGACAGGCTGGCGAGCAGGCAATGGTCGAGCGCAGTGGCGTCGGCGGCATGCAGCGCCGCCGCAGCGGCTGTCGCCACCAATCCATCGAGCAGGACGGGGATCTTCTGCGTCCGGGCGGCGAGGATGGCGCCGGCAATCGCTGCGAACTCACGGCCGCCAACCCGGCGCAACGCTTCCAGCGGATCCCTGAGACCTGTGCCGTGGAAGGCTAGCGCGGCAGCGACCACTTCCGCCTTGCGTACCCGCATCGATGCATCGGCGCCCGATCCGGAACCGACCCAATCTGCGCCGCTGCCGCCGAACAGTGCGGCAAGCAAGGCCGCGGCGACGGTGGAATTGCCGACGCCGAGGTCGCCAAGGCAAAGCAGATCGGCGCCGCCGGCGATCGCCTCCATGCCGAAGGCCATGGTGGCGGCACAGCCGCGCTCGTCGAGTGCTGCATCCTCGGTGATGTCGGCGGTTGGAATGTGCAGCGCAAGATCGAAGACTTTCAGCCCGAGATTATTGGCGATGCAGATCTGGTTGATCGCCGCACCGCCGGCCGCGCAAAGCTCGACGGCGTTCGCCGTGGCAGCGACAGGCCGTGGCGAAATGCCGTGGCGAGCGACTCCGTGATTGCCGGCGAAGATCGCCACCAGGGGACGGTTCACTGCCGGCGGCGCGCGGCCGCTCCAGGCGGCCAGCCAAGCCGCGATGTCCTCGATGCGGCCGAGCGAACCCTTGGGCTTGTCGGCCTTGGCAAACAGCTCACGGACGCGGGCTTCGGCTGCCGTGTCGGCCCGTGGCAGGGTCGCCAGAAGATTGCGAAAATCGTCGAAGGGCAGCGCGCTGGTCATGTCGTTGATGATCGTTCCCGGAGTTGGTGAGCGGCATAGCCGCCTTGCTCGGCCGGCACAACTGCCTGCATTGACGCGAAAGCGGCTGCCGGCGGCGCATTCCGGAGGGCTTGCATTGGCGTTGCCGTTACACCATGTGGAGGCGAGACGAGGGATTCCTTGGGAATCCTGAGAGATAAACATGACGGCCATCGAATCCCCATGCGTCCTGGTCTGTTCGATCGATATGAAAACCGGCTTCTGCTTCGGTTGCGGCCGTACGCGCGAGGAAATCGGCGCCTGGATCGAGATGACCCCTGAAATCCGCCGCAGCGTCATGGCCGAGCTGCCGGCCCGGCTGGAAACGGTTGACCGCAGACCGCGCCGCGAGACCCGGCGCACCCGCCTGGCGCGCGAACGCGACGCTCTCTCGTGAGCCACATATGAACCGGGTTTTCTGGGTTTTGATGATCCTGATCGGGGTAGGCGTTGTCCTGCTCATGCTTAACGATTCCGCGGGCAGCACATTCGGCGTCGAGAATGACGATTTCAGCCGGCTGATCTGGCTTGCCGCACTGGTCGCGCTCATCGGCGCCGGCCTGCTCAGATCAGGCAGGCCCTTGGGCACGATGGCCCGCAGCCTGGGCACCTGGGCCGTCATCGTGCTCGCACTGATCGCCGGCTACCAGTACCGTTATGAATTGCAGGATTTCGCCAGCCGGGTAACGGCCGGCCTTGTTCCCGGCAGTCCACTGGCGTTGGGCCTCGACGACGGCCATGCCACGGTGACCCTGGACAAGGCCGGCAATGGCCATTTCGAAGCGCGCATCCTGGTCAACGGCACGCCGGTCCGGGCCGTGGTCGATACCGGCGCAACCAGCACCGTCTTGACCGCGCAGGACGCGCAAGCGGCCGGCTTCAACCCAGCCGCTCTCAATTTCACCATACCGGTTTCCACCGCCAACGGCATGGCGCGCGCCGCAGTCGTGAGAACCGACGAATTGGCGATCGGCGGGATCGTGCGCAAGGACATGCCGGTCATGATCGCCGCGCCCGGCATGCTCGGCCAGAGCCTGCTCGGCATGAATTTCATCGGCTCACTGTCCGGTTTCGACGTGCGCGGCGACCGCATGATCTTGCGCGATTGAACAGTCAGGCGGCTGCGCCGCTCGTAGCGAGCATCTCCGACACTTTGCAAACGCTCGATCTGGGAACTTCAAGGGCAAATCGTGACCCAAAGCCGACCAGAGCAGGACTAGGCTCCGAAGCGATACTCTTTTATCATGGTACAGTTGCCCAGCGCCGGAAACTACCATGGAGCGCAGGCTTGCGGCGATACTTGCCGCTGACATCGTTGGCTACAGCCGCCTTATGGAAGCCGATGAGGCGGATACCCTCGCGCGCCTGAAGAGCACCCGCGAGAACCTGATCGATCCGAAGATCGCCGCTCATAAGGGGCGCATCGTGAAGCTCATGGGCGACGGCGCGCTGATAGAATTCTCCAGCGTGGTCGACGCGGTCGGTTGCGCCGTCGAAATCCAGCGGACGATGGCGGAGTGCAACGCCGAACTGCCGAAGGAAAAACAACTCGAATTTCGCATTGGCGTAAACCTTGGCGATGTGATTGTCGAAGGGCAGGATATCTATGGCGACGGCGTGAATGTCGCAGCGAGACTGGAAGGATTGGCCGAACCGGGGGGCGTCCTTATTTCAGGAACGGCATTCGATCAGGTCGAGAGAAAGCTGGATTTTGAGTTCGAATTCTTGGGTGAACAAAAGCTCAAGAACATAGAAAAACCTATTCGTCTGTATCGGATAGGCCCGCGGGCACGCGCCGCATCCGGAACAGTTCCAGCAAAACGCAAGCGCTATATCGAATGGCGCCGGCCGGCGGTCGCGGCGACGGCGCTGATATTGATCGCCGGAGGTGTAGCACTTTGGAAGGTCGGCGGGGACGGTTCAGGACCGCCGGTCGAGGTGGCCTCCAGGGAAAGAATGGCGCTCCCGCTACCTGACAAGCCATCGATCGCTATATTGCCATTCACCAACATCTCGAGCGACGCCGGCCAGCAGCACTTCGCCGACGGCATGACCGATGACTTGATCACCGACCTTTCCAAGGTTTCCGGCCTCTTCGTGATCGCGCGAAACTCGACATTCGTTTACCGCGGCAAGCCGGTAAAAATCAGCCAGGTCGCCGAAGAACTTGGCGTGCGTTACGTTCTCGAGGGGAGCGTACGGCGAGCCGGCGGGCAGGTGCGTGTCAACGCCCAGCTCATCGATGCCCTCACCGGCGGGCATGTGTGGGCGGACAGGTTCGATGGAAACGTCGCCGATATTTTTGCGGTCCAGGACGTTTTTGTCGCAAAGATCGTCGAAGCGTTGAAGGTGAATCTCACCACCACCGAAAAAACGGAAATTGCCCGCGCCAAGCCGGACAACATTGCAGCCAAGGAAGCTTTCGAAAAGGGTTGGAGCCTTTATCTCCGTTACAACGCAAAGGACACAGCTGCCGCCATCACTTCCTTGAAAAAAGCAACCGAACTTGATCCCGAATATGGGCGAGCTTATGCTGCCCTGGCGCTGGCCTACTTCCGCGTCGTTGAGTCACTCTGGGGTAAAGAACTCGGAAGGGACGAACCATATTTCTGGTGGGGAGCTCACGATTACGCAGAGCTGGCCAAGAAATATCCAACGTCACTGTCTTACACGGTCGAGGCATTGCGGGACGTCTATCAAGGTCTGGCCGACGATGCACGCAGGAATGCCGGTCGAGCAATTGCTTTGGATCCCAACGACCCCGAGGCACACATCGCAACGGCTTGGGCGCTGACGATCTCAGGCGAACCTGCAGAGGCGCTGAATTTCGTCGCGACCGCCATGCGGCTCAACCCGAACTATCCAAGCCACTATGTTCTCGCGCGTGGATTGGCGCTTTTTGCAACGGGCGATCTGAAACAAGCGGCTGAGGTGTTCGGAGAAGGCGTCAGGCGAAACCCAGACGCAACTGCGCTCTTTCTACCTTTCAGTTCCGTGCTGACGCAGCTCGGTCGCCGGGAAGAAGCGAGACAAATACTACTGAAGTTCCGACCGGGTTTAGACCAGAAAGGACTCGAAAACCTTCCCGACACCTTACACCTCTCGTTCAAATGGGATTATGAACACGCAAGCGTCCGGGAGCGCCTGAATGACGGTGTCCGTATCGCTGCGCTGCCGCTGGACGTCACCGTGACGAGCCTGGAAGCAGAGCTTGAGACCGGCAATCCCTTTTCCCAGCAATATGCAGTAAAGCGACTGGGCTGGTTTGGACCAGCGGCATTACAAGCCGTTCCGGCTTTGGTTGAAGCGCTCAAGGTTGAGTATCTCCGCCGGGAGGCCATCGAGGCGCTGGGCAAGATCGGGCCTCCGGCACAAGCTGCGATACCTGCGCTGGTGGCACTCCAGAATGAAGCTCTAATTGGCATTTACGCAAAGAACGCGCTGTCCAAGATCAGAGGCAATTGATGGACCCCAGATGCGCGCCACGGACTTCCGCTTGTGGGCAACTCGGACCTGCTGCGATGTCCGCTCCGGCGCCGCTTCTGGGGGACAGGGAGGCATCAAACGCGTGCAGTCCGCCATCCCAATATATGAGTACACGGCCTAGGCGAACCACCAGCGTTCGGCGATCTTCTGCCCGTCCATCGGCCAGTTCGACGCCACCTCGCCATGGGCGAGAGCCTTGGTGTGGGCTTCGACATAGGAGTTGAAGACCACGTTCACCAGCCCGCCGTCGTCATGCAGCAATTGCTGCATTTCGGCATACATGCCGGCACGCTTGGTATTGTCAGTCTCCGAGCGGGCGGCGGCGAGCAGCTTATTAAAGCGCGGATTTTTCCAGTACGTTTCGTTCCACACCGCTTCCGCCGCATAGGCGGTGGTGAACATCCAGTCGCACGTCGGCCGGCCGGCCCAGTAAGAGGCGAAGAACGGCTTCTTGAGCCAGACATTGTCCCAATAGCCGTCGTTGGGCTCCCTGATCACATTCAGATTGAGCCCGGCCGTCCGGGCATGCTCCTGCCACAGGAGAGCCGAGTCGGTCGCACCCGTGAACGCGGCATCCGCGACCGACAGGTCGAACTGGGTGTTCTCGGCCCCCGCCTTCTTGAGGAGGCTCTTGACCATGTCGGGGTCGTAGACGTGCTTCGGCTGCGGATCGATCGCGAACTTGACGGTCGGTGCGATCGGATTGTCGTTGCCGACGGCGCCGTGGCCGAGAAACACCTTCTGCACGATCTCGTCGCGATTGAGCGAGTATTTGATCGCATTCCGCACATCGGGATTGTCGAAGGGCGCCTTCTGGACATTCATGACATAGACGTAATGGCCGTAGCCCGTCGTCTCCAAGATCGCGAGATCGGGGCTCTGCTTCAGAATGTCGAGCGTCTTCAGGTCGCAGCGATCCATGTAGTGGACCTCGCCGGTGTAGAGCGCGTTGGTGCGCGCCGTTACATCATAGATCGCCAGGCATTCGACACGGTCGAACCAGCCCTTGTCGGATTTGAAGTAGCTAGGGTTCTTGTTGAAGGTGGCGATGACGCCGGGCTCGAATTTCTCGAGCATGTAGGGCCCGGTGCGGATGCCCGACTCCCAGTCGACGCCGCCCTCTTTCGCCGGCAAGACCGGAATGTCCGACATGATGTAGGGGAAGTCGGCATTGCCGCCGTCGAGTTCGAACACCACCGTCTCGGCACCGTCGGCGACGACATTCTTGACCGAAGCCAAGAGCGATTTCATCACCGATTTCGTGCCCTCGATGCTGTGATGCCTGACAGAGGCCACGACATCGTCGGCGGTAACCGTCTTGCCATTGTGAAAGGTGGCTCCTTTCCTCAGTTTGAACACCCACTTCTTGGCGCCGTCTGACGGCTCAAAGCTCTCGGCGAGGTCGGGGACCACGTTGCCCTTGGAATCGATCTCGGTCAGGGCGTTCGACAAGGTTCCAAATAGCGCGGTGCCGGTGAACGGGTTGACGTTGGTACTACCCGGTTCCAGTGTATCGGTGGCGGCGGCATCGCCGATGCCGATCTTCAAGGTGCCGCCCTTCTTGGGCTCGGCGTGCACCGCCTGGACGAACATCGCATTGGCGGCCGTGCCGGCAAGACCGGCGGCGAGCGCCAGCTGAACAAAGTCGCGACGCGAAACCCTGCCTTTTGCGGCAAGCTTGGCGGCCAACGTCAGTTTCGTTTCAAATTCCGTCACAGATGCTCTCTCCCTCGAACGGAAGATCATGCGTGACCCTTGGCGGCCCGAGAGACTTTAGGACGATAGCACAACAGGCATTCCCGAGCTAACGAGGAACCTCGGCAGCGCCCGGTCGGACTCGTGTCCTCTCGCTTGCTCCCGCGCGGACTTGGGCCTCACCAAGGGCGGATGGATCGGTCGATATCCAGTTCGTTGGCTGCGACGGAAAGATTGCCAACTGTATTTCGATTACACCTGGCTGGAGTTACTGGGTTCGCCTCTATCACCCGCGCACGCAAATTTTAGATCGCACATGGGTATTCCCGGAGCCGAAGCTGATGAATTGATATGAGGACATCGAATGTCCGCTCTTCCAAAGCTGCCCTGGAATCGCTTCGCTAATGTCCGTTTCTGGCGCTACTTGCCCGTTCAGGTGGCCGCTACAGTTGATTGCGAGCGACCTTGGGCAGTCTTTCGAAACGAACGCCCAACAGAATCGTCATTTGTTCTCGCTCAGCGTTGTTTGGCGTACCTTCAACGCGACGCCCTCCACATGATCTTGCGCGATTGGACAGTCAGGCGGCTTCCGCGTCTGTCCCGCTAAAATCGACTGCGGCGAAGGCTGCCTTCAGCACATCGGGCCCGGCGCCCGGCCTTGTCGCATCGGTCGAAAGGATCTGCCGGTAACGGCGCGCACCGGGCAGGCCGTGGAACAGGCCGACCATGTGACGGGTGACATGGCCAAGCCGCCCGCCCCGCTCGATGTGGCGTGCCGCATAATCGGCCATGGCATCGATTAGCGCGGCAAAATCGAACGTTTTGGGTGTGTCGCCGTAGAACGCCGCGTCGACGCCTGCCAGAATGCCCGGCGTGTGATAGGCGGCGCGGCCGAGCATGGCGCCGTCGACATGATCAATGTGGTCAAGCGCCTCTTCAAGAGATTGAATGCCGCCGTTGATACCGATGAATTTGTTTGGTTTTTTTGTTTTCAGCCGATACACTCTGTTGTAGTCGAGCGGCGGAATGTCGCGGTTTTCCTTCGGGCTCAGCCCTTCCAGCCACGCCTTGCGGGCATGCACCCACAGCGCGTCGGCGCCGGCCGCGAAAACCCCGTCCGCCAACGCATCGAGCGCCGGCTCAGGATCCTGCTCATCGACGCCGATGCGGCATTTGACGGTAACGGGAATGCCGACAGAAGTCTTCATCGCCGCGACGCAATCGGCGACCTGGTCCGGTGCTTTCATCAGGCAGGCGCCGAACGTACCCGACTGGACGCGGTCGGACGGGCAGCCGACATTGAGGTTGATCTCGTCATAGCCGAAGGCTTCGCCGATGCGGGCCGCCTCGGCAAGCTTCTGCGGATCGGAGCCGCCGACCTGCAACGCGACCGGATGTTCCGTATCATCGAAACCAAGCAAGCGCTCGCGGTCGCCATGGATGACCGCGTCGGCGACGACCATCTCGGTGTAGAGCAAGGCCCGGCGCGTCAACTGGCGATGCAGGAACCGGCAATGCCGGTCCGTCCAGTCCATCATAGGCGCTATGGCGAATTTTCTGTATTTTTCAATCATTTACACATAGATCTTAAACCACGAGATTGGGCGGACTGACACTGCCGGCCTCTCTGATATGTGACTCATTTCATTCTTTTTTCAAAGCGTAACCATCAATGTCACTTCACACCGCTTTTCTGCTCATGGCACAATATAATGGTAGGGCCACCATTCCGCTCGATGAGGTCCGTCGCGATTGCCGAGCCAGACTAACTGTGCGTCGCGAGCAGACGTGCAGCTGATTTCAGATCAGCAGTATCCAAACCCTCAACGAAGCGCTCGAACCGCGGCTGGAGATGCGCCCGGGCGGTTTCGTGTTGTCTGCGATCGATCAGAAGGGTAGCCAGGTCGACCGCGGCGCGCAACTCCCACCCCCACGCGCCCCAACCCTGGCTCATTTCGAGTGACCGGCTGAAGTAGGTTTCAGCCTCGTCGCCAGACTGCACTGACGCCAAAACAAGGCGGCCCTTCACGCGCAGCAACTCCGGCATATAGCAGAGATCTCCGTTTGCCTCGACCGACAGGATCGTGTCGTCGAGCAGTGCGAGGGCCTCCGCGAGCCGGCCCGTGGCGGCAAGGCCTTGAACGAGCGCGACGTTGAGCGGAGTGGTGAGCAGTTCGTAGGGTGCTGCGTGGAGCTCCGCGAGGCTGTGTTGCAGGCTCTCGATTCCCTTTTCCGCATCGCCTCGACGAATGGCCAGTTCTCCCTTGAAGCCTCGTCCTAGCGCCAGATACGGTCCGAGCGAGTGGGGTTCCGCACGCAAGCAGAGACGGTCTATATGCTCGTCCGCGCGGTCGAGATCGCCGACCCAAAGGAACACGGAAACGGCCCAGACAAGAGCGATCGAAAGCGTCAGCGGATGGTTCAGGATCTCGGCGTCCTTGATCGTCAGCAGCGCGCGTTCCACCGCCCGATCCGGATGGCCTTGCAGCCAAAGCGTTCTTGCCAGGATCGCGCCGGCCAGGATTCTCCCGTCGAAGCCGAGATAGTTGGTCGTGGTCCGACCGGAACGCGGCCCGTATCGCAATGCTGCCGCAAGCGAGGTCTGGGCGCGAGCTAGTTCTCCATTGAGGTGAAGCGATATTCCCATCAACGAATGCGCCAATGTCGTGGAGACGGAGTCTTCCAGCGCGCCGGCAATGACGGTACAACGCTCCGCGTAGCGGAGCGCGGTCCTGAAATCTCCCGTACGCAAATGGAACATCTGCAGCGGCCCGAGAACCTGAATCTGGTCGAGCGCATCGCTGCGCTGCTCGGCAATGGAGAAGCTTCTGTTCAGCGCCTCGCGCGCTGCGTCCCTTCCCCCGTGCGTGAACATCAGGGAAACTCCAAGGGCCGCCTGAAGGTGCATCTCCTCGCGTCCGCTGCGCATGGAGTCGTCGAGAGCGAAAATTGCCCGGGAGCTCCAGCGATGGCACTCGGTGAGCAAGGACATCGACAGGAAAAGCGGAGCAGCGGCGGCGGCAAGACGAATGCCGAGCTTGGCATCCCCGTTGGATCCGAAACACCAATCCAGAGCCCCACGCACATTGGCAAGGCCCGCGAGGTGCAGTGATCGTTGCGACGCGCTCAACAACGTAGGCCACTCATTCCCCGTATCCTCCAGCCATCGCAGACAGTAGGTCGCGTGCCGGGCGGCCAGTTCCGTGAGTTCCGCATCCTGGACCTCGAACTGAAGGGCATAAGCCCGCGTCGTATCGAGCAGTCGATATCGCATCGTTGCACCGGCTGGCCTCGCCGCGACCATCGACTTCGCCACAAGACTATCGATGGCGCTGAATACGAGCGCATCGTCCACGGTCGGGCTCGTTACTATTGTCAGCGCGGCATCGATCGAAAAATGACCGACGAAAACGGCAAGCCGGCGAAGCACCAGGCGCTCGAATTCGGACAGAAGCCCGAAGCTCCAGTCCAGAGTAGCCTGAAGTGTCTTCTGGCGCGGCGGTGCGCTGCGCTGTCCCGGCCACATGAGGGCCAGGCGTTCGTCGAGAAGCATCGCGGTCTTCTGCAGGCCGTAGCTCGCAACCCGTCCTGCTGCCAGTTCGATGGCAAGTGGTACGCCATCAAGCTTCCGGCAGATGTGCGCCACGACCCCCGCATCCGAATCGTCGAGGTCAAGACGAGCACCGCTTGCTGCTGCGCGCTCCAAGAACAGCTCGGTCGCAGGGAACGCCTGCGCGACTGCCGCGGTGGGTTCCAGATCGTCCGGCGGGTAAGCAAGCGGCGCCAGCTTGTAGACGTGCTCGCCTTCGACCTGGAGAGCCTCCCGGCTCGTCGCCAAGATGTGGGTCTGCGGCGCGGAAGCGAAGATACGGGCGGCCAGGTCTGCCGCCGCGTCTATGACATGCTCGCAGGTATCCAGGATCAGGAGGATTCTCTTGTCAGCCAGGTATGTGATGAGAGCGGACGTGGCGTCGTCAGACTGAAGCGACAGGCCCAGCATCGAGGCTACAGTCGGCGCAACCAGGTTGGGATCATTCAGCGCGCCAAGATCGACGAAATGCACAGCGCCGGCAAACGCATCGACGACGTGATGCCCGGCCGCCACTGCAACGGTGGTCTTGCCGACCCCACCCGTGCCGACGATCGTGACGAAGCGCGCGGCCGCCAGCTCCGCGGAAAGTGCGGCCGTGTCGTCGGTTCGCCCAACCATGCGAGCTAGTCGGCTCGGGAGGTTGGCCTGCGGGTAGCTGGCGGCAGCCTCGCTTCGCGCATCGTTGCGACCACCCGATCGCGAGACCGACGCCACGAAGCAATAGCCCCGGCCCTTCAAGGTAGCGATGTAGCGCGCGCCGTCCTTGCCGTCGCCCAACGCCTTTCTGAGATTGGCCATGTGAAACCGCAGACTACCCTCCTCGACGGTGACGTCGGGCCAGACGTCCGCCAATAAATCCCTCTTGCTGATCACCTCGTTGGAGCGGGCAGCCAAAGTAGCCAGGATATCGAAAGCCCGCCCGCCCAGATCGACGGTGGTGCCTTGCCGCAAGAGCAGCCGTTCGCGGACGGCAAGCGTAAAGGGACCAAATGATATCGTGTCGCTTGCAGGCCCTGCCATGACACTCCCTTCGCGGCCTGCTCCATGCAGGCGACCACTCAGCCATGAGAAGAACAAAAGTGGGGGCTTCGCTGCAAGCCTGCATTCGCCGACGAGCGCTAACGTTGCATCATAATGCATAACGGGCGCTTCGGGCGATCTCCTTCTATGTGTCGAAAGCAGCAAGAACCTCTCTGCCGACGGACCCAAGGAGAATGACCATGCCCGCATCATCGCCATCGCTCACGCGGCGAAGCCTGCTCGCCGCATCAGTGGCGGCAGGCGCCTTGAGCCTGCTTCCCGCGAGGGCGCGCGCGAGCGTCGACATCGAAGCCGTCCATCCCTTTCGCGTCGACATTCCGGAGGAGGCAATCGTCGATCTTCGTCGACGTCTGGCAACGACGCGCTGGCCCCTGCGGGAAACAGTTACGGATCAGTCCCAAGGCGTGCAGCTCGCAAAGCTCCAGGATCTCCTTCGATACTGGATGACCGATTACAACTGGCGGAAGGTCGAGGCGAAGCTCAACGCTCTGCCTATGTTCGTCACCGAAATCGACGGCCTCGCTATCCACTTCATCCACGTCCGGTCCCGCCATGAGAATGCTATGCCGATGATCATGACGCATGGTTGGCCCGGCTCGATCCTAGAATTCATGAAGGTCGTCGGTCCGCTGACGGATCCCACGGCCCATGGCGGCGCGGAGGAAGACGCATTCCATCTCGTCGTGCCGTCGATACCTGGCTTCGGCTTTTCCGGGAAACCGACGGAGGCTGGCTGGGGCTCAGACCATATCGGTCGTGCCTGGGCGGTTCTCATGCACCGGTTGGGGTACGACCGCTACGTCTCGCAGGGTGGCGACTGCGGCTCGGTCATCTCTCAGCGCATGGCGCTGCAGAAGGTGCCTGGGCTCATTGGCATACACGTCAACATGCCCGGAACCGTTCCGACGGAGATCGCGGCAATCCTCACTGCCGGTGGACCAGCCCCAAGTGATCTGACCGAGAAGGAAAGAGCGGCGTTCGAGGCGCTCGACACCTTCTACAAGGACAGTTCCGGCTATGCCGCCATGATGGTCACGCGGCCGCAGACCATCGGCTACTCCCTGGTGGATTCGCCGGTCGGCCTGGCGGCGTGGATCTACGAGAAGTTCGCGCAGTGGACCTATAGCGGTGGCGACCCCGAGCGGGTTCTGACCATGGACGAGATGCTCGACGACATCTCGCTCTACTGGCTCACTGAATCCGGAACCTCCGCGGCTCAGATCTACTGGGAAGACCACTCCAACAATTTCAATGCCGTGGACATTGCCGATCTTCCGGTCGCCGTGACGGTATTTCCCGGCGAAATCTACTGCACGCCGCGAAGCTGGGCCGAGCGCTGCTACCACAACCTCATCTATTTCCATGAGGCCAAGAACGGCGGGCATTTCGCGGCCTGGGAACAGCCGGAAATCTTCACCCAGGAGGCCCGTGCAGCTTTCAGATCGCTGCGCTGATCGAAGATCCGATTTCATCAGGATGCATGCCATGACTACCCAAGCAAAACGACTCTACACAGCGAAGGTGCACACAACAGGCGGCCGGGAGGGTGGCTCACGCAGTTCCGACGGCAGGCTGGACATCAGGCTCTCGACGCCCGGCGGCGCGGGCAGCGGCACCAATCCCGAACAGCTTTTTGCTGCCGGTTGGTCGGCATGTTTCGAGGGCGCGATGGCGATCGCCGCGCGCAAGATGAACATCGTGCTGCCAGCGGACCTTGCGATCGATGCGGAGGTTGATCTCAACAGCGGCGACGGCGCCTTCTTTCTCAGCGCCCGACTCAATGTGAGCCTGCCAGGGATGGATCGCAACGACGCCCGGGCCGTTGTCGATGCCGCTCATCAGACCTGTCCCTACTCGAAGGCCACGCGCGGCAACATCGAAGTCGAAATCAACCTGATCTAGTCCCTCGGTTTCGGCAATCGCGCCTGCCGCGACTGCCCTGGAAACATGAACAAAGGTAGTACTCCCATGAACGCAATCAAAATTCCGGAAGTCGTCGACCATCATCGCCGACGCCTGTTCGGCATCGCGGCTGCGACCGTGGCGTTGGCTCAGTTAGGAGCGGTCCGAACCTCCACTGCTCAGGGCGGGACGCAGACGACTGTAGCCGGCGGGACAGGATCGCGAAACTCATTCGCATCGCTCAAGCAGATCGAGGCGGGGCTGCTTACCGTCGGATATGCCGAGGATGGCCCAGCAGATGGACCTCCCGTCATGCTGCTGCACGGCTGGCCGTACGACATCTACAGCTATGTCGATGTCGCGCCGCTGCTTGCAGGAGCCGGCTATCGGGTCATCATCCCTTATCTGCGCGGCTACGGCACGACGCGGTTCCTGTCGGATGCCACTCTTCGCAACGGCCAGCAGGCCGCGCTGGCGGTCGATATCATCGATCTGATGGATGCCCTGGGCGTCGAAAAGGCGATCGTCGCCGGCTATGACTGGGGCGCGAGGACGGCAAATATCCTTGCCGCGCTCTGGCCGGAGCGCTGCCAGGCCATGGTGTCGGTCAGCGGCTATCTGATCGGAAGCCAGGCGGCCAACAAAGCGCCGCTGCCACCACAGGCCGAACTGCTATGGTGGTATCAGTTCTATTTCGCGACCGATCGTGGCCGTGCCGGCTACGCGCAATACACGGACGACTTCGCCAAACTGATATGGAAACTCGCCTCGCCGCACTGGAACTTCGACGACGCGACCTTCGCCAGAAGCGCCGCTGCGTTCAAAAACCCCGACCACGTCGACATCGTTGTCCACAACTACCGTTGGCGGCTCGGCCTTGCGGAAGGCGAGCGCCGCTATGTCGAACTGGAGGAAAAGCTTGCCAAGCGCCCGGAGATCGACGTGCCAACGATCACGCTGGAGGGCGACGCGAACGGTGCGCCACATCCCGATCCCGACGCCTATGCGAAGAAATTCTCCGGCAAATACGAGCATCGGCTGATCACCGGCGGCATCGGACACGACCTGCCGCAGGAAGCGCCTGAAGCCTTCGCCAAGGCAATCATCGACGTCGACAAGTTCTGAGCGCGGACGGAGCGAGCGCATGAGACGCAAGCTTGCAATTGCAGCCGTCATCGCCGTGTCGATCGCTCTCGCTATCGGCTGCGTTGAGATCGACAGCGTTCGAGCTCAGAACGCGGAAGCCTCGCCGATCTATGGCGTGACGATCCCGGTCGGTTACCGCAGCTGGGAGCTCATCGGGCCGGCCTTGGAAGGCGATCCGCTGAACGAGCTTCGCGCAGTGGTCGGAAATACAGTTGCGATGGATGCCTATCGAAAAAGCACGCTGCCGTTCCCGGACGGGACCGTCCTCGTCAAGCTTGCATGGAAGCAAACGCAGTCGACCGAATTCGAACCCGCCTCGGTTCCCGGCGCGGCCACGACGGTGCAGGTCATGGTCAAGGATTCGAAGAAATACGCGTCGAGCGGCGGGTGGGGTTTTGGCCGGTTCATTAATGGCAAGCCGGCCGACGTAGCGCAGCACGAAACATGTTTCGCGTGCCACGAGGCGCGTGTCCAGCAACACGACTTCGTCTTCACCCGCTACGCGCCGTAACTCGGTCCACGCAGGAAAACGCCGGGCGGACACAGGTCGGGTCTGCGGCACCCCGCTCCTCGCCCTGCGCTCGGCACAGTGAAGACCGCACCTCACAACGAAAGGATGTTCAGATGAAAATCTTGCTCGCAGGCCTGGCTATTATCGCGGCCTCGTTGGGCAACGCCCACGCGCAGTCCGGCAAACCTACCGTCGTCTTGGTTCATGGCGCCTTCGCCGACTCTTCGAGTTGGAACGGTGTCGTTGAGATTCTTGAGAAAGATGGCTTTCCCGTAGTGGCGGCAGCCAATCCGCTGCGAGGCGTCAGAAGTGACGGAGACTATGTCGCCGATGTGCTTTCCTCGATAGAAACGCCAGTCGTTCTGGTCGGCCATTCCTATGGCGGGTCCGTGATCAGCGATGCCGCCGATGGTCATTCTAACGTGAAGGCTCTGGTCTATGTCGCCGCATTTGCGCCGGAGGTGGGTGAAACCGCGGCGCAACTTGCACGAAAGTTTCCAGGCAGCACGCTGGGGCCGACACTCGCTCCTCCTGTCGAGCTGTCAGGCGGCGGAAAGGACCTCTACATCCAGCAGGACAAGTTCCACGATCAGTTTGCCGCCGATGCTTCCGAAGCGCAAGCCAGACTGATGGCCGCAACGCAGCGGCCGATCACTGAAGCCGCGCTCAACGAAGCCCAGGCCAAGGCTGCCTGGAAGAACATCCCAAGCTGGTTCATCTACGGCGACGCGGACAAGAACATCCCGCCGCGTGCATCTGCCTACATGGCTCAACGGGCTCACGCCCGCGAAACGATCGCGATCAAGGGCGCTTCGCACGTAGTGATGGTGTCGAACCCTGAACCCGTAGCACAGCTGATTGAGAATGCCGCCAGGGAGATGTCGCAATGAAAGCCGTCGTCATGAACCGAACCGGGGGACCGGATGCGCTCGAATTCGTCGAGCGCCCCGAAACTGCTCCCACGAGCGGACAAGTTCTGGTCGAGGTCGCCGCGGCGGGCGTGAACTTCATGGACATCGGCGTGCGCCAGGGCATGGCCTGGACGGAAACGCCCAATCCCAAGGTTCTGGGCGTGGAGGGTGCCGGGCGGGTACTCGCCGTGGGCGATGGAGTAGAGCATTTCCGGCCCGGACAACGGGTTGCTTGGGTGTACACGCCTGGAAGCTACACAGATCGGGCGATGGTACCGGCGGACGCGCTCGTGCCGATTCCGGACGGGATCGATGATCGTACGGCCGCTTCCGTGATGATGCAGGGGCTGACTGCCAGCCACTTCGCCACCGACTTCTATCCCGTCCAGCCCGGCGACGTGGCGCTGGTCCATGCGGCGGCGGGCGGCGTCGGATTGCTGCTCACCCAGATCATAAAGCTGAGAGGCGGGCACGTGATCGGCCGCGTCTCGTCCGCAGACAAGATCGCCGTGGCAAGAGAGGCCGGAGCAGACCATGTGATCGTGGACACCGAGGGGCGATTCGCCGAGGAAGTCGTTCGCCTGTCCGGCGGTGAAGGCGTCCATGTCGTCTATGACGGTTCCGGCCCGAAGACCTTTCAGGGCTCGCTCGATTCGCTGCGCCGCTCCGGCACCTTCTGCTGGTACGGCCCGGTGCTGGGCGGTCCCGGACCGCTCGACATCATGAGCCTGCCGAAAAGCATCAAAATAGGCTACGCAAGGTTCTTCGATCATATCCACACGCCGGCACTGCTTCGCGCCCGCATCGGCCAACTCTTCGACTGGATCGTGAAGGGAGACTTGAAGATCCGGATCGGCCGCGTTTACCCGCTCGCCGAAGCAGCATGCGCACATGCCGATATGGAAAGCCGCGCCACGACGGGAAAGCTTCTGCTCATCCCCTGAGCCATCCGGCCTTCCTCACGATACGGTTCTCGGGAGGCGTCCCTCTAAGCGGGCAATCACCTCGCTGGGTGAGCCCGGCAGACTTGCCGGGCTCACGTGTGATAGCTATTGAGAAGTAGAAGCAAGAGATTCGGGTGTCGGGCCGCACCGAATCATGTTGTATTCCAGCTTCATTGTCTCATTGCTCGGAGGTTGTAGGATTCCCTGAAGTAGCTTGGTTCTCTGTTCCATACTGCCCAACAGCGCATTCCCGAGATCGAGCGCCCTCATTGCCTGGACACTGCTATAATATGTGATCAACCTCTTCGCCGAATCGCTCTCGCCTCTTTCGAACATTCCTTCGGCCGACTGCTCCACCCAAGCTTGATCGTCGATCATATGGTTCTCGAACGCGGTGAGCGTTCCGACTACCTCGTCGTAGAACTCATCTCGTCGGCTGCATGTGTAATACAGAAGGCGCTTGTAGAGGTGGAATGCGTACTCGGTGGCCTCTTGCTGCGCATATTCCGCTGTGAGGTAGTTGGAGGCTGCCCCCTTCGTCATATAGCGGTGCCAGCGGTATTCCGCGGGAATTTCGCCAACACCAATTCGCCAAGGAATGAACGGAGCTGTGACGGAACTGGTGGGCGCCACCCACAGAAGCTGCATTTCGTTGCGTACACCCTCCTTCAACTGCGCAACCTGACCGTAGCCAGCCGCGTCGTCTGAAATGACTGGATCGCGGACGGCATCCATGAACTCCCTGAGCGTGACTTTTGCCCCGAGGTTTTGAAGCTTCGACTCCATGTACTCCACCCCAGGTGAACGCATCGGGGCGGTTTGGTCACCATACACTTTATGAACATCAAATGGCTGGCCAGGCTCATACCATCCTTGCTCTGCCGCGAAGGAGATTAAGTTGGCCGAGCCCATGAAATCCTGATTGGTTTGATAATCCAGCGGGATTTCCCCAATATAGCCGGGATAGGACATTCTGACGTCATCCGGCCCCAGTCGTTCAGCAACCCACAAACCCTTCCCTCCGCTGAAGTTTATTACGACCCATCCTTCGTTCGCGTCTGCAATTAAGTGAGAATTGCCGCCGTAGTCGGAATAGCCGTATTGGTTGATCAGATCACCAATCACTTGCACCGCTTCACGCGCCGTCTTGGCACGCTCAAGGGCGATGCGTGCCAAATCACTATACTGAGGGCCCTTCTGAGGATTAGGCGTCATGGCAATCAGTTCTTTTCGCGAGGGCGACCAGATGTCTCGCACCGCGACGCCATACTCATTAAGTCCGCCATTCGTCAGTGGCGGCGGAAATCCTTCGTAATCCGAGTAGTCCATTGAAATAACCGCTGCCGTCTCCCCGACTTGAGGAATTTCCATCATCTCCCCAGGCATGACGGCTTCCTTGGTGACGCCGACAGAAATAGTCTCGCCTGGCGCGTGCTTCTTGCGAGGTTCTATTCTCAGCCAATGGCTAGAGACTTCCTCGCCAGTACCGCCCAAAAACACGCTTCCGTCAGCTGTACGGTTCTTCCCAACATAAAGGCCGTAACTTGCTTCGGATACTTGACAAAAAACGAAGGTTGCCGCCACTGCGCCTGCAAAAGCAGCTAAGTGTCGGTGAAGTATTGAGATCGACATTATTCCTCCGATAGACTGAGTAATCATCAGTCGCATCCAGCTTACTGCCTTAGGCGTGATCGCAGAGACGACTGGTCGTCAGTCTGTGCGGGGGAGGCGCCAGGGCACAACGCAGCACGATTGGTTGACTTTGCGCTAGTTGCAGCCAAGATGCGCAAAATAAGCAATTTTGAGAGCCGATGGAAACCCAACTGGCGGCGAATCTGCGGCTACTTTGCTCGACACATCGATCCGTGTCGGAAGTCTGCCGTAGGCTTGGATTCAATCGGCAGCAGTTCGCCCGTTACCTTACTGGGGAAACGCAGCCTTCCCATCATAATCTCCGTCGCATTGCTTCTGCTTTCGGGGTGACTATTGATGAACTTTTGCGCCCTGCAAGCGATTTCGAGGCGTCGGTGCGCTCGAAAGGCCTCTCGACGCAAGTTGGTCTTGCCAAGATGATCGACCGTGCGTTTCCGGGGGACATTCAAAAACTCCGGCCGCTGCTCGGATACTACCACATGCACTTCCTCGTTCCGCACTCGTCCGGAACGATCACCAGGTCGCTGATCCATATTTACGAACGGGATGGTAAGGTCTGCTCCAAGACGATTGAGCGCTCAGGGCCAGATGAGATAGTCCAACGTCTTTCAAAATACGAAGGGCTTCTTAGCTATCTCGGAAACTGCATTTTTCTTCTCGAATTCGAGACGCTATCATGCGATTCGATTGTGGAGTCGATGCTTTTTCCTTCCTATCGGAGGAAGCTGGATGTCCTGACGGGCCTCACCTTCGGGGTGACATCACAGGTCTATCGTCAGCCCTTTGCATCCCCGATAGCTTGGAAATATCTTGGCAATGTGGTCGACATAAAGGAACAGCTCCGGGCCTGCGCCAGGTTTCCAAAAGAAGATAGGCGCATCGACCCGCGCATTCGAAAGTACCTGGAATCTGCCGGCTCGACGGGAACACTGAGCTCAACTCCTTTCTGAAACATCTTAGTAGTTCCACAGCGATACGCCGCTGATGCAAGGCGCCCAAGTGACGTTGCCCAGTTTCTGAGTTCGTTTCCGGCGTTGGTTTTGCCCTGCTGGGCGGGTGAAGCGACGGGCGTTGGCGCCGAGCCGTTGGCGTAGAACAGCTCGAGCTACCGACCCAGACACGCCCGAGCCGACAGGCAAACCCTCTCAGCCGGATTTGCGACCGGCCGCCTCGCCGAAATATTCGAGAAGGATGTCGATCAGGACCCGCACCTTGCGGGAAGGGAAAGCCCCCGGCGGGCGTACGACAAACATGCCGAGCTCAGGGGTTGCATGTCTCTCCAGCAGCGGCACGAGACTGCCCGCTGCGATATGCGTTTCGGTTAGAAAGTCCGGCAGCGCGGCCACTCCCACACCCGCCAAAGCAGCGGCCAGCACGGCCTCTCCGTTATCGGCGGTAAAGCGCCCGCGCGGGCGCACTGTGACGGTTTTGTCGCCATCCAGGATTGGCCAGACCTCACCCTTCCTGGTCACGGCCTGATGACGCGTCAGGTCCGTCAAGGTCTGTGGCGTGCCGTGGGCTGCGATATAGCCAGGGCTGGCAACGAGTCGCGCCCGGAATGCGCGGATCCGCCGGGTGATAAGGCTAGAATCGCGAAGCATCCCGAGCCGTATGGCGCAATCGAAGCCTTCACCGACGAGGTCGACGAAGCGATCGCTGTAGGACGTGTCGAGATACAGCAAGGGGTGACGGCGCGCGAGCTCGGCAAATATCGGGGGCAGCCTTGTTATGCCGAACGACAGAGGCGCGGCGATGCGCAGCAAGCCGCGCACCTCGCCTTCCGGCGAAAGTGTCTCCTGTGCGGCTTCCAATTCGGCGACGACGCGCATGGCGTGCTCGCGGAAGGCTGCGCCGGCTTCAGTAAGAGCTGAGCCGCGCGTGGTGCGGGAAAGCAGTTGGGCGCCAAGCGCTTCTTCCAGCCGGGTCAGACGCCGGCTGACGATCGACTTGGCCAGCCCCAACCGGCGCGCCGCGGGGGCAACGCCACCCGCATCCGCCACCTCTACGAAGGTCCGCAAATCTTCGAGATCCATGGCGTTCCTATTTTGGCAACTCAGAAACCAGATTCTTGCGGCTAGTAGGGCGAATTGTGGAACGCTAACACGTCTTTCGCCTGACTACCATCCGTTCGGAGGCCTTGGAAGCCGCCACCATTGAAATCGAAAAGCTGGCCGCATGACGCGGTCCTGATCAAGAAGGAAGACAATCGAATGAGCACGAGTTCACTCACGACAGCGGCCGTTCCGGCCGGAAAGGTCAAATCGCTGCCCGGGTGCTGCGCGGTCTCGCCGCTGCCGCATTCCTGGCGGCCGGCGGCGCGAAGCTTGCGGGCGTGCCGATGATGGTCGGCATTTACGAGCAGATCGGCATCGGTCAGTGGTTCCGGATCGTCACCGGCGTCGTGGAAGTCGCCGGCGCCATCGGCCTGCTTTTTCCGGCGACCGCGGGACTGGGCGGGCTTCTGCTCGCCGTCACCATGGCATGCGGCGTGATCACCCATCTCTTCGTCATCGGCGGCAGCGCGGTTCCGGCCCTTGTGCTGATGGTCATCACCGGCACGGTCGCCTGGCTGCATCGGGCCGGCATTGCCGGCGTGCTGAACAGCTTGAAACAAATCTGAAAACAGGAGCAATACCGATGGCACATTCTGCTTTAAAAAACGCATCGCCGATACCAAGACGCATCGTGCAACGGACGCGCGGCCACGGCCAAGGGTTCATCACCCGGCTGATGAGTCCTAGCGACCTCGGACAGGCCCTGAAGCCATTCGTCTTTCTCGATATCTTCGATGCGGACCGGGCAATGCTTCAGGCCGTGGAGAGAAGCGGCGGGATGCCGATCCATCCCCACTCCGGCGTCGCCACGGTGACAGTCATCACCGAGGGTCACGCGCGCTATGATGATCCGGCCATCGGCGCCGGCGAGATCGCCTATGGCGGCGTCGAATGGATGCGCGCCGGCGGCGGCGTCTGGCACGGCAAGGAGATGACGGCGGGAGACGTCTCGCGCATGCAGGGTTTTCAGCTCTGGCTGGCGCTGCCGCCCGAACTGGAAAACGGGCCCGCCGAAAGCCGCTATATCGATGCCGGCGACATGCCCTATGCCTGGCCTGCCCATATCATCGTTGGCAAGTACGGAGACGTCCGGAGCCCGTGCCGGCGCCGGATGGCATCAACTATCTGCTGGTGACCATGCGGCCCGGTGAAAGCTGGAGCTATGCGCCACCAGCGGGCCACAGCGTCGGCTGGCTGGCGCTCGCCAAAGGAACGCTCGATGCAGGCTCGACGGTCAGCGCGGGCGAGATGGCGATCTTCGAGAATGGCGAGGCGCAGATTTCCCTGGAAGCAACAGGTAGCGAAGACGCCGTCTTCGTCCTGGGTTCGGCGGTGCCGCACCCGCATCCGCTCCATCTCGGTCATTATTCCGTCCACACTTCTGCCGAAGCGCTTGCGGCGGGCGAACGCCGCATTGCCGAGCTGGGCAAAAAACTGAAAGAGGCAGGCGACCGGCAAACGGCATCAGGGTCGGTTCCGGTGTTTCGATGACGGGAATGGTCGGCAAAATCCGGGAATGGGAGCATGGCAAAATATTCTGAAACTTGCCGGGCTTTCGGCACGATAGTGCCGATCTGAGGCTGGATTGGCATCCATTCGGGCAGGCCGGCAGGTATGGTGATGGCCACCAGACTCGCCGGCCTGCCTTTTTCTTTTGGCAGCTGGAGGACTGTAACGCGCGGGATCTGAAAGGCAGGAGCATGAACTTCAACGACGTGGATTCTCCGACTTCCCCGGAAGCATTTTGGCAGGAGGTGCGGGCGGCCTATCCGCGGCAGGAGCCGCTCTTGAACCTGAACAATGCCGCAGTCAGCCCACCGCCACTGGAGGTCGAGCAAGCGGTGGTCGACGCCTACCGGCTGATCAGCCGCAATCCCGACGTCAATATGTGGAGCAAGCTCGACGCCGCGCTGCCGGACATCAAGGCGCAACTTGCGCAGCTGATCGACTGCGCGCCTAGCGAAATCGCGCTTAATCGCAACTCGTCGGAGGGTCTGTCGACGGCGATTTTCGGCATTCCGCTTCAGCCGGGCGATGAGGTGCTGATTTCGCCCTGGGATTACCCCAGCGCACGCGCCGGCTGGTTTCAACGCCGGGAACGCGAAGGCATCCAGCCGGTCGTCTGTCAATTCGGCCTCCTCGACGACGACGATGCGATCATCAAAACCTATTCGCGCGCGATCACGCCGCGCACGCGGGTCATGCTGTTTACCCATATGTATCATTGGAACGGCCGTCGCCTGCCGGTCGAGCGCCTGTGCGCGCTGGCGCGCGCGCATGACATCATTACCGTGGTCGACGGCGCACAAACCTTCGCCCAGATGCCGGTCAGCTTCCGCAATCTCGGCTGCGACATCTTCATTACGAGCCTGCACAAATGGCTCGGCGCTCCGGTAGGCAACGGCATGCTGGTCGTCAGGGAAGGCCTGATCGACGACACCTGGCCGCTGCTTGCGCCCTTCGATCCGCCGCCGCTCAGGATCGACAAGTTCGATCACTGGAGCCTTGGCACCTATAATTCGGCCATCCAGGCGGGCATCATGCCGGCGATCCGCCTGCATCGCCGGATCGGCGTCGAGAGGATCCAGCGGCGCCTCAGCGAACTCACGCGGTACTGGATCGAGCGCGCACGGGACATTCCGGGCTTTCGCCTGCATACGCCGCTTGATGCCGGGTCCCTTGATGCCGAGCCAGTTGATGCCGGACCCTTGGGCGCTGTGGCGCTCTTTTCCATCGACGGCGTCGATTCGCGGCTGCTCGAGCGCGTGCTGCGTGAGCAGCACCGGGTCCATGTCAAATATCGCCGGGTCGAGGATATCGCCGGGATGCGCGTTTCCCCGCACATCTACATGCACAAGGACGAACTCGATGTGTTTGTCGATGCGCTGCAAGCGACCGTCAGCGGAGCGCGCGCATCGTGCTGACGCCGCGCATCGGCACGTACCGTCTATCCGCGGGCCGGCACCGCCGATGGCCTGATCTACGGCATGGGCTATTCAGGACATGGCGCGCAGCTCTCGACGCTGATCGGAAATGTCCTGGCGGACATTGCAATGGGCCGCACGGATACCAATCCAATCGGCGGCATGGACTGGAATGCCGTCCCGCTGCATACCGGCAAGCCGTGGTTCCTGCCAATGGTGGTCACCTATTATCGGCTGAAGGATATGCTTGCCTGATCCAGCCGACAGGCCCCAAAGCGGCCGACCCGACACCGCCAATCTCGGCATGCATTGACCAGGACCTGGGAACCAGGACCTGGCCACCTGCTCGCAGCTATGCGGTCTAGCCCGCGACCTTGATGAGCGCCCGCTCGATGGCTGCAAGAAAAAGATCGACATGCTCGGCCTGGCAAACGAGCGGCGGGCGCACTTTGAGCGAATCCTCGTTGGCCCCTGTCGTGCTGACAAGGACGCCGTCGTCGCGCAGTGCGTTCACGACATCCAGCGCCATTGCCCGCCGGCTTGCCGCCGCGGCACCCTCACGCCCGATGTCGATGCCAAAGAACAGACCGGCGTTTCGGATAGCGAGAACTCCATATGGCTGCTGTGCGATTTTCTCCAGCCCGGCTCGGAGGCGCTGGCTCATGGCAAGCGCTTTCTGGGGGATCTGGTCGCGCTGCAGGATCGCCAGCACGGCGTCGGCGGTCGCTATGCCAACCGTATTTCCGGCGAACGTGTTGGAGTAGCGAGCGGTTGCGCCAAATTGCTCCATCGGTGCTTTGCGACCAACGACCGCGCCAATTGGAAATCCGTTGCCCATCGGCTTGCCGAGGGTAGCGAGATCGGGAACGATCCCGTGCCGTTCAAAGCCCCACATATGAGCGCCGGTTCGCCCAAAACCCGGCTGAACTTCGTCGGCGATGACGAGACCACCTGCCTCTCGCACTGCCGCAACTCCACCGGCGATGAAGCCGGGGGGATCGACCCATACGCCATCGCTGGAAAAAATACTGTCGATGAGCAGGGCCGCAACGCCGATGCCACGACGGTTCAGATCTACGATGGCCGCGCGTACTTGCGCCTCGAAAAAGTCCGCAGCCTGGGCTTCCGGCACACCCTCCGGCCCCGGCAGGGAGGCCATGCGCACGAATGGGCTGAGCTTGACGGCGTCGCCTAGGTTCGGGGAAACCGCGGCGACAGCCGCGCTGGTGCCGTGATAGGCGTAGCTCGAGACGATCACGCCTTCATTGCCGCTCGCAATTCGCGCGATACGCAGGGCCAGATCGTTGGATTCACTCCCCGTGCAGGTAAAAACCACCCGGTCGAGCTCGCTTGGGAAAGTGTCGACCAGTCGCTCGGCATAGTCGATAAGTTTTGGCTCGAGATAGCGCGTGTTGGCGCTTATCCGGCCCGCCTGTTCAGCCGTTGCGGCGTTTACTTCTGGGTGGCAATGGCCGAGCGACGGCACGTTGTTGTAGAAATCAAGATAGGCACGCCCGTCAGGGTCGTATAGCCACATGCCTTCGCCGCGAACGAAGTGCACGGGCCGGCGGTACTGAAGCCGATAGGAGGCCCCAAGTACTTCGTCACGGCGAGCAATTAGTTCGGACTCGCGCCTCGGAAGGTCGGATTCGCCGGGCCTGTAGCGATTAGGCATGAGATCTGTGGACATGTGCTGCTGCCTATCTGAAAGAGTTACCTTGATCATTTCGCGGTTCGTCTTTGGGTTAGCGTGCCGGTCGAGGCAAACCGAAAATGCGTTAAGGCTGAAACGACGACATTGCCGCCAGGACGGCCGCCTCGCCCGACGCGACACGAAGAGGCGCCAGGATGGACAGTCCGTGCTCGGCACGCGCGACATTCTTTTTGATGTACTGGGCATCGGCCGGAAAAAGGTGGGACCGCCAATAGTTGACCAGGATCAATGCGCTTTGTCGCGCCCGCATCAGTCCGACGAGCAGTTTTGCTTCCAGTGCCGAAAGTGCAATGACAGAGGCATAGCCGGCAATAAGATGCTCGGCTCCACCCAAAGGAAGTGTCGAATCCCCTACGACGTGACTTGCTGCGATCGCCAGGTCCTGGATCCTGGGGCTCCAGCAGCCGTCGCCGAAATCGATGAAACCCATTCCCTGGCCGGTCACCATCATGTTGAATGGGCTGGGATCATTATGCGTTACCTGCCACGCCACATCAGAGAGTTGCGGCTCAACGAACTCCGCATACTCCGCCATCGCGACGCGTACGCTATCGGCAATGCTCCCGGATGGCAGGTAATGCTCCAGTTCCATCAACCTCGACCAGCAACCGACATGCCAAAGAACGGGACGGTGAGCCGCGGGCACACTGACCAGCTCAAGAGCCAGGTCCAGCCGGGCGAGAGCACTGCCGGTTCGAAAAAGCAGGTCGGGAGTTGGCGTCGCCTGGTGCAGCGGAATGCCCTCGATCCGGGTCTGCAAGTACCCGCATGTCCCCTCTTGCTCGAACATCCCCTCTTGCTCGAACATCAACGCGCCGCTGGTCGTGCGGAGCACTTCGGGTGCAACGAAGCCGGTAGCCCCTTGCAATCCGGCCATGGCGGCGGTTTGAAAACGAAAGCTGTCGACCGCCTCCGCTGTTGCCGACGTCTTCAGGATCAACCGGCGGCCGTCAGGCAGGTTGACGTCAACGGTGCGCTCGATCTCGGAGGACAATGTCGCGGTCGGTCCCGTCAATCCGTAGTGGCGCTTCAGCAGTGCCGCCGACATGTCTGGTTCGGAGGCGCCCGGTCGCATCGCCAGGATTGCAGCGGCAGCGCGAAAATAGGCTTCGGTTGAAGGTGCCGCGTTAGGCAGATGGTCGCATCCTGCCGTCATAGAGCCATTGAGCTGACCAGCTTCTTCATCGGGGACCAGATCACCATAAGCACCCAATTCGAAGGATCCTCGCCTGTTGAGACGGTTGTTCTTCATGCTTCGACAGATGGAGCGCTCCAGCGATGACGCCCCGCAGGTCTATTTCTCGCGGTATTTCAGACGGCGCCGCTGGCCGCCCTCGCAAAATGGGCGCAGTGCTCTGCGGGTCTCCGGCCTATCCTCGCCCTCAGAGTCCGAAAACGCCCGGTAGCTGCGTCACGTCACGGATTTCCGAATACTCGTAGTAGGGGGTGGCCGGCTCATGGCCGCGATTGACCCAGACCTTGCTCTTGATCCCCAGATCATAGGCAGACATCAGGTCGTGGCGGAATGACGAGGACACATGCGTGATATCCTCCGGGCCGCAGCCCAGCGTGTCGAACATGTACTCGAACGCCTTGAAATGCGGCTTGTAGGCACCCGCCTCTTCAGCGGTCAAGACGGCATGAAACGGTGCACCGAGCTTTGCCACGTTCGACGGAATCTGGGCCACCATGGAGTTCGTCAGGGTGACCAACGGGATTTCCTTGGCCAGCTTGGCCAATCCCTCGGGAACGTCCGGATGCGGCCCCCAAGTCGGGATGCGGTTGTAGATCGTTTCGGCGTCTTCGGCACGGAATGCGACGCTGTTGCGGCGGCAGGTGCGTTCCAGTGCGTTGTGAACGACATCTGCATAAGGCTTCCAGTCCTGCAGCACCTCGTCGAGGCGGTAGCCCTGGAAATTCCTGATGAATTCAACCATGCGCGGCCCATCCAGAAGATGTCCGAACAAATCCGTGGCGGCTTCCGCCATTTGGAAATTGATGAGCGTGCCGTGGCAATCAAACGTCACGTATTTCGGCCGGAAGCGATCCATGTCCTTGGTTCCTGTCAATCTGCCCTATCAGCCGAGCATAATCGCAGGCGTCCGGCAGAATGTGCGGCAATGCATGGTCATTCAGCACAAGGCCCTCCGGTCGACAGCCAAACCAGCACGCCCTTTCGCAGCGCTGTCTCTTTCGCCCCGCCTGAGCCGATACGGGCGCAAAGGCGATTTTATTTTCTTAGTTTAGCTGTTCTCAAGCACCTGCCGCTTGAACGATGTCTCGGACTCTGCGGTCAGCCAATCGCGCAATGCGGAGAGGCCGGTTGAAACAATGATCGACTTCGGATGGATCAGGCCGTAGTCCGTCCCATCGCGATCAAAGCCGAGTGGTGCTTCCAATCGCCCATTCGCGACGTCATCCGTTGCAATCGCCTGGGGGGCAAGAGCAACGCCAAGACCACCCAGGGCCGCTTCTGCCATCAGGAAATGATGATCCAGCAATCGGGTCGTTCGAGGACGCGGCGCATCCATGTGCGCGTCGAGCCACGCTTCCCAGGCATCCGGTCGCGTCCGTGATCCGAGCGCCACATAGTCGCCACTCTCGAACCGCTTGCGCAGGGATGGCAGCATGACCGGACCGACGCGCTCGGGCATCAGCCTGATGATGGTCCATTCCGGGTCGACCGGAAAATCGAGACGGCGGATCGCAAGCGTCACCCGGTCACGCGCGAAGTCGAGCCCTCCGCCGCCGGTCGACAGGTGCACCTCGACATCCGGGTATCGATCCTGAAACCCAGACAAGCGGGGGATCAGCCAGCGCATCGCCAGCGAGCGCTCGCAGGACAGGATGATCGGAATGGGCGTCGAGCTGGATCTGATCTCTGCCAAGGCATCAGTGATTAAATGGAACGCCTTGCCGGTCGCCTCCGCCAGCTTGGCGCCATCGGAGGTCAGACGCACCCCGCGCCCGTCCGCTTCGAGCAAGCGCAAGCCAAGATCGGCGGAAAGTTTGGAGACGCGACGGCTGACTGCACCATGCGTCAGAGCGAGTTCGGCCGCCGCAGCACGCACAGACCCCAGACGCCCCACTGTTTGGAAGGCACGCAGATCGTCGAGTGAAGGTAGGTCAGATCGTTTCATTGGTGATTTCATATCACCATAAATCGTCAGATCATATCGATATTCGGTTCTCAACGTTCTGCTATTCTCACCAACATGAAGCAGACCACATCTCTCCTCGTCGGGATAGTCGCCGACGATCTGACCAGTGCTACCGACGGCGCGGCGGCCTTTCTCGCGAGAGGCTATGCACCTGTGATCAAGCGACAGGTCGACGGCGCGGAGAATGGAGCTATCACTTCTATCGATACCAACAGCCGCGCCTCCGACATCTGGCAGGCGACAAGGGCTATCGCCGACGCCGTGTCGGCTCTCTCGCATGCCCGCCTTCTGTTCAAAACGATCGATTCGACCCTGCGCGGCCATATCCGCGTGGAAGTCGCCGCGGCCTTTCGCGCCAGCGGCCGGAGCAGGCTTGTCATCGCTCCAGCCTTTCCCGAAGCTGGGCGGCTCACCGTCGGCGGGACCCAGACGGTGAACGGCATTCCCGTGAGTCAAAGCGTCTACGGCCGTGATCCAGTCCATCCCGCAGGCACCTCGGACATTGCCGATCTGGTCGATCCGTCCCTGGGTAAACCGATCATTATCGCCCCCGACAGTTTCGGCGATGCGGCGACGAAAGGGTCCATTCTGATCCTCGACGCCGACAGCCAGGACGTACTGAACCGGCAGGTCGCCAGCATCCCCGAGCCTGAGACTGTTCTTTGGGTGGGCTCTCCTGGTCTCGCCATCGCGCTGGCATCGTTGGTCCCTGCCGTGCCTGATGAACGCCCGGTACGGGCAAAGCCGCCGGGCGGGTGGTGATCGTCGCAGGAAGCACCAATCCGGTGACGCGCGTCCAATGCGAGACCTTGCGTGTACGAGGCGTTCCCGTCGTCAGCGACCTGGCCGACGCTCCCGGCGACGCCCGTGTGATTTGTCTTCGGGCACCGCTGCAACGGCAGGAGAATGCCAGCGCGGTGATGACGAACCTCGCCGGACAAGCAGCCGCAGCGGTCGCCCGGCGCGACTATGACGCGGTGATCGCCACCGGCGGCGAGACGATGGCCGCGATCCTGGATCGCCTCGGCATCAACGGGTTCCTTCTCACCCGCGAGTTGGAGCCCGGCTTTCCGGTTGGCCGCGCCGAACGGGCGGACGGAGAGCCGCTCACCATCGCCATGAAGGCGGGAGGCTTCGGCTCACCCTCTGCACTCCTTGATGCCGCCCGCGACCTGCTGGCAAACCGCTTTCACGAAAGGCTCTGATCGATGACCGCCCATGACGCTCCTCTCGCCGTGACCATGGGTGATCCCTCCGGCATCGGCCCCGAGATCATCGCAAAAATGTATCTCCGTCGACCGGACAAGCGACACTGGATCGTCGTCGGTGATCCGCTGGTGATGACCCACGCCCTTTGCGCACTCGATGCTGATGTGCGGATCCGGCCGATCGCCTCCGTCGATGAGACCGTGCTCGATGACGGAACCCTCAACGTGCTTTGCTCCTCGCAGCTTTCCGCCCTGCCACCGGTCAGCCAGGTTTCGGCCGTCAGTGGACGCGCGGCGTTCGACGCCATCGTTGTCGCGATCGGACTGGCGCGGGACGGTTGGGTGGGCGGCATCGTAACGGCGCCGATTCACAAGGAAGCACTCGCAGCAGCCGGTTTGCACTATCCCGGCCACACCGAAATCCTGGCCGATCATGGCGGGGCTCCCAAGGTCGCCATGATGCTGGCGAACGAGGACATTCGCACGGTCCTCGTCACCATCCATTGTTCGCTGTCCGAGGCGATCCGCAAAGGCGATTTCGCGGCGCAGATGGATGCCATCCGGTTGGCCGATGCCGGTGCGAAGGCGCTCGGCATCTCCCATCCGCGCGTCGCCGTCGCCGGCCTCAATCCGCATGCCGGCGAAGGCGGTCTCTTCGGAGACGAGGAAATCCGCATCATCCGGCCGGCGATCGAGGCGGCCCGTGCCGAAGGCATCGACGCCTCCGGCCCATGGCCAGGCGACACCGTGTTCATGCAGGCCCGCAAGGGCCGTTTCGACATCGTGGTCGCGCAGTATCACGACCAGGGTCTCATCCCGGTCAAATATATGGGCCTCGACCATGGCGTGAACGTCACGCTGGGCCTGCCTTTCGTGCGCACCAGCCCCGATCACGGCACCGCCTTCGACATCGCGGGGTCTGGCGTTGCCGACCCCTCCAGCCTGGAGACCGCCTTCGACTACGCCCTTAGGCTGAAGACCTCCCTCCCGAACCAGAAAGCCGTCATCCCATGACCCAATTCGACTTCATCTTCATGCTGACACGCAACGACCGCACCGTGACCGACGCCGCCGTCCACGCCGAAACGGCGCTCGGGGCCGGAATCCGCCACATCGGCTTCAAGGACATCGGCCTGCCGCTCGACGCGCTTGCCGCCCTCGCCCGCCAGATCCGCGAGGGCGGAGCCAACACTTATCTCGAAGTTGTATCGCTCGACCGCGACAGCGAGATCCGCTCGGTCAAGGCGGCGATCGACCTCGGCGTCGACTTTCTTCTCGGTGGCACCCATGCCGGGGACGTGCTGCCGCTGCTGGAAGGGACGCCCATCCGCTACTATCCGTTTCCGGGTCGCATCGTCGGGCACCCGAGCATTTTGGAAGGATCGCAGGCCGAGATCGTCAAAAGCGCGGTCGCGCTCGCCAGCCATCCCGGTGTCGCCGGTCTCGACCTTCTCGCCTACCGTTCGGCAGGCAATGTGCCGTCTCTGATCGACGCTGTGTGCCGGGCCGTGCCCAAGCCCGTTATCGTCGCGGGATCGGTGGACCGGCCGGATCAGATCAACACCATTCGCAACACTGGCGCAGCGGGATTTACCGTCGGCACCTCCGCGCTGGACGGCCGGTTCCCGGCGGAGGGTCCCGCACTGGAATTCCAGCTGCGGGCGATCTCGGCGTGCCTCGAAGGACATCAAGAGAGCGTGGGAGGTTAGTCCTGGTCAAAATAATCTCAAATTGAACCCAGCACGGCGGAGCTTCGAGCAATCGAGGAAGCTCCAGACCAGAGTTCTCTGCCACTCCATTCGATCGCATAGACAAACGCCCTGTCGACGCACCTGCCCGCGCGCCGTCGCAACATCGAGGTCTTTGATGCCACGCCCGATCGTCGAACGGGCCAGACCGGTGATCTCAGACACCACCGCAAGCCCACAACCCGCAGCACGAGCTCACTCGCAGCGAATACCCGGCCGCCACGCTCGTCCGCTTCGAGCGGTCCGCCTCCACCGCTGCTCGATTCCGCGTCGGTCGATCATGCCCGAATCGGTAACCCACAAAGCGACCGAATAGAATCGCAACCTGATGAGTCAAACCGACGCAGACGTCACCAAATCCGATTCAGTCATCAATCGACGTGTTCTAACTGATTAGCGATCCGCTCAGCCTATAGGCGTAGACGGCAGCTGCGCCCTCTGCGCCAGGCGAAATATCACCTAGAAATAGCCGAGGATGGATTTGACCTCGAGGTACTCCAACATGCCTTCGATGCCATATTCGCGTCCGTTTCCGGACTGCTTGAAACCGCCAAACGGGGCGTGCGGATCCCAGGCCGGGTAGTTGAGATGAACCTGACCGGCGCGAATCCGCGAGGCGACGTCCCTGACGGCGCCCATATCCTCGCCCTGCACATGGGCGCCCAGGCCGTAGACCGTATCGTTGGCGATAGTGACGGCCTCCTCGACCGTGTCGTAGGGGATGATGCACAGAACTGGCCCAAAAACCTCTTCCTGGGCAATGCGCATGCCTGTGCGCACGTCGGAAAAGATGGTCGGCTTGACATAGAACCCGACGCTCAGATCGTCCGCGCGACCCGACCCGCCGGTGAGGAGCCTGGCGCCCTCTGAAATGCCGACGCCGATCATGGTTTGGATGCGGTCGAACTGGGAACGGTTGGCGATTGCACCGTGAGTGGTGGTTTCCGAAAGCGGATCGCCGACGATGATCTGGGCTGCGGCCCTCCTGGCGATTGCCTCGATCTCGGACAGCCGCTCGCGCGGCACGATCATGCGCGTCGGCGCGCTGCATGACTGGCCGAGATTGCGGAAGGCGGCGGCTACGCCCCGTGAAACGGCACGGTCGAGATCGGCGTCGGGCAAAATCACGTTCGGCGACTTGCCGCCGAGCTCCTGCGACACGCGCTTGACCGTCGGCGCGGCGGCCTGGGCCACCGCGATGCCGGCACGGGTGGAGCCGGTAATGGAGATCATGTCGACATCCCTATGGGAGGCGAGAGCCATACCCACGCCTGGGCCGTCACCATTGACGAGGTTGAAGACGCCGGCAGGGAAGCCGGCTTCCTCAATCGCCTCGGCAAACAGCAGCGCGTCCAAAGGAGAGAGCTCGCTTGGCTTGAGCACGACCGTGCAGCCTGCGGCAAGCGCCGGCGCAACCTTGGCGGTGATCTGGTAGAGTGGCCAGTTCCAGGGCGTGATCAGCGCGCAGACACCGATCGGTTCGTGGGTGACGGCGGTGTGGCCGCGCTGCTCGACGAAGGGGAAGGTTTTCAGGACATCGCGAGCGACCTGCACATGGGCGATTGCCAGCGGCACCTGCGCGGTGCGCGCATATCCGATCGCCGCGCCCATTTCGAGGCTCAAGCATTGCGCAAGCAGTTCATTGCGCGCTTCGAGCAGCGCCTGCAGGCGATCAAGCAGACCCGCGCGGTATTCCGGCCTGGTACGGCTCCAGGTGGCGAACGCCCGCCGGGCCGCTGAAACGGCCGCGTCCACATCCCAGCTGTTTCCGAGCGGAAACCGGGCCACGACCTCTTCGGTGGCGGGATTCACGACGACGCTCTGGGCGGTGCCCCTCGGCTCGGCCCATTGACCGTCGATGAAGAACTTGTCCAGGCGGCCGTTGCGGGACAGGTGTTCGAGGGGCGAAATCATGTGACAAGGTCCTTCATGCGGTAATAGGCACCGAGGATCGGCAGGAACCAGGGACGCCCAAAGTATCCAGGGATCGCCGGCCAGTCGAAATCCTTCCAGGGGTTCAGGTCGGGACGCCCGTCCATGACATCGGCCATGATGCTGCCCATCAGCGTCGACATATGGGTGCCGTGGCCGCTATAGCCCATCGAGTAGTAGATTCCGTTGCGCTCTCCGGCGCGCGGCAGCCGGTCGCGGGTCATGTCGACCATGCCGCCCCAGCAGTAATCGATGCGGATGTCGGCCAGTTCCGGATAGACCTCGACCATCGCCGCTTTCAGGATCCGGCCGCTCTTCTCGTCGGACTGCGGGTTGGATACTGCAAACCGGGCCCGCCCGCCGAACAGCATGCGATTGTCCGGCGTCAGCCGCCAATAGACGACGAGATTGCGCGTGTCGACGACATTGCGTCGGGTCGGCATGAGGCGCTCGAGTTGCGAAGGCGACAGCGGTTCCGTCACGACCAGGAAGGCGCCGACCGGCACGATGCGGCGGCGGATCCATCCGAGCGGACCGACCTGGGAAATGCCGCTCGCCAGCAGGACCTGACGCGCGACGATCTTGCCTCGCGGGGTCTCGACCTCATGCCCGTCGGCGACCTTGCGCAGAGCCATGACGGGGGCATTTTCATAGACCTCTGCGCCCCGCCGTGCGGCGGCGGTCGCCAGGCCCCGGACGAAACGGCCGACATGCATGCTGGCGCTCTTGGGAAATAGCAGCCCGCCATGGTAGCGGCTGGTGCCGACTTCAGTTCGCAGGTCGGCGCGCGCGATCATCCTCGTCCCGGGATCGACATTTGCCGCCAAGAGTTCCTGGCTGCGCGCCAGCACGTCGTAGTGCTCAGGCTTGGCGGCAAGCTTAAGCTTGCCGACCCGGGAGAAGCTGCAGTCGATCTTTTCTTCCTGCACCAACCGCTCGACCATATCGACGCCGGCGTCGAAAGCCTTGTAGAGGGCGTTTGCGGCCGGCTTGCCGTGCTTGCCGGCCATGATTGCATAGTTCTGGGCAAAACCGTTGTTGCACATCCCGCCATTGCGGCCGGAAGCGGCGTAGCCGATCGTTTCGGCCTCCAACAGTGCAACCCGGGCGCCCTTTTTGGCGAGGGCAAGCGCGGCGGAGGATCCGGTCAGGCCGCCGCCCACAACCGCCACATCGTAGTGGCCTTCGAGCGGTTTGGACGCGCCCTCATTGAACGGCTGAGAGGTATCCAGCCAATAAGATGTAAACTTCATGATTGCACCACCAGTGCGTCAGTTTGCATGGGCGCCATGCGTTGCGATTGCAGCCCCTACCATCCGCGGATCCGCTCCCAACGGGCTTCGATCCGGGGACTGTCCCCGTTGACGACGCTGTAGAAGTGGTGCTGGGCGGCCATCGCGCAGGCATGGTTGGGCAGAATCCGGACCCGAGCCCCGAGCGGCAAATCGGGCATGGACTTTCCAGAACCGGCACGAATGGCGACGATACCGTGTTCCTGGCTGGCCTGCGCCACGATCACATCTTCAAGCACCCGCCCCTTTTCATCGCAGACGACACCGTAACCCTGGTCGACCTGCTGGTTTGCGGTTCCGCGGTCGCGCGAAAGCGCCATCCAGCCCGCGTCGACCAGCACCCATCCTTTTTCCGGCTTGGACCCGATCACCGTGGCCAACACGGAAATCGCGATATCGTCGAGACGGCAGACCCCTACCCCGTGCTGGACGAGATCGAAGAACATGTAGACCCCGGCGCGCAGCTCCGTGACGCCTTCGAGGTTCTCGGCGAAGTGCGCCGTCGGCGTCGAGCCGAGGCTGACGATCGGGCAGGCATGGCCGTGGGCGCGCAAAGTTTCGGCGGCGCGCACGGTGGCCGAACGCTCGTCCTCGGCTGCCTTGACCAGCGCATCGGGCGTGTTCAAGCCATAGGACTCGCCGGCATGGGCGAGGACGCCGACCAGGTTGGCGCCAGCTGCGACGATCCTGTCGGCCACATCGAGCAGCTTGGGATCGTCCGGCTTCAATCCGCCGCGATGGTCGTCGCAGTCCAGTTCGATGAAGACTGACGGCGTCACACCGGTGGCTTCGCGTACACCGGCCAGGGCGTCGGCCTGCTCCACGGAATCGAGCAGCAGCTTCACATCAGCGCCGGTGCGGCGACAAAGCTCCATGGCGCGGACGGCCGACGCCGGCGACATGCCGACTGCGTAGGTGATGTCGCGAAAGCCGTGGCCGGCGAAATACTCCGCCTCGGCGATGGTCGAGACCGTGATCGGGCCGGGTTCGCCGGGGAACACATGTCGGGCGACGTCGATGCTTTTGGCCGTCTTCATATGCGGGCGCAGCACTACGCCAAGCTCTCTGGCATGCTCGGCCAGACGCTGGATGTTGCGCTCGATCCGCCCCCGGTCCAGAAGCAGCGACGGGGTGATGAGGGCATCGATCGTTTGTGCCGCCTCACGGATATTTACATTCGTATCCATCGCTACCCTACCTCATTCCTTAACCGAACGACTGATTTGCCAAGGCATACATGCGGGCCGTCCCGTCGCAAACGGGCCGTCGCCCCTTGACCATCGCGATCACAGCACCGACACGCGCGAGGCCCAGGCTCTCCAGCCAGTCGCCCAATCCGTGTTCGGCATAGACGTCGATGCGCACGAATTGGCCGTGAAGCGTCGCAAGCTGGGGCAGGATCAGAAGCCGCGCGTCTTGGGCGCTTTCTGCTGCAACAGGGCCGACGACATAGCCGCGGCCGAACCGCCTGGCGATAGCGTAGCCTGCAATCCGCCCCGCGCGTTCGATGACCGAAACATTGCCCGCGTCAGCGAGGCCAGCCACCATCGACGGCCGGGGCATGCCTGTGGCCCGTTCGTCGAAGGCCTGGATTGCCGCGAGGTCAGAGACCGTCGCCTGACGGATGTCGTCGCGCGCACTCTGCGTCACGGCAACGGTCAGCGGGCCCTGGTGCTGAACCACCGTACCCCAGGCAGTGAACCCGCGTCGCTTGTAGAGTGCGAACCCCTCTTCCGTCGAATTGAGCAGCACGCTGCGCCTGTCCGTGGCCTGAAGCAACCCGTCAAAAAGCCGGGAGCCGTTGCCGCCGCCTTGCGCGGAGCCGGTTACTATGATCATCCCGGCAGTGGCATAGGCCTGTCCGTAATTCCAGGACATGGCAGTGCCGATCACCTGTCCTGCCCGCTCGAGGACCAGGCCATTGCCGACCTTCACGGCAAATTCCCAGTCCTCCTGGCGATAAGGCCAGCCCATTTCCTGCGACAGCTTCAGCGCGCCCGGCACATGGCGGGTCTCGAATTTCATCAGCTCGGTCGGGGCGCTGACGCTATCCCTGTCATGATCAACGGCCATAGGTGCAACGCTGTCGCTTGATCCAAAGTCACATTTGTAGTCGGACCTTAGAGTGGCGTCCGGCGGGCAGATTTCGCTGCTGTTATGCCCCTACAATTCAGCGGGATCATTCGTTTTGAGCCGTCCGTCGGCATGCCATATGGCGCAAATCGGGCGAGGAAGGCGGCAAGTCCACTCGGGCGTCGCTCAGCCGAAGTGCAATGCAGACCTCAGCGGCATCTTTCGGTCGCAGCCTGCCACTCGCCTGACCAACATCAATGCAATTTGAGACGCGGACGGACAACCCGGTTGACATGGCCGACCAGGATAAGGGCCAGGCCCTTGATCCAGCCATGTATGGCCACCAGGTGCATGCGGTACAAAGAGACGTAGATCATCCTGGCGAGCCGCCCCTCGATCGCCATACGGCCTCCGACGAGGTTTCCCATCAAGCTACCGACGGTGGAAAACCGGCTCAACGACACGAGCGAGCCCTTGTCCCGATAGACAAATGCCTCCGGCGTTTCCCCGGCAATCAAGTGAAGAATGTTGCGATAAGCGGTCGATGCCATCTGGTGGGCGGCCTGAGCGCGTGGCGGCACCGGGCCGCCCGCCCCTTCCGGCTTGAAAAAGCAGCAATCGCCGATAGCGAAGATGCGCTCGTCCCGGCTCGTTTGGAGGGTGGGAAGGACGACAAGTTGCCTGCTGCGCGCCACCTCGAGTCCGTCGAGCTCTCCTAGAATATTTGCCCCCTGCACTCCTGCAGCCCAGACGCAAATATTGGCGTCTATCTGCTCCCCGGTAGCACACCTCAGTCCCTGTTCCGTTGCTTCGGATACAGCCGTGTTTGCGAGCACCCGGACGCCGAGGGCCTCAAGTTCCTGATGCGCAGCCTTTGCTAAAGCTTCTGGGAGAGCCGGAAGAATCCGCGGCCCGGCCTCTATCAAAGTGACCCTCAGCCGGGTCTCGTCGAAGACTTCCAGGCCATAATGTCTGAGAGATGATGCAGCATTATAGAGTTCAGCAGCGAGTTCGACGCCTGTCGCGCCGCCACCTACGATAGCTATATCAACGAAGGCGTCGTCGGTTGAATCAGCTGACATTGTCCTGGACACTCGAAGACAATGATTCAACAACTTCAATCGAAAGCGATCCGCTTGGTGACGGTCTTCGAGGAAAAGGCAATGATCCTTGACTCCGGGAGTGCCGAAGTCGTTTGAAACCGACCCGATTGCGATAACGAGGTAGTCGTATCGGAGCCGATGTCGACCGACCAGTTCCGACCCGTCATCGTCGAATATCGGCGCCACTGTGACCTGCCGCGCGGTGCGATCGATGGCCTCCAGCGACCCGTAGAAGAAGCGGTAGCCCCAACGGTGCCCGTGGCCGCGGTAGCCCACTTCGTCAAGATTTGCATCGAGTGAGCCGGCCGCGACCTCATGGAGGAGCGGCTTCCAGACATGGGTGTGGTTACGCTCGACAAGAATGATATCGAAATCCTTGCGGCCGAGCCGTGCTCCGAGCCGGCGCACGAGTCCAAGACCTCCAGCCCCACCGCCAACGACGACAATTTGGGTCTTCATTCGTGCTTGCCCGGTCCGTAGCGGAATGCTTCTCGACATGACCAACCGCCTGTCAACGGCTGGTGCGCCGGATGGCAATCAAGTCCTGGATTCGATAGCCCTGAATGATAAAGAAGCGTCATCATCGCCCTCACGAACTCAAAAATCGCGCTATTCCCGGGCGTTCACGCCGCGAATGGCGAGCCCTGTAGTCCAGCCCCAAGGCCGCCCTCACCAATCCATCACCACCTTGCCGGAATTGCCGCTCGTCATCGCCTCGAAGCCGGTCTGGAAGTCGTCCACGCCGATGCGGTGCGTGATCAGCCAACTGACATCGAGCGGACCCTGCACCAGCGCGATCATCTTGTACCAGGTCTCGAACATCTCGCGGCCATAGATGCCCT